>NZ_BAABJO010000114.1:0-516 GCF_039543345.1 Pseudonocardia adelaidensis | reverse complement strand
ATATTCATGGTGTGTTTTGTATAAATAAGAAACGTAATCTAAATCTACATCAACTATAAATTTTTGTTTTAAAAATTGTCTGCCTATCAGTACAGGGAATTTCATGTCGTCTCTAGTGCTTAAAGTTAAGTTAATCTTGTAATTTTTTCCAAAAAAGACCACTTCCGATTTTACTTTGTATCGGTTTTCTTTGTAGCGGTTACTGCTTTTTACATTGGTTTTGGTGTAAGTATGAAAAATGATTTCTGTTTTTCCGAAGTTTTGGTGAACATCGCTATTGAAAATACATCTTAAACTGTCATTTTCTATGATGATTTCAGAACAATGAATGGCCGATGTATAAGCACCGGTATCAATTTTCACATCAATGTTAAACAAACCTAATTTTGGGAAGTCGATTTTATCAACCCGACCAATAATTTTTTTACTCATTACTCATTTAAAAGTGGTGCAAGTTAGGAAATAGTCAATTGAAAAAACAATATTATTATAAAACATTAACTATTAAATAATTAC
>NZ_BAABJO010000113.1:0-522 GCF_039543345.1 Pseudonocardia adelaidensis | reverse complement strand
ACAAATTATGGATTTAAACACCAAAATGTTTAATGAAGTGGTTACAAAAATTTACGGTAACAAATGGATTTTACATCCTTTTGAAGTGATTACCTATCAAGACGCCATGGATAAATACGGCTGCGACCGGCCCGATTTACGATTCGGTTTACAACTTCAGGATATCACCGATATTGTTAAGGAAACAACCTTTCAAGTTTTTAGCAAGCCTATTGATGAGGGCGGTATTGTAAAATGCATCAAGGTTTCGGCTGAGGAACAAGGAAAAAAGCGTTTATCGAAAGGTCAAATTGAAAAGCTAACCGAGATTGCCCAACAATTAGGTTTGGGTGGTTTAGCTTACATTATTGTTAATGAAAACGATTTACAATCGCCCATTATTAAGTTTTTAGGTGAAGATATTGCAGAAAATATTATAAAAACAACCCAGGCGCAAGTTGGAGATATTGTATTTTTTTCAGCGTCAGATTATGCTACTGCCAATAAAGCATTGGATGCTGTGCGCCAAGAGTTGGGTAGTAT
>NZ_BAABJO010000112.1:0-523 GCF_039543345.1 Pseudonocardia adelaidensis | reverse complement strand
TCCAATTCGAGATTTTCCTTGGGAGGTATCGGGAAGGAATTGGAATATAAGAATATCGATTCATACAGAAGAAAAGGTTCTCTATTGATTCAAACACTGTACCTATGGGATAGGGATAGAGGAAGAAGAAAAAATCGAAGATTTCACATAATACTTTTGATCGAAAAATCAATCTGATTTATTTCGTACCCCTCGCTCAATGAGAAAATGAGTCAAAATCTACAGGATCAAACCTATGGGACTTAAGGAATGATATAAAAAAAGAGAGGGAAAAATATGAAATAAAAATAAAAAAATAAAAAGAAGAAAGAAAGAAAAAAAGAGAAAAAAAATAACATATCAATGGAAGTGGAAAAGGCCTTGTGCCCTGCTTCCATCCCCTTCCTTTTTCTTCATTTCCCTTGCGATGTTTTGCCTTTCTATTCATGCACATTCTCATTTCTCTATTCACTTTCTATTTTCTCTTAGCTCCATTCATACACCTATGGGTTCCACCATTTTTCCCTTTGTATAGGTTTATTGT
>NZ_BAABJO010000111.1:0-528 GCF_039543345.1 Pseudonocardia adelaidensis | reverse complement strand
AATTGCATATCCCGGTATTGCTAGTATGATTCCGACAATACCAAACAGTTTCCCCGCTACAAGCAGGACAAGAATAATTGTCAATGGGTGTACTTGCATGGTTTTCCCCATAATATTCGGCGAGATAAAGTTACCCTCAAGAAACTGGACGATTGCCCAGACAATAGCCAGCTTAACCAGCATAAATGGTGACTGTACCAACGCGATGATAATTGCTGGGGTTATGGCAATTATTGGCCCCAAATAAGGAACTACGCCTAATACACCTGCAATAATAGCTAGAGTTATAGCATAATCCAATCCAATAATCAGATAGCCGATATAAAGCAATGCGCCGATACATAGCGCCACAATAATTTGTCCCTGAATATAGGAACCGACCTGAGTGTCCATATTTTTTAAAATCTGGTTGGCATCATCCCGGTATTTCGGAGGCAGAAGTTTAACACTGTAATTCTTAAACCTTTTCCCATCCTTAAGCAGAAAGAAAAGAATGAACGGAAAGGTAATTATCACAATGATCGTACT
>NZ_BAABJO010000110.1:0-541 GCF_039543345.1 Pseudonocardia adelaidensis | reverse complement strand
CGGCGGGAGGGAAGATGGAGTAGTCGAAGCTGAGAGAAGGGACGGAGGACCAGAGGTTTCGCCATTTGCGAGAGACGGAGCTGGTTTTAACGGCGTCAATTGTGGGGAGGGAGGAGAGGATGTAGAGGAGGAGGTCGACTGGGAAGTCGTCTAGGCTCGGATGACGAGTAGTTGGCTCGGTTTGGTCTACTTCTTCTTCTTCTTCTCAGACTTTCTCTGATCATATCCCTAATTACCCCAATCAACAAACCCCAAACACTTCATCATCATCATCATCAGTTTCTTCCTGTCAATCTTTCCTACAGCCATCAAGCTTAACCGATCTCATGGAACTATTACCCGGAGGATTGGCAAAAACACCCAATTTAAGTTTCAACAACAGACCTATGCTTCGTGAGAACAGAGGTGGATTTACATACAGTACCGATAAATATAATACTACTGCTTTAGGAACTCAATTTATGATTGACGGAAATATTATCAATTCTAATGCAGATATGCAGGTTTCTTTAGACAACAGGCAGTTCGGTGAAGGTCCGAT
>NZ_BAABJO010000109.1:0-543 GCF_039543345.1 Pseudonocardia adelaidensis | reverse complement strand
CCGCTGTCCCGGACGACGGCGCCCTCCGGGCCGCCGATCAGCTCCCCGCCATCGCCGACCTCGACGCCGGCCTCGCCGACCTCGACCGGCTGGCCGGCGCCGCCGACCTGGCCGCCGTGGGCGTCCGGGCGGCCCGCCGGGCCCGGGACGCGGCCGCGGCGGCCGTCGAGGAGCTCCGCGCCGAGGTCGACGCGGCCGCGGCCGGGCTGCGCGCCGCCCGCGACCCGCTCGTCCCCTTCGGTGCGCCCGCCCCCGCCGGCCCGGACGTGCTCGCGGGCTGGACCGCGCTCGTCGACTGGGCCCGCAGCGAGGCCGCCGCCCGCGCGAGCGCCCTGCCCGCCGCCCGCGACGGCGTCGCCGAGGCCGAGCGGCGCCGCGACACCGCCGAGCAGGCCTGGCGGGCCGTCGAACGCGCCGTCGTCGAGCGGCACCCCGACGAGACCGCCGCCGCGCGCGCCGAGCAGGAGGCCCGCAGCGCCGTCGACACCGCGGAGCGGCGGGCGGCGCAGCTGCGGTCCGCGCTGCGCGGCGCCCCGTCCGGCC
>NZ_BAABJO010000108.1:0-593 GCF_039543345.1 Pseudonocardia adelaidensis | reverse complement strand
CGCCTCGCGGCGGTCACCGAAGCCCGGGGCCTTGACGGCGACGGACTTGAAGGTGCCGCGGATCTTGTTGACGACCAGGGTGGCCAGGGCCTCGCCCTCGACGTCCTCGGCGATGATCGCCAGCGGCCTGCCGGACTCGAGTACCTTCTCGAGTACCGCGATCAGCGCCTGTATGGACGACACCTTCGCCGCGACCAACAGCAGGTACGGGTCATCGAGGATTACCTCCTGTCGTTCTGCGTCGGTGACGAAGTAGGGCGAGATGTAACCCTTGTCGAAGCGCATGCCCTCGGTGAGCTCCAGCTCGAGCCCCATGGTCTGGGACTCCTCGACCGTGATCACGCCTTCCTCGCCGACCTTGTCCATCGCCTCGGCGATCAGGTCGCCGATGGTGGAGTCGGCCGCGGAGATCGACGCGGTGGCAGCGATCTGCTCCTTGGTCTCGACCTCCTTGGCGCTCTTCAGTAGCGCCTCGGAGACGGCCTCGGTGGCCTTCTCGATACCCCGCTTGAGGGCCATCGGGTTGGCCCCGGCGGCGACGTTGCGCAGCCCCTCGCGGACGAGGGCCTGCGCCAGCACGGTGGCGGTGGTGG
>NZ_BAABJO010000107.1:0-593 GCF_039543345.1 Pseudonocardia adelaidensis | reverse complement strand
CGCCTCGCGGCGGTCACCGAAGCCCGGGGCCTTGACGGCGACGGACTTGAAGGTGCCGCGGATCTTGTTGACGACCAGGGTGGCCAGGGCCTCGCCCTCGACGTCCTCGGCGATGATCGCCAGCGGCTTGCCGCCCTGCATGACCTTCTCCAGCAGCGGGAGCAGGTCCTTGACCGTGGAGATCTTGGAGGAGACGAGGAGGACGTAGGGGTCCTCGAGCTCGGCCTCCATGCGCTCGGCGTCGGTGACGAAGTAGGGCGAGATGTAGCCCTTGTCGAAGCGCATGCCCTCGGTGAGCTCGAGCTCCAGACCGAAGGTCTGGGACTCCTCGACCGTGATCACGCCTTCCTTGCCGACCTTGTCCATCGCCTCGGCGATCAGGTCGCCGATGGTGGAGTCGGCCGCGGAGATCGACGCGGTGGCAGCGATCTGCTCCTTGGTCTCGACCTCCTTGGCGCTCTTCAGCAGCGCCTCGGAGACGGCCTCGGTGGCCTTCTCGATACCCCGCTTGAGGGCCATCGGGTTGGCCCCGGCGGCGACGTTGCGCAGCCCCTCGCGGACGAGGGCCTGCGCCAGCACGGTGGCGGTGGTGG
>NZ_BAABJO010000106.1:0-602 GCF_039543345.1 Pseudonocardia adelaidensis | reverse complement strand
ACCAGGTGCGGGAGTTTGCTACCCACTTCCGGTCGGCGTTCCCCGACCTGAACTTCTGGGGCACCGCTGATCTGATCGCCGAGGGTGACTACGTGGTCGGCCAGTGGGAAGGCGGTGGCACGCAGACCGGAGATGGATTCGACGACATCCCCGTCGGCGCGCTGCCCGCCGGCACCGGCAAAACGATGCGTTTCACCGGCATCTCCATCCTCAAGGTCGAGAACGGGCTGATCACCGAAGAGCTCGGCCTTGACGACGGACTGACCGCCCTGCGACAGCTCGGGCTCGTCACGGCAGCCTGAGCACCATCAACCAAACCGAGCTGTACAACGAGAGGAGCACGCCGATGGTCATGATTCGTGAAGAGATCGAGTTCTCCTCAGGCGGGCTGAGGTGCGCGGCGTGGCTCTACCCGGCCACGAGCGACCCTGGCCCCAGGCCGATTATCGTGATGGCGCACGGTATTACCGGTACACGGCGCGACGGACTGCCGCAGTTCGCGGACCGGTTCGCAGCCTCGGGTATCGCGGTGCTTCTGTTCGATCATCGCGGTTTCGGGGAGAGCGCAGGTGAGCCGGACCTGTTTGATCCGGTGCGGCTTC
>NZ_BAABJO010000105.1:0-616 GCF_039543345.1 Pseudonocardia adelaidensis | reverse complement strand
ACCAAAATCTCTTAGATTAATTTCTTCAATATTGGATATGCAAACAAAATTTCCAGTATAAGTTAAGCTACATTTTGATAAATTTTGTTTTGATTGTTAAACTCTTCAATAGTTTGATAATTCAAGGCACTGTGGCGTCTTTTTTTGTTGTACCATATTTCAATATATTCAAATATTTCCAGCTCCATTTTTTCTTTTGTAATAAGCTTGTTTCCATAAATCAGTTCTGTTTTCAAAGATTTGAAAAAGCTCTCTGCCACAGCGTTATCCCAACAATTTCCTCTCCGGCTCATGCTTCTTGTAACTCCATAAAATTCCAGAGTATTTGCAAATTTTCTGCTTGCATATTGAACGCCTCTGTCGCTATGAAAAATTAGACTTTCCCCTATTTTTCTGTTTTTGACAGCCATTTTCCAGGCAGAAAGACTTGTCTCTTCGGTGCTCATTCCGTTGCTTAAACTCCATCCAATGATTTTCCGATCATACAAATCAATCACTGTTGTCAAGTACAAAAATCCTTCTTTGGTTTGAATGTAGGTAATATCAGAAACCCAAACTTGCGCAGGTTTTTCGGCTATAAAATTCCTGTCCAGCACATTTTCTACCACCAAATAAT
>NZ_BAABJO010000104.1:0-623 GCF_039543345.1 Pseudonocardia adelaidensis | reverse complement strand
CTCTTTGCCATTTCTACGACTAAGGAAAGACGGGTACTCTGCAGGACAGCATATTCCATAAAACCGCTTATATTAACAACGCCGGTAATATGTATGTCACCGATCTCTGGAAGGTCTTTGTTAAGGGCTGCCCCAGGACGTAAGGAACCAGTATCACCAATTATGTTTCCAACAGATTCAGTTTTCCCCAAAGATGCATCCACCGCAATGATAAATGGATTGTTGTGTTGCAAATTTATAAGTTTAATATAGTTGCTTCCATCTTCAGCTCTTATTCAGAATCACAGAGAGATGGGCATTTCAGAAGTGGGCTTGCAAGGTTTGCAGACAATTCTAAAGGTAAGAGCAGTATTTATGATGCATTAGATGCAGGTCTGAAAGCTAAAGTTACCTATAAAATTAATGGTAAAAACTTTATTGTTTACAACGGAGCATTCTTTAGTTTGGCACCTACACTTAACGAAATTTATATCAACCCGAGAATGGTAGATTATGTAACTCCGGGAGTTAAAAATCAGATCATCAATTCAAATGATTTAAGTTATATCATGAGAGGTCAGGTTGTAAAATTAAGATTGACTGGTTTCTATACTACTATAAGTAATTCTACAGAAATTGCAAGA
>NZ_BAABJO010000103.1:0-633 GCF_039543345.1 Pseudonocardia adelaidensis | reverse complement strand
CCCAGGGCCAGGCGGGTGAGCCACTGGTAGCCGGCCTGGGCGTCGGCGGCCGACATCAGCGCCCACAGCGAGGCCATCCCGTCCTGTTCTTCGCTGATGGAGACCCGGCGGTCGCGGCGGGCGGCCTGGTGCCGTTCGGCGGCTCCTTCGGGGTCGGCGGCGATCACGGCCCGTTTCAGGGCGGCCTTGAGTTGGCCGAGGGTCTGTTCCGGGGCGCGGTCGAGCACCCGCTGCTGCACGGCGCGGGCGGTCTCGGCGCTCAGGTGGTGGGTGGCGTCGCAGATCGCGCTGACCCGGCGTTCGTCGAGCCGACCCCGCTCCCACAACGCGAGGGTCTCGGGCAGCACCTGCTGCAGTTGCACCGACCGCCCCAGCCGGGCCTTGGCCGTGAGCCGGGCCTGGGTCAGGGCCAGCCCGACCTCGTCGGGGGCGAACCTGCTCACGGTGCACGGCTTGTCGGTGGCCACCAGGGTGGGGTCGTCGCCGGGGCGGCGGCGGGTGAACTCGGCCAGCAGCCGGGCCTGCCGGGCCTGCGCCCATGCGGCGACCCGGTCGAACCCGACGATCGCATCGATCAGCTGGGCGTCCGACAGCCCGGCCTCGCACTCGGTGTCGGCGTCGATCTCCAGCGCG
>NZ_BAABJO010000102.1:0-655 GCF_039543345.1 Pseudonocardia adelaidensis | reverse complement strand
CTGGATTCCTGTTTTAATCATCGGAATTGCGGGAGCTGCACACCAGGCATGGTCAGCCAATATCTTCTCGACAGTAGGAGATATGTTTCCTAAAAAAGCCATTGCAACGATCACCGGAATTGGTGGAATGGCAGGAGGAATCGGTTCTTTTATCATCAACAAATCTTCCGGAGTTTTATTCGATCATGCTCACAAAGCTTGGTCAACGGTTGACGGAACTCCTTTATTGGAAAAATATCCTCAATATGTAAACGAAAGATTACCGGACGGATTCTTCGAGCAATTGGAAAAATCAGGAGCAGTAGTCGTAGACGGAATCGATAAAGGATACATGATTATTTTCTCAATCTGCGCCGTAGCCTACCTTATCGCCTGGACAGTAATGAAAACATTGGTTCCAAAATATAAAGTGATTAAATAAGAAAAAGAGAAACCTTTGAAGACATTTTAAACAATCAAATTGAAGTTGATTTTTCTATCAAAAAAGAAAAACCTATGGTAAACTAATAAAAAAGGGTTTCAAATTTTGAAACCCTTTTTTATTCATAACTCTTTGTTATTTATTTCTTTAAAAATTTCTTAGTTACTAAACCTTTATTTGTAGATACTGAAACCATAAACAGTCCTGTTTCTAATTGACTAATATTTAATGAAG
>NZ_BAABJO010000101.1:0-659 GCF_039543345.1 Pseudonocardia adelaidensis | reverse complement strand
CATTACAATCTTCGATAAATGGTGCTGCTTGTCATTCTTGTGCTTTTGTTTCAGAAACTTCTTGTGAATGGGGAAATCAATTACTAGATAGAAGAGTACTATTATTGTTAAATCAACAGGAAAATTTCAACACATATACGCGGAAATTTCGCCCTTGGAAAATGATGGCTCTTTTCGAAGTTTCAAATGACAAAACGATTGCTCTAAATCTTGAACGATACATTAAAAAGCAAAAATCCAAAAAGTTTTTGGAAAGACTATGTGATGAAAATCAAGAATTATCCGGAGTTTTAGCTCAGTTAGTTAGAGTCCCGAAACTTCGGGATTAATCAGAGGGTCGCTGGTTCGAGCCCAGCAGGAGGAGCAAAAAGACTTACAGAAATGTAGGTCTTTTTTTATTTAGATTTGCCTCAAATTAAAACTGAATTTAAAAATGAAAGTAGCTGTTGTTGGTGCCACTGGTATGGTTGGCGAAGTAATGCTAAGAGTTTTGGCAGAACGTAATTTCCCTGTTACAGAATTAATCCCTGTAGCTTCTGAAAGATCTGTTGGGAAAACAATCTCGTATGAAGGAACTGATTATAAAGTGGTTGGATTGGAAACGGCAGTTTCCATGCGACCTGATATTGCCTTATTTTCAGCTGGAGGAGGAACATCAT
>NZ_BAABJO010000100.1:0-686 GCF_039543345.1 Pseudonocardia adelaidensis | reverse complement strand
GCCCGACTTCGACACCAGCCCGATCGGCCCCGCACCGGCGATGTCGGCCGGGATGATCCCCGCGTTCGACTTCCCGGGCGAGATGATCCCCGGGCAGTTCGGGCCGATGATCCGGGTCTTGTTGCCCTTCGCGGTGGCGTGCGCCCAGAAGTAGGCGGAGTCGTGCACCGGGATCCCCTCGGTGATCACCACTGCCAGTGGGATCTCGGCGTCGATCGCCTCGATCACCGCGTCCTTGGCGAACCGCGGCGGCACGAACACCACGCTCACGTCCGCGCCGGTCTCCTTGATGGCCTCCTCGACGGTGCCGAACACCGTGAGGTCCTTCCCGCCGATCGTCACGGTGGTGCCGGCCTTGCGGGCGTTCACCCCACCGACGACGTCCGTGCCGGCCGCCAGCATCTTGGTGGTGTGCTTGGTGCCCTCGCCACCGGTCATGCCCTGGACGATGACCTTGCTGTTCTCGTTGAGGAAGATCGACATCTCTCAGGCTCCTGCCGCGGCCAGCTCAGCGGCCTTGTCGGCCGCGTTGTCCATCGTGTCCACCTGGGTGACCAGCGGGTGGTTCGCCTCGTCGAGGATCCGGCGGCCCTCCACGACGTTGTTGCCGTCCAGCCGCACCACCAGCGGCTTCGTCGCCGCATCGCCGAGGATCTTCAGCGCCTCGACGATGCCGGTGGCCACCG
>NZ_BAABJO010000099.1:0-688 GCF_039543345.1 Pseudonocardia adelaidensis | reverse complement strand
CGGTGGCCACCGGCATCGTCGAGGCGCTGAAGATCCTCGGCGATGCGGCGACGAAGCCGCTGGTGGTGCGGCTGGACGGCAACAACGTCGTGGAGGGCCGCCGGATCCTCGACGAGGCGAACCACCCCCTCGTCACGCAGGTCACGACCATGGACGAGGCGGCGGACCGCGCCGCCCGGCTCGCAGCACGGGTGGGAGCCTGAGCATGTCGATCTTCTTGCACGAGCACAGCAAGGTCATCGTCCAGGGCATCACCGGGAGCGAGGCCGGCAAGCACACGGCGAAGATGCTGGCCGCCGGCACGGACGTCGTCGGTGGGGTGAACGCCCGCAAGGCCGGCACCACCGTGACGATCGGCGGCCGCGACCTGACGGTCTTCGGCAGCGTCACCGAGGCGATGGCCGAGACCGGCGCGGACGTGAGCGTCCTGTTCGTGCCGCCCGGGTTCGCGGGCGACGCCGCCGTGGAGGCGATCGACGCCGGCATCGGGCTCGCCGTCGTGATCACCGAGGGCATCCCCGTGCACGACTCCGCCCGGGTGTGGGCGCACGCCTGTGCCACGGGCAACAAGACCCGGATCATCGGCCCGAACTGCCCGGGGATCATCTCGCCCGGGAAGTCGAACGCGGGGATCATCCCGGCCGACATCGCCGGTGCGGGGCCGATCGGGCTGGTGTCGAAGTCGGGC
>NZ_BAABJO010000098.1:0-689 GCF_039543345.1 Pseudonocardia adelaidensis | reverse complement strand
ACGACGGCCTCGTACGGCGGTCCGTCATAGATGTCGAAGTGATCGATATCCGGATAGATCCGAAGCTCGCCCTCGGGTGCTCGCAGTGCGGCGTCGATCGCCGGCCCGGGCAGGGCAACCCTGTCGTTCGCGGCCACGGTGACCAGCCATGGGCAATGCAGCGTGGCTGCCTGCCGGCTCGGGCGATACGGGTCACCCGTCAGCCACCCCATCGATACTCGGTTGCGCCAGCGTGACTGGTCGGCATTGGCCACGACTCGCCGCCAGCCGGCCTCGGCGCCCGGCGCGTTGATGATCGCCGGCTCATGCGGCTGCCCGAGTGCGGGCAGATGGCCGCCTTCAGCAGCCACCGCCTGCATCTGCTCCCGAAGCTGCGCAGAGTGCGGCGCCTGGCTCATGTCCAGGAAAGGAATCTGGCTGATGGCGGCGGCTACCAGCGGATCCTCTGCGGCGGCGGCAAGCGCGTTGCCCCCTCCCATGGAGGATCCGAACGTCGCCACACGATCGGCGTCGATGTCGGGCAGCGACCGAGCGAACGCAATGGCGGCGCGCCAGTCCTCCAGAAGCCGCACCGGATCAAACAGGTCCGGCTCACCTGCGCTCTCCCCGAAACCGCGATGATCGAACAGAAGCACCGCGATACCCGAGGCTGCGAACCGGTCCGCGAACTGCGGCAGTCCGTCGCGCCG
>NZ_BAABJO010000097.1:0-749 GCF_039543345.1 Pseudonocardia adelaidensis | reverse complement strand
ACCAGGTGCGGGAGTTTGCTACCCACTTCCGGTCGGCGTTCCCCGACCTGAACTTCTGGGGCACCGCTGATCTGATCGCCGAGGGTGACTACGTGGTCGGCCAGTGGGAAGGCGGTGGCACGCAGACAGGAGATGGATTCGACGACATCCCCGTCGGCGCGCTGCCCGCCGGCACCGGCAAAACGATGCGCTTCACCGGTATCTCCATCCTCAAGGTCGAGAACGGGCTGATCACCGAAGAGCTCGGCCTTGACGACGGACTGACCGCCCTGCGACAGCTCGGGCTCATCACGGCAGCCTGAGCACCGCCAACCGACCTGGGTGCCCGAGCCCGACGGCTGCGGCACCCGCGCCGCAAATGGGACCCGTGATGGTGCCGGGAGCGCACCATCACGGCCCCGGCGCAGCCTCGCCCGGCGCAGGTTCAATGCCATGAATTCGACTCCGGCGATGGCAAACCGGACGAAGAGCTATACGACGAGAGGAACTGCAGATGGTTATGATTCGTGAAGAAGTCGAGTTCTCCTCAGGCGGGCTGAGGTGCGCGGCGTGGCTCTACCCGGCCACGAGCGACCCTGGCCCTAGGCCGATTATCGTGATGGCGCACGGTATTACCGGTACGCGGCGCGACGGACTGCCGCAGTTCGCGGACCGGTTCGCAGCCTCGGGTATCGCGGTGCTTCTGTTCGATCATCGCGGTTTCGGGGAGAGCGCAGGTGAGCCGGACCTGTTTGATCCGGTGCGGCTTC
>NZ_BAABJO010000096.1:0-751 GCF_039543345.1 Pseudonocardia adelaidensis | reverse complement strand
ATGCCGATCTGGCCGAGCTGATGGTGCTCGCCCAGGCCGGGAAGGTCACCCTGCACACCAAGCAGTACCCGCTGGATGCGGCGCTGGACGCGCTGCACGACCTCGACGCCGGCCGCGTGCGCGGCCGAGCCATTCTCGTTCCCTGACGCGAAAGGTCCCACCACGATGTACGAGAAGGACGGCGAGAAGTACTTCATCGTCGATTCACACAGCCATTTCTGGGACGCCAGCCGGGAGAACTGGAAGCCGGGCGCCGAGCAGTACGCGAAGGGCTGGATCGACTGCTTCTACGGCTACCACCAGCTCGGCCCGCCCGAGACCCACTGGGACTACGAGCACTACCTCAAGGTCACGCCCGACGACTTCGAGCGCGACATGTTCATCGAGGGCCACGTCGACGTCGCGATCTTCCAGTCGACCTACCTCAAGGAGTGGTACACCAACGGCTTCAACACCGTCGAGCAGAACGCGCAGCTGCTGAACCGCTTCGGCGACCGCCTGATCGTCAACGGGCGCTTCGACCCGCGCGACGGCGACGCGGGGCTGAAGGAGCTCGAGGCGGACGCCGAGAAGTACGGCCTGAAGGGCGTCAAGCTCTACACCGCCGAGTGGAACAACGGGTCGCGCGGCTACAAGCTGTCCGACCCGGAGTGCTACCGCTTCCTGGCCCGGGCGCAGGAGCTGGGGATCAAGAACGTCCACGTGCACAAGGGCCCGACGATCTGGCCGCTGGACAAGGACGCCTTCGACG
>NZ_BAABJO010000095.1:0-755 GCF_039543345.1 Pseudonocardia adelaidensis | reverse complement strand
GCCTACGAGCGCGCCGAGCAGCTGGGCCTGCGCGGGGCGGCGTTCCCGTGGCGCACCATCCGGGGCCAGGAGTGTTCGGGCTACTGGCCCGCCGGCACCGCGGCGTTCCACATCAACGCCGACATCGCCGACGCCGTGCGCCGGCACGTGGCGGCCACCGGTGACGTGGTGTTCGAGCGGGAGGTGGGCCTGGAGCTGCTGGTGGCCACCGCCCGGCTGTGGCGCTCCCTGGGCCACCACGACTCGGCGGGGGAGTTCCGCATCGACGGGGTGACCGGGCCGGACGAGTACACCGCGATCGTGGACAACAACGTCTACACCAACCTGATGGCGCAGCAGAACCTGCGGGTGGCGGCGGACACCGCGGCGCGGCACGCGCGGGCGGCGGCGCGGCTCGGGGTGAACGCGGAGGAGATGGCGTCCTGGCGGGACGCGGCGAAGTCGATGCGGATCCCGTTCGACGAGGTGCTGGGGGTGCACCCGCAGGCGGAGGGGTTCACCCACCACCAGGTGTGGGACTTCGAGAACACGCCGCCGGAGAAGTACCCGCTGCTGCTGAACGTCCCCTACTTCGACCTGTACCGCAAGCAGGTGATCAAGCAGGCGGACCTGGTGCTGGCGATGCAGCTGCGGCCGGACGCCTTCACGCCGGAGCAGATGCGGCGCAACTTCGCCTACTACGAGGCGTTGACGGTGCGCGACTCGTCGCTGTCGGCGTGCACGCAGGCGGTGGTGGCGGCCTGGACCGGGCACCT
>NZ_BAABJO010000094.1:0-763 GCF_039543345.1 Pseudonocardia adelaidensis | reverse complement strand
ATGCCGATCTGGCCGAGCTGATGGTGCTCGCCCAGGCCGGGAAGGTCACCCTGCACACCAAGCAGTACCCGCTGGATGCGGCGCTGGACGCGCTGCACGACCTCGACGCCGGCCGCGTGCGCGGCCGGGCGATCCTCGTCCCCTGACCGCCGCTTTCCCGAGCTGGAGGCCCCCCACATGTACTCCAAGGACGGCGAGAACTACTTCATCGTCGACAGCCACATGCACTACTGGGACGCGAGCCCGCAGAACTGGGTGCCCGGCCGGGAGAACCTGGCGAAGGGCTGGATCGACTGCTTCTACGGCTACCACCAGCTCGGCCCGCCCGAGGCCCGGTGGGACTGGGAGAAGTACTGCAAGTACTCCGAAGAGGACCTGATGCACGACCTCTTCGAGGCGGGCCACGTCGACGTCGCGATCTTCCAGTCCACCTATCTGAAGTACTGGTACACGAACGGGTTCAACACCGCGGAGCGCAACCACACGCTCACCGAGAAGTACCCGGGGAAGTTCATCACCAACGGGCGCTTCGACCCGCGGGAGGGCGACGCCGGGCTCGCCCAGCTGGAGGAGGACGCCGAGCGCTACCAGCTGAAGGGCGTCAAGCTCTACACCGCCGAGTGGATCGGGGACTCCCGCGGCTACAAGCTGTCCGACCCGGAGTGCTACCGCTTCCTGGCCCGGGCGCAGGAGCTGGGGATCAAGAACGTCCACGTGCACAAGGGCCCGACGATCTGGCCGCTGGACAAGGACGCCTTCGACG
>NZ_BAABJO010000093.1:0-777 GCF_039543345.1 Pseudonocardia adelaidensis | reverse complement strand
GTCTTCGCCCCGGCGGCCGTCGTCGTGATGGCGTTCCTGCTGGTGTTCGGCCTCGTCGGAGGGTGGATCCTCGCCGGCCGCATGCTCGCCCCACTGACCCGCATCACCGCCGCCACCCGCACCGCCGCCAACGGATCGCTCTCCCACCGGATCCGCCTACCCGGCCGCAAAGACGAGTTCCGCGAACTCGCCGACGCCTTCGATACCATGCTCACGCAGCTCGAAGCACACGTCGCCGAACAACGCCGATTCGCCGCCAACGCCTCCCACGAACTACGCACCCCACTGGCCATCACCCAGACACTCCTCGACGTCGCCCGCAACGACCCGAACCCCGACACCACCGACCTCGTCGACCGCCTCCACACCGTCAACACCCGAGCCATCGACCTCACCGAAACACTGCTGCTGCTCAGCCGCGCCGACCAACGCTCCTTCCCCCGCCAGCACCTCGACCTGTCCCTGCTCGCCGAGGACGCCACCGAAACACTGCTCCCCCTCGCCGACAAACACCGCATCACCATCACAACCACCACCGAGCCCGCCCCCACCGCCGGCTCACCCGCGCTCCTGCTGCAACTGACCACGAACCTCGTGCACAACGCGATCGCCCACAACCTGCCCGCAGGCACCGTGTGGGTCACCACCAGCACCCACCCCCACACGGTCGAGCTCACCGTCGAGAACACCGGCGAGAGACTCGCCCCCCAGCTGATCGCCACCCTCGCCGAGCCGTTCCGCCGCGGCACCGACCGCATCCGCACCGACCACGCAGGC
>NZ_BAABJO010000092.1:0-840 GCF_039543345.1 Pseudonocardia adelaidensis | reverse complement strand
GGTGTCGACCAGCCGGCGCAGTCGTGCGGGGGTGTCGGTGGTCTGCACGGGTGTGTAGATCACTACCTGTAGGTCCGGGTGGTCCGAGGGTGCGAGTATGTGTTGCTCCATGTGGAGGTCGCCGACGGCGGGGTGGCGGAACAGGCGCTCTCGTGGGGTGAATCCTTCGATGTCGTGGTTTTCCCAGCCGGTGCGGAATGCCTCGCTGGCCTCGAGAAGTCGTTTGACCACGCGGGAGAAGGACGGGTGGCCCAGCCGGGGGCCGGCCTGGGCTCGGAACCGGGCGAGGAGGCGGCGGCTGGTGTCGTCCCAGTCGGCCATCAGCTCACGCAGGTGGGGATCGGTGAACACGAGCCAGAGCAGGTTCCGGTCCGCTGGCGGGGCGGTCGCTACGTTGGGGTAGAGCGCCTCGTAGGCGGCGTTCCATCCCACTACCGTCCAGTCCGGGGCCATGGCGTACGCCGGGTGGCGTGCGAGCGCGTCGAGCAGCCGCTGCACGTGGGACAGGGTTGTTTGGGGGGGCGGCTCGGGTGCGGGTTCGGGGGCGGAGTGCCCGGCGAGCGAGAGGATGTAGGCCTGTTCGGTGACGGACAGGCGCAGGGTGCGTGCGATCGCTTCCAGGACCTGTCGGGACGGTTTGATCTGTCGGCCCTGCTCGAGCCAGGTGTACCAGGTGATGCTCACACCGGACAGGTAGGAGATCTCCTCGCGGCGCAGCCCGAGGGCGCTTCTCCTGCCGGTCGGGGGGAGCCCGAGTTCGGAGCGCACGATCTGCTGCCGTCGGGCTTTGAGGAACTCGCCCAGCTCGCGGCGACGTTGCGCCTCGCCACTCACGCTGCG
>NZ_BAABJO010000091.1:0-855 GCF_039543345.1 Pseudonocardia adelaidensis | reverse complement strand
GCCGGGTTCTTCTCCGGCTTGTCGGCGATGACCGCCTCGGTGGTCAGGAACAGCGCCGCGATCGAGGCCGCGTTCTGCAGCGCCGACCGGGTGACCTTGGCCGGGTCGATGATGCCGGCCGCGACCAGGTCGACGTACTCGCCGGTGGCGGCGTTGAGGCCGTGACCGGCCTGCAGGCCGCGCACCTTCTCCGCCACGACGCCGCCCTCGAGGCCGGCGTTGATCGCGATCTGCTTGAGCGGAGCCTCCAGCGCGACCTTGACGATGTTCGCGCCGGTGGCCTCGTCACCGTCCAGGCCCAGGCCCTCGAACAGCCCGGCCCCGGCCTGGATCAGCGCCACGCCGCCACCGGCGACGATGCCCTCCTCGACGGCGGCCTTGGCGTTGCGCACCGCGTCCTCGATGCGGTGCTTGCGCTCCTTGAGCTCCACCTCGGTGGCCGCGCCCGCCTTGATGACGGCGACGCCGCCGGCGAGCTTGGCGAGGCGCTCCTGCAGCTTCTCCCGGTCGTAGTCGGAGTCGGTGCGCTCGATCTCCGAGCGGATCTGGTTGACCCGCCCGGCGATCTGGTCCGCGTCACCGGCGCCATCGACGATGGTGGTCTCGTCCTTGGTGACGACGACCTTGCGGGCCCGGCCCAGCAGGGACAGGTCGGCGTTCTCCAGCTTGAGGCCGACCTTCTCCGAGATGACCTCGCCACCGGTCAGGATGGCCATGTCGGCCAGCATCGCCTCGCGGCGGTCACCGAAGCCCGGGGCCTTGACGGCGACGGACTTGAAGGTGCCGCGGATCTTGTTGACGACCAGGGTGGCCAGGGCCTCGCCCTCGACGTCCTCGGCGATGATCGCCAGCGGC
>NZ_BAABJO010000090.1:0-857 GCF_039543345.1 Pseudonocardia adelaidensis | reverse complement strand
CGACCGGGATGATCTTGATGTGAGGGAGGGCCTCCAGGTCCGGTGTGGATTGCGACATCTGCACCGAGCAAGGAGGCCCTCGTGCTCCACCGTAACGCCCCGTTGTCCCCGGTCGGTCGTGAGCGCCTGGCCCGCTGCATCGTCGAGGACGGCTGGCCGCTGCGGCGCGCGGCGCAACGGTTCCAGGTCTCAGTCGGCACCGCGAAGCGCTGGGCAGACCGTTTCCGCGAGGACGGGCCGGCCGCAATGAGCGACCGCTCCAGCCGACCGCACCACAGCCCGCGTCGCACTCCAACCCGCCGCGAGCGGCGCATCATCAAGGTCCGGGTTCTGCGTCGGTGGGGACCGGCCCGCATCGGGTTCCTGCTCGGGATCGCCGCCTCCACCGTGCACCGCGTCCTGACCCGCTACGGGCTGGCCTGCCTGGCCCACCTCGACCGCGCCACCGGCCGGGTCGTGCGCCGCTACGAACACCCACGACCCGGCGACCTGGTGCACGTCGACATCAAGAAGCTGGGCAACATTCCCGACGGCGGCGGCCACCGCGTCCACGGCCGCGCCGCCGGGTCACCCAACAGCACCCGCAGCGTCCCGATCCCCAACAACAGCACCGGTCCCCGCGCCAGACTGGGCTACAGCTACCTGCACAACGCCATCGACGATCACTCCCGGCTGGCCTACACCGAGATCCTGCCCGACGAAACCAAGACCACCGCCGCCGCGTTCTGGGCCCGCGCCGCCGCCTGGTTCGCCGCCTGCGGCATCGAGCGGATCGAACGAGTCCTGACCGACAACGGCTCCTGCTACCGCTCCCGCGAGTTCGCCGCCGCCCTACACGCCACCCACACGACCCACAA
>NZ_BAABJO010000089.1:0-912 GCF_039543345.1 Pseudonocardia adelaidensis | reverse complement strand
TTGAGAAGATCAACTTTCGGCTGGGTAAGGCGCGCCGTTGCTGTCGAGTGGCAGGGGCTCCGCGGGCGAGTCGGCGAGTGATGGTGTTGATCGCGGCCCAGCGGATCATGGCCTCGGACATGGCGGGGTGGCGTTCGTAGTCGCGGGCCAGGCGGCGGTGCGCGGTCAGCCAGGCGAAGGTGCGCTCGACCGCCCACCGGCGTGGGATCACGGCGAACCCGCGCTGGTCGGCGGGCTTGCGCACGATGTGCAGCGTGGTGCGCAACAGGGTCTGGGCCCAGTCGAGCAGCCGGCCGGCGAACCCGCCGTCGGCGAACACGAACCGCACCGAGGTGCCCAGGTAGGTCGCCAACATTGCCGGCTTGGCCCCATCGCGGTCCTGCACCGACGCGGCCACGACCACGACGGTGAGCAGCAGCCCGAGGGTGTCGGTGACGATGAACCGCTTGCGGCCGTTGACCTTCTTCCCGGCGTCGTAGCCCCGGGTGTCGCGCCCGACGGTGTCGGCGCCCTTGACGCTCTGGGAGTCGATCAGCCCGGCGCTGGGCTGCGGGTTTCGGCCCTCCTGCACTCGCAGCTGGGCGCGCACCACCGGGAGGAGTCTCTCGGTGACCTTGTCCTGTTCCCAGCGGTTGAAGTACCAGTACACCGTCTGCCAGGGCGGGAAGTCGGCTGGCAGCTGCCGCCACGCACACCCGGTGCGCACCACGTACAAGATCGCGTCCACGATCGCCCGGCGCGGGTGCTTCTCCGGCCGACCACCCGTGTTGACCTGTGGAAGCAGCGGCTCGATCACCGCCCACTGCTCGTCACTGGTGTCCGAGGGGTACCGCGCTTGCCGACTCACCCGCCACCGTTGATCACTACACCGGCACAGTCACGTCAACACGCCGACCTTCTCAAACACGCTCT
>NZ_BAABJO010000088.1:0-948 GCF_039543345.1 Pseudonocardia adelaidensis | reverse complement strand
CCCCGGGGCCGAGCCCGCCGACCCGGCCGCCCGCGAGGGGCTCGCTGCCGCGCCCGCCCGCGGGCCGCTCGAACAGGCGCGCCGTGACCACGCCGAGTTCGCCGCGTTCCACGCCGAGCTGCCCGGTGCTCGCGAACGGCACGAGAAGGCCGCCGCGGCGTACACCACCGCCGCGAACGACGCCGTCGACGCCCGCGCCGGTATGGAGGAGTCCCGCGCGGCGCGCGAGGCCGCCGCCGCGCTGCGGGCCGAGCGGCAGGACGCCGTGCACCGGCTCGTCGCGGAGCACGACGCCCTCCGCGCGCTCGCCGTGCCGGCCGGGCTCGACGCCCTCCAGCAGCGCCGCGCCGCCGCCGACTCCGCGCTCGCGGACGCGGCGGCCGCGCTGGAACGCGCGGAGGCCACCGATGCCCGGGCCCGCGCCGCGCTCGCCGTCGCCCCCGCCCGGGGCCCCCTGGAACAGGGGCTGCGCGACCGCCGCGAGCTCGACCGCACCGAGGACGAGCGCGGCCGGGCAGCGGTGCGCGCCGAGGAGGCCGAGCGTGCGGCGCGGTCGGCCGTCGACGCCGTCGCGGACGCCCGGCACCGCCTCGACCACGTTCAGGAGCGGCACCGGCTCGCGCTGCGCGCCGACCTCGCGGCCACGCTGCGGCCCGCGCTCGCCGTGGGCGACTCGTGCCCGGTGTGCGCGCAGACCGTGGCCACCCTGCCGCCCCCGGCCTCCCCGGGCGACGACCTCACCGCCGCCGAGCAGGCGGTGGACGCGGCCACCGGCGCCCTCGACGACGCGCGCCGGGAGGAGGCCGCCGCGATCTCCGTGCGGGAGCGCACCCGCGGTGAGGTGGAGCGGCTCGACGCCGAGCTCGGCCGACTCCGGTCGGCGCTGGTCGGCGTGTTGCCCGCCGCCGCTGTCCCGGACGACGGCGGCCTCCGGGCCGCCGATCAGCT
>NZ_BAABJO010000087.1:0-973 GCF_039543345.1 Pseudonocardia adelaidensis | reverse complement strand
CGCTCGTCGAGCCCGGCGACCTCGGCGTCGGCCAGCTCGGCCTCGCGGGCGGCGACGGCGAGGGCCGAGACCGCCGCGTCGGCGGCCTCGGCGAGCGCCTCGCGCTCCCCTGCCGGGTGCCGCTCCCGCCAGGCGCGCAGCCGGGCGAGGAGCCCGCGGTCGGCGTCCAGGGCACCGCCGAGCGACTCCAGCGCCGCCGCCCGCTCCCGGGTCTCCCGTTCCAGCTCCGCACGCACCTCACCGGCCGCCGCCTCGTCGACCATGGCCGGGTTCGGCGGCACCACGAAGTCAACGCCCGGGGCCGCCGCCTCGCCACCGATCGCGGCGGTGGCACCGACGGCCACCGCGGCGCACGGCAGCAGCCGCGCCCGTTCCAGCTCCTCCCGGGCCCGCGGTGCGTCCTCCGGGTTGTTGAGCAGGACGCCCGCCACCAGGTGCGGGAGCCGCGCGACCACCGACGCGCGCTGCGCCTGCGGAAGCGTCGCGAGGTAGCGCCAGCCGGAGTACGCCGTGATGCCTGCGGCTTCGAGCACCTCGAGCACCTGCTCGGTCTCCGCGGGCTCGGGCAGCAGCCCGCCCTCGCCGAGCGCGCGCAGCGCCCGCGCGTCGCGGTCCTGCGCGGCGAGCAGCTCGGTGCGCCTGCGGTCCCCCGCCGCGATCGCCGCGAGGAGGCGCTCCTCCAGCGCGGACGCGTCCGTGTCCGGGCGGATCTCCTCGACGCCGAGCAGCTCCGCGAGCCGCGGTTCGCCCGCCAGTGCGTCGCGGGCGGCGCGTGCGTCGGCGAGGGCGGACTCCGCGCGTTCCGCGGCGGTGCGGGCGGCCTCCTCGGCGCGGCGGCCGCTGCCGCGGCGCTCGTCGGCGGCGCGGCGGGCGTGCCGCAGGTCGGTCAGCTCGGCGTGCAGGGCCGCCACCTCGGCCTGGGCCGCTTCCGCCTCCTTCTCGGCGGCGGCGTGCGCGGCGGCCACGTCGGCGC
>NZ_BAABJO010000086.1:0-993 GCF_039543345.1 Pseudonocardia adelaidensis | reverse complement strand
CTCAAGCTGGCGTTCAAGGAAGACATCATGCCGGTGATGGCCGACAAGCGGGTGTACTTCATCGCCCCGGTCATCTCGACGATCCCGGCGTTCGTGGCGTTCTCGGTGATCCCGTTCGGCGGCGAGGTGTCGATCTTCGGTGAGCCGACGGTGCTGCAGTTGGTGGACCTGCCGGTCGGGGTGCTGGTGGTGCTGGCCTGCTCCTCGATCGGGGTGTACGGGATCGTGCTCGGGGGCTGGGCCTCCGGGTCGCCGTACTCGCTGCTGGGGGCGTTGCGCTCGGCGGCGCAGGTGATCTCCTACGAGATCGCTCTGGGGCTGTCGATCGTGGGGGTGATCCTGTACGCGGGGTCGTTGTCCACGGCCGACATCGTGGCCTCGCAGGCCTCGGGCTGGTACCTGCTGCTGCTGGCGCCGAGTTTCGTGGTGTTCGTGATCTCGATGGTGGGGGAGACCAACCGGGCCCCGTTCGACCTGCCGGAGGCGGAGTCGGAGCTGGTGGGCGGGTTCCACACCGAGTACTCGTCGTTGAAGTTCGCGCTGTTCTTCCTGGCCGAGTACGTGAACATGGTGACGGTTTCGGCGATGGCCACCACGCTGTTCCTGGGTGGCGGGATGTGGCCGTGGCCGTTGTCGTTCCTGAACGCCAACGGCTGGTTGCAGTTCGTCGCCTTCTTGATCAAGGCGTTCGTGTTCCTGTTCGTGTTCATCTGGTTGCGGGGCACGTTGCCGCGGCTGCGTTACGACCAGTTCATGCGGTTGGGCTGGAAGGTGCTGGTGCCGGGGTCGTTGTTGTGGATCCTGGCGATCTTCGCGATCCGCACGTGGCGGACCAGTGGTGGCCAGGTGTCGGCGTTGTTGATCGGGTTGGGGATCGCGCTGGCGGTGGTGTTGCTGGTGGCGTTCCTGGTGCCGGACCGGAAGGTGGAGGGGCCGGCGGCGGTCGAGCCGGCCTCGGACTACCCGGTGCCGCCGCTGGACCTGGTGGTGCCC
>NZ_BAABJO010000085.1:0-1009 GCF_039543345.1 Pseudonocardia adelaidensis | reverse complement strand
TGAAGGCCGTACGGGTGCACGACTACCACACGGATCCGAAGATCGACGACATCGAGGAGCCGCGGATCCAGGGGCCGCTCGATGTGATCGTGAAGGTCGGTGGGGCCGGGGTGTGCCGCACCGATCTGCACATCCTGGAGGGGCAGTGGGCGGCGGCGATGAGCCCGCAGCTGCCCTATGTGATCGGGCACGAGAACGCCGGCTGGGTGCACGCGGTGGGTGACGGGGTGACCAACGTGGCGGTGGGGGACACGGTGATCTTGCACCCGCAGCCCTCGTGCGGGTTGTGCCTGCCGTGCCGGCGGGGCAACGACATGCACTGCGTGAACGCGTTCTTCCCCGGCCTGAGCGACGACGACGGGGGGATGGCGGAGTTCCTGCGCACCACCGCGCGGGCCTGCGTGAAGCTGGACCCGGCGACCAACCCGGCGGATGTGGCGGCGTTGGCCGATGCCGGGATCACCGCCTACCACGCGGTGCGCAAGGCGGTGCCGGTGTTGTGGCCGGGGACGACGGCGGTGGTGCAGGGCGCGGGCGGGTTGGGGCACATCGGGATCCAGTGCCTGGCCGCGCTGACCGCGACCCGGATCGTGGTGGTGGACCGCAACCCGGACGCGCTGGAGCTGGCGAAACAGATCGGGGCGGACGAGACGGTGGTGGCCGACGGCTCGCACGTGGACGCCGTGCGCGACCTGACCGGGGGTGCGGGTGCCACGGTGGTGTTCGACTTCGTGGCCGAGCAGGGCGCGGAGAACCAGGCGTGGCAGATGGTGGCCCCGGACGGCTACCAGTACGTGATCGGGTACGGCGGGCAGTTCTCCGCGCCGACGCTGGATTTCGTGGCGAACGAGAAGAACGTGATCGGCAACATCGTGGGCACCTATGCCGATCTGGCCGAGCTGATGGTGCTCGCCCAGGCCGGGAAGGTCACCCTGCACACCAAGCAGTACCCGCTGGATGCGGCGCTGGACGCGCTGCACGACCTCGACGCCGGCCGCGTGCGCGGCCG
>NZ_BAABJO010000084.1:0-1048 GCF_039543345.1 Pseudonocardia adelaidensis | reverse complement strand
GTACACCTACACCACCGAGTTCACCGGCGCCACCAACACCGGGCAGGCGCGGTTCGACGTGGTCCAGCACCTCGAAGGGAACTTCCCCGGCGGACAGGCCGACCTGCACTTCCGGTTCACCCTCGACGGCCCGTCGATCTGCCAGCTGGTGATCGGACCCTGAGCAGACGCTGCCACACCGTCACAAACACGTCGATACGAGGAAGTCAATGAGGAACTGGTTCATCACCGGCGGCACACCGGGCGGGTTCGGCATCGCCTTCGCCGACGCCGCCCTGGACAGCGGGGACCGCGTGGTACTCACCGCGCGACGCCCCGAGGAGCTGCACACCTGGGCACAGGCCCACGGCGACCGCGTGCTCGTCCTGCCGCTCGACGTCACCGACGCGGAACAGGTGCAGAAGGCCGTACGCGCGGCCGAGGAGCACTTCGGCGGCATCGACGTGCTGGTCAACAACGCCGGCCGCGGCTGGTACGGATCAATCGAAGGCATGCACGACGCCGACGTGCGCAGGATGTTCGAGCTGAACTTCTTCGCCGTACTCTCGGTCATCCGAGCAGCCCTACCCGGCATGCGCGCCCGCGGCAGCGGATGGATCGTCAACATGTCCTCGGTCGCCGGACTGAGCGCCACGACCGGGTTCGGCTACTACAGCGCAACCAAGTCCGCCCTCGAAGCCGTCACCGACGTCCTGCGCGAGGAAGTGGCCCCGCTCGGCATCCGAGTGATCGCGGTCGAGCCCGGAGCCTTCCGCACCCGCGCCTACGCCGGATTCGCCGACGAACCCATCCAGGAATCCATCGCCGAGTACCGGCCGATGCTGGAGCAGATCCGCGCCGCGATGATCGACCAGGACGGCAACCAGCCCGGCGACCCCCGACGCGGAGCAGACGCTGTGATCACCGCCATGACCCAGGACCCGCCTCCCCGACGGCTCGTCCTCGGCAACGGCGGGCTCGACGTGGCCATCGCCACGCTCGAGAGCACCCTGGCCGAGCTCCGCGCACACGATCCGCTCTCCCGCGGCGCCGACTTCCCCTCCGGGTC
>NZ_BAABJO010000083.1:0-1114 GCF_039543345.1 Pseudonocardia adelaidensis | reverse complement strand
CTAGGTGTACTCGGCCAGGACGTTGGTGACGGTCGGGATGGCGTGACACGCGGCCAGCGGTAGTTGATCGAGAGAGAGCCCCCGGGTTGGGGTGTGGCTTGTCTAGGACCCGACCCGCTCCCCGGAGGCTCTCGTGCCCCACCGTAATGCCCGCCTGACCTTCCACGGCCGCCAGACACTCGTCGACCGCATCCTGCGCGATGGTCGTCCCCGCGCGCACGTGGCCGCGGAGATGGGTGTCTCGCGCCAGTGCGCCAGCCGCTGGGTCGCCCGTTTCCTGGCCGAGGGCCAGGACGGTCTGCACGATCGCTCCTCGCGCCCACACCACATGCCGACCCGTACCTCGGCTGATGTCGAGGCTCAGGTAGTGGCTCAGCGCGAGCAACAGCGTCGCGGGCAGGACTGGCTCGGGCCCGAACTCGGGGTCGCGCCCCGGACGGTGTCGCGGATCCTGCGCCGCCATCACATGCCCTACCTGCGCGAGCTCGACTCGCTCACCGGAGAGGTGATCCGGGCGAGCAAAACCACCGCAGTTCGCTACGAACGTGACCGTCCCGGCGAGTTGGTCCACATGGACGTCAAGAAGATCGGTCGCATCCCCGACGGTGGTGGCTGGCGCGCGCACGGCCGCGCAGCCCGGGAAACCACCCGCGACCGCACCGCCAAGATCGGGTTCGACTACGTCCACTCGCTGGTCGATGACCACTCCCGGCTGGCCTACTCCGAAGTCCTGCCCGATGAGAAGGGCATCACCTGCGCTGCGTTCCTTGCTCGCGCCGCCGGCTACTTCGCCAGCCACGGCGTCTCGAGGATCGAGCGGGTCATGACCGACAACGCCTGGGCCTACAAGTGGTCCCTGCGCGACGTGGTGGCCCAGCTCGGGGCTCGGCAGGTGTTCATCAGACCGCACTGCCCCTGGCAGAACGGCAAGGTCGAACGCCTCAACCGCACTCTGGCCACCGAGTGGGCCTACCGGCAGGTCTTCACCAGCAACGCCGAGCGCGCTGCCGCGCTTGCCTCATGGGTCAAGTACTACAACACTCGACGCCGCCACAGCGCACTCGGCGGGCTCCCACCGATCAGCCGCCTGCCACCAACCTGATGGCCGAGTACA
>NZ_BAABJO010000082.1:0-1246 GCF_039543345.1 Pseudonocardia adelaidensis | reverse complement strand
CTAGTAGACCGTCGCCGCTAATTGTTTGGGTATAGGTGGCGGAGTTTGGTGCGGGCGTCGGTGGTGGTGAACTGCCAGTCGACCTGGCGTTGGTCGGTGTTGGTGGCGTGTTGCCAGGCGGTGAGTTCGGCATTGAGGGTGTTGATGTCGGCGATGCGGCGGTCGAGGCACTGGCGGGTCAGGGCGGAGAGTTCGATCTCGGCGATGTTGAGCCAGGAGCCGTGCCGGGGCGTGTGGTGGATCTCCAGTCGTTGCGCCAACGCGAACGCGGTGGCGGGGTCGAAGGCTTCGTAGAGCGAGCCGATGGTGTGGGTGTTGAGGTTGTCCATGACCAGTACGACGGTGTCGGCGTCGGGATAGTCGTGGGTGAGTAGGTGCTGCACCTGGTGGGCCCAGTCGATCTTGGTTCGGCGGGGCTTCGCGTCGACGCGGCGCCACCCGCGCAGGGGTTCGACCCAGACGAAGATCGAGCAAGTGCCATGGCGGACGTACTCGCTGTCCTCTTTCTGGTCGCGGCCGGGTGCGGCGGGGATCGGGTCGCGGACCTGTCCCAGCAGTTGGTAGGGCTTCTCGTCCATGCACACCACCGGCCGGGCGGGGTCGTAGGGGCGGGCGTAGACGGCCAGGACGTCTTCCATCGCCGCGGCGAACTCGGCATTGGCGTGAGGCGGGATGGTCCAGCACTTCTTCAGATGAGGACGCAGTTTCGTTTTTTTAGCACCCGACCGATGGTGGAATGATCCAGGTTGGGCAACTCCTCGATCAGGGCGACCTGGCGCTCCAACAGTCGAAGCGTCCAACGAGAAGAGCCCTCGGGTGGGGTTGAGCAGGCCAGCGCGATCAGGCGGGCCTCGACCTCGCCGGTCACGATCGGCGCCACCGGCGGCGACTCGCGCGGCTTGCGGCCGATCGTGGCCAGGATGTCGCCGCCGGTCTCAGCGAACCGCTTCGCGACCACGCGCACCGTGGTCGTCGAGGTCCCGACCCGCTGCGCGACCACCACCTGATCCGGTACCGGACCGGCGTTCTCGTCCAGTTCCAGCAGCACCCGCGACCGCATGATCATCCGCGCCGGGTGCACGCCAGTCGTGGTCAGCTTCAGTAGGAACCCGCGATCGGCAGCCGACAGACCGACCGGGAACACCTTCGGGCGAGGCATCGAGCACCCATCCTCTCAGCAGCAGAACTGAGCTGCCGAGCACCGATACACCGCATAGCACCCGATTTAGCGGCGACACGCTACTAG
>NZ_BAABJO010000081.1:0-1390 GCF_039543345.1 Pseudonocardia adelaidensis | reverse complement strand
GCGCCAGATCACGCGGATCCAGGCGCGGGCCAGGATGCGCACGGCGTGGGGGTGGTCTTTGCCGGCGGCGATGGCGTCGCGGTAGATCTTGGCGGCCCACGGGCTGGCGTGGCGGCTGTTGTCGGCGAAGGTGGTGATCGCCTTGCGGAAGCGCTTGTTGCAGGCCCAGCGGAAGTGGGTGGCCTCGTGTTTGCCGGAACGTTTGGTGACCGGGGTGGCGCCGGCGAGAGCGGCCACGGAGTCGGGGTCGTCGTAGGCTTGGCGGCAGTCGCCCCACTCGGCGAGCATCTGGGCGGCGTTGATCTGACCCGACCTTGGCAGCGACGTGAAGATCTTCCCGTCCGGGTGCTCCCCGAGGTGGGCGGCGCACGAGCGGTCCAGGTCCTTGAGCGCGGTGTTGAGCGCGGTCAGCACGCCGACCAGGGCGAGGACGGCATCGCGCAGAGCCTCGGTGAGTGTCTCGTCGGTGGTGCCGGCCGGCGCCTGGCGCAGCCGGCGCACGAGTTCCGCGGCCGGGCGCCGGCCGCAGTAGCCGTGCTTGACGCAGAACGCCTGCATGCGCTTCTCGCCGAGCCGCTCGGCCGCGGCCGGGGTCGGGTAGCGGGTCAGGAACGCCAGGCTGATCGGCGACTCGACATCGGCGAACACAGCCTTGGCGCCGGGCCAGTACGCCTCCAGCAGCGCGGAGAGCTGGTTGATGGCCGCGACCCGCATCTCGACCAGGTCGGCGCGGGTGCGCACCACCATGCGCAGCGCCTTGGTCTGCGGCGAGTACGGGACGGCCACCTGCAGCCGGTGCTGGCGCAGCCGCAGGTACTCGGCGATCACCGCGGCGTCGCCGGCGTCGGACTTGGCACCGGAGAGCACCTCGCCCTCACGCCAGGTCTTGATCGCGTTCGGCTTGACCGGCACCACCGGGTGCCCTGCCTCGAGCAGCAGATCGACCAGCCGGCCGTTCGGGCGCTCGATCCCGATCGGGATGTCCGCCGGGTCCCCCAGCCTGGCCAGGCGACGGACCAGGGCGGCGATCCCGTCCGCGGAGTGCTTGACCACGAACTGGGACACGATCTTGCCGGTCGCATCGGTGACGCACACCGCGTGCTCGGCCGCGGCCCAGTCGATCCCGACGAAGAACAGCGCCTCGGGCAGCGCAAGAGACAACGTGACTCCTTGCAGTGGCAGCGACGACCCGGCAGCAGCGGGGCCGGCTCCCGGGTGGTCACTAACCGGCGCTCTACGGCGCGTCTCCCTGTTGCCGGTCGGCAGCCCCGCGAGAGCCGGGGGCGGCAGTGTCATGCAGGCCCTCCACGAGCGACCCCACCAGGCCGTCACCCCGGCTCCCGCCGGATCCCTTCAACGAACCCCACCATGATCACGGGGCCCGTAGGAA
>NZ_BAABJO010000080.1:0-1471 GCF_039543345.1 Pseudonocardia adelaidensis | reverse complement strand
CATCCCGGCCGCGAACTCCTCCAACCGCGGCCGCACCTGCTCCATCTCCTCCGGTGTCACGGATCAGAACAAGATCACACAACGGGCAGGATCAGCGGGAACGACACACCTAACAAAGTACTACTAGGCATCGTCACCCCATCTTCTTCAGCAAGGCAGCACCATGCCTTCCGCCTCTCCCGCCCCGCTCGCCGATCCGAGCACGGATCTGCAACTGCACGGGACACGCGCCGTCGTCACCGGAGGCAGCCGCGGCATCGGTTCCGCCACCGCGCGCCGTCTGGCCGCGGCCGGCGCGCGCGTGGTCGCCGTCGCCCGCACGCAGGTCGACGACGTCCGCTCGTCGTAGGGAGGTGGAGATGGGAACCGCTGTCATCGGCGCAGGAGCGCCCGCGGCGGCCGAGACCCGGCCCGGACGGTGCGCAGGAACCCGCGGCGCCACGTCGTGGCCGCGTGGGCGTTCGTCGTGCCCGCGCTGGTGTACGTCCTGGTCTTCTTCGGATACCCGATCGTCAACAACCTCGTGATGAGCTTCCAGGAGTTCACCACGAAGAGCTTCTACACCGGCCAGGCCCCGTTCGTCGGGTTGCGGAACTACGCCGAGGTCATCGGCTCCGATCTCTTCGTCCGGCTGACGGTGAACACCGCCCTGTTCACGGTGCTGTCACTCGCGTCGACGTTCGCGATCGGGTTGGCACTCGCCCTGTTCTTCAACCGGCACTTCCGGCTCGGCGGGCTGCTGCGTTCGCTGCTGCTCCTGCCGTGGCTGCTCCTGCTGATCGTCTCGGCGGCGACCTGGCGGCGGGATCCCTCGTCGAGGCCGCCTATGTCGACGGCGCCGGGCGGCTGCGCGCGTTCGTCTCCATCGTCGTGCCCGTCAGCCGGAACGCGCTCGTCACGGCCGCCCTGTTCGCGTTCCTGTTCGCCTGGAGCGACTTCCTCTTCGCCCTCTCGCTCATGACCGACGGGTCCGTCACGCCGATCACCCTCAGCATGTACGAGTTCATCGGGGCGCACACCCAGAGCTGGAGCGCGCTGATGGCCACCGCGGTGCTCGCGAGTGTGCCCGCCGCAGTACTGCTCGTGCTGGCGCAGCGGTACATCGCGGCCGGGGTGACCGGGGGTGCGGTGAAGTAGCGGCAGGTGTCCGGGCCGGGAGGAGCGACCGCGTTCCGCGGAACGCGGTCACGTCGGGTTGATCTTTCTCGCGTGCGCGAGCCCCGTCGCCCTGGAACGGATGCGATCGATCTGGATGGGGGTCTCCTGCGCTGGCCGCTCGTTCGCGTCGCTATCGCGCCTGTGGAGGTGGCCGGGTTGGGATCACTACCGAGCCCTGGGGTTGCCCTGGCGGCCGTCCCCGACCGGCGGGCACGCCCGTCTGCGACGAGACCGCCTCCGCCGGTGCCCACGCAACCATCCGGTGGTCCGGATTCCCACCCCGACCCTCCCCGAGAAGTGGTTGCTGCCATCG
>NZ_BAABJO010000079.1:0-1475 GCF_039543345.1 Pseudonocardia adelaidensis | reverse complement strand
CTAGTAGTACTTTGTTAGGTGTGTCGTTCCCGCTGATCCTGCCCGTTGTGTGATCTTGTTCTGATCCGTGACACCGGAGGAGATGGAGCAGGTGCGGCCGCGGTTGGAGGAGTTCGCGGCCGGGATGTTCGGTGGGCTGGCCCGGTCGGATCAGCGGGCCAAGGGTGAGTTGTATGTGCGTGGGCTGCTGCTGGATGGCAAGCGCAAGTCGATGCAGCCGATGGCGGCCAGGCTCGGGGTCGATCATCAGCAGTTGCAGCAGTTCGTGTCGTCCTCCACCTGGGACTATGCGGAGGTTCGCGGCAGGTTGGCCCGCTGGGCGCAGGCGTTCATCTCCCCGCGCGCGTTCGTCGTGGACGACACCGGCTACCCCAAGGACGGCGTGGCTTCGCCCGGGGTGGCGCGGATGTACTCCGGGTCGCTTGGCAAGGTCGGGAACTGCCAGATCGGGGTCAGCGTGCACGCGGTCACCGACTGGGCCTCGGCGGCGATCGACTGGCGACTGTTCCTGCCGAAGACCTGGGACGACACCGTCGCCGAGCACGCCGCCGATCCCGAGACGCGCGCGCAGATCCGGGTCCGACGGGCGCGCAGCAGGATCCCCGATGACGTGCGGCATGCCGAGAAGTGGCGCCAGGCCCTGGAGATGCTCGACGAGATCACCGGGCCCGCCGAGGTCGATGGCGAGCCGGCCGACGGTTGGGGACTGGACCGGTTGCCGGTGGTCGCCGACGCCGGCTACGGCGACGCCGCGGAGTTTCGGCTCGGCCTCGAGGCTCGTGGCTTCTCCTACGTGGTAGCAGTCAAGGCCACCACCAGCGCCTATCCGGCAGATGCCGAGCCGGTGACCCCGCCGTACTCCGGGCGCGGTCGTCCGCCGGAGGCGGCCTATCCCGAGGGGCCCTCCACGCTGGCCGCGCTCGCCCTGCAGGAGGGCCGCGGCGCGCTGCGGCGGGTCACCTGGCGCCACGGCAGCCGCAAGACCACCGGGAACCCGACCGCAGCGATGACCGGCCGCTTCCTGGCCCTGCGGGTCCGACCAGCCAACCGCAACATCCCCCGAGCACCCGACGGATCCCTGCCCGAATGCTGGCTGATCGCCGAATGGCCACCGGGCGAGCCCGAACCCACTGACTACTGGCTGTCCAACCTCCCGCCCGAGACCCCGCTGCGTGAGATGGTCGGGTTGGCGAAGATCCGCTGGCGCATCGAGCACGACTACCGCGAACTCAAAGACGGCCTCGGCCTGGACCACTTCGAAGGCCGCAGCTACCTCGGCTGGCACCGCCACGTCACCCTCACCGCACTCGCCCAGGCCTTCTGCACCAGCCTGCGCTACGACCCAAAAGCCCCTGCGCCGGCCTGACCCTCTACGCCGTCCTCCGCGAACTCCAGACCCTCCTCAGCATCTGGACCGGCGCATGCCACACCTGCAAACGCCCCTACCCCGCACCGACCTAACAAAGCCCTACTAG
>NZ_BAABJO010000078.1:0-1571 GCF_039543345.1 Pseudonocardia adelaidensis | reverse complement strand
AGTCATCCCTGAAGGAGCGGGGCCGGTCAACCCCTGTTCTTGTTGGTGATCTTTCTTCTTGCGGTTCCTCCGCCTGTTCTTGGGCGCGCCGGGGTGAGGCGTTGGGGTCAGGGATCGGCCCGGAGGGGCGACCGCGAAGCGGCCGGAGGTCCTTGACGCCGACGCCGCGTGGCGCACGCTGTTCAGGGCGGAGAGAGGTGCTCGGCGGCTCCGTGTTCCTCGGGGTGCGTGGTGGGGGGCGTGTGCGTGCTCCAAAGGCCGTTTCCCCGGCTGTGGACAGGCCCCGCGTGGGGGCTGTCGGTCATCCCTTCGCCGCGCGTGGCGGCATGGAGTGCTGCGACAGGGGGTGGGTGGTTGCGGTGGGTGGGATCAATCAAGAGGGGCGACCGCGCCGCGGACGGGGGTCATGACTGCCCACGATCCGCACCCATCACGTTGGGTGCTGCTCATGCCGTGCGGGTTCGCGGTGGCAGGCATCGGATGTGTCGGTCACGCAGGCCGTAGAACACCAGCACGATCAGATGGCGGGCTGCAGCGACGACGCCGATGTTGTGGCCGCGCCGGGTAGCGACCTGGTCGCGGACCTGGCCGAGGCGGGTGTGGCCGGGAACGCGTTGCACGGCCTCGACCGCGGCCCAACGGACCAGCCTTGAGCCCTGCTTGGTGATCCGTCCGCGATGCACGGTGGTGTCGGACTCATGGTGCTTGGGGGTCAGCCCTGCCCAGCTGGCCAGCTGCGCCGGCCGGTCGAACCGACCGATGTCTCCGATCTCGGCAACGAACACCGCGGCCAGCACCGGCCCGATCCCGGGGATCTGCTGGATCGCAGTGTAGCCGGGGTGTTCGCGTAACCGGCTGGCGACGAGTTTGGCGAACAACTCGATCTCGAAGTCGAGGTTCTCGATCAGTCGCAACAGCGAGTTCACTCGGGCTCGGGCCGCGGTGGGTAGCTCGGCTCGGCCCAGGAGTTGTTGGCCTTGCGCCCCGAACAGGTCACTCATCAGCACTGTGACGCCGGCGCCGGCGAGCACGGCGTGGACCTGGCATCGGAGGTTCGAGCGCATCCCGACCAGCTTCGCGCGGTGGCGCACCAGTTGGCGCAGCTCCCGCGTGGCCGGCGGGGCGATCCACGCCTCGGGTAGCCGGCCCATCCGCAGCAGGTCGGCCAGGTCCGCGGCGTCGCGTTGGTCGTTCTTCACTCGTCGATACGAGAACGCCTTCACCCCCAACGGGTGTGCCAGGTGCACGCTCGCGCCCAGCTCGCTGAGGGTGTCCGCGGCCCAGTACCACCCATACGTTGCTTCCAGAACCACCTCCGGACGCTCGCCCGCCCGGGTCATCACCTCGCGCAGGACCTGCGGATCGTTGGGGATCCGCACCGTCTCCAGGGCCTCGCCCGTCGCGGTCATCCGCACCAGCACCGAGCGTCGCCGGTGCAGATCCATTCCGACGATCTGCCTACCCTCGTATGCTCCGCTCACAGGGGCCTCCTCGAGTCGATGGTGTGAGCACCCCGAGCATGAGCCGGGGACCACGAGGAGCGGAGGCCCCGCTCCTTCATCTCATCAAGG
>NZ_BAABJO010000077.1:0-1582 GCF_039543345.1 Pseudonocardia adelaidensis | reverse complement strand
GCAGGTCATCCCTGAAGGGGCGGGGCCGGTCAACCTCCTGTCGGTGTAGTTGATCTTTTCTTGGCTGTTCTCCGCCTGTTTGTGGGCGTGTCGAGGTAGGCGGCGGAGTCAGGGATCGCCCGGAGGGCGACCGCGTAGCGGCCGGAGGTCCTTGACGCCGACGCCGGTCGGCGCATGCTGTTCAAGGGCGGGGGATCAAGGGGGGCGGGCGCCTCCGGCGGCGGTCGGGGTTGAGGGGCGTGGTGCTGCTCCAATGCCGGTGGTCCCGGCTGGTGGACAGGCCCTGGGTTGGGGGCTGTCGGTCATCCCTTCGCCGCGCGTGGTGGCCGCCATGGTGCGCTGCGACAGTTGGTTCGCGGTGGACGGGATCAACCAGCGGGGGCGGCCGCGCCGGTCTCGCGTGTTGCCGGGTCCGGGGGTCATGACCTGCACGATCTGCGTGCACCGGGTGCTGTGTGGGCTGCTCATGCGGTTCGGGCGGGCAGGCAGCGGATGTGGTGATCACGCAGCCCGTAGAACACCAATGTGATCAGCTCGCGGGCGGCGGCGACGACACCGATGTTGCGGCCGCGGCGCTGGCCGATCCGGTCACGGATCTGGCCGAGCCGGGTGTGGGTGCCGATGCGTTGGACCGCCTCGATCGCGGCCCAGCGGACCAGTGTGGAGCCTTGTTTGGTGATCCGGCCGCGGTGCACGGTGGTGTCGGACTCGTGATGTTTCGGGGTCAGCCCCGCCCAGGAGGCCAGCTGCTCGGGGCGGGTGAACCGGGTGATGTCGCCGATCTCGACGACGAACACCGCCGCCAGCAGCGGCCCGACTCCGGGGATGGCCTGGATCGCGCGGTAGCCGGGATCTTCGCGTAGTCGCTGGGTGACCAGCCGGGCGAAGGTGTCGATCTCGAAGTCCAGCGCGGTGATCATCCGCAGTAGCGAGTTGATCCGGGACCGGGACTCGACCGCCAGCCGGGTTGTTGCGAGCAGTTGCTGCCCGCCCGGGCCGAACAGGTCGCCCATCGCGACCTGCACGCCGGCGGCGGCGAGCACGGCGTGAACCTGGTTTTGAGGCTGGAGCGCAGTCCGACCAGCTTGGCCCGGTGGCGCACCCAGCCGCGTAGCTCCCGTGTGGCCGGTGGGGCGATCCACGCTTCGGGTAGCCGGCCCATCCGCAGCAGGTCGGCCAGGTCCGCGGCGTCACGCTGATCGTTCTTGACCCGCCGGTAGGAGAACATCTTCACCCCCAGCGGGTGCGCCAGATGCACGTGCGCGCCCAGCTCGGCCAGGGTGTCCGCGGCCCAATACCAGCCGTAGGTGGCCTCCAACACCACCTCGGGGGCCTCCCCGGCGCGGGCCATCACCTGGCGCAGGTACTCCGGGTCGTTGGAGATCCGCACCGTCTCCAACTGCTGCCCGGTCTCAGCCATCCGCACCAGTACCGACCGGCGCCGATGCAGATCCATCCCGACGATCTGCCGTCCCTCGTATGCTTCGCTCATAGGGGCCTCCCAAGTCGTTGATGTGAAGCGCCTCGAGCATGAGCCGAGGGTCACGAGGAGCGGAGGCCCCGCCCCTTCATTGCATCAGCG
>NZ_BAABJO010000076.1:0-2029 GCF_039543345.1 Pseudonocardia adelaidensis | reverse complement strand
ACGACAGGGTTGCCCTGCCCGGGCCGGCGATCGACGCCGCACTGCGAGCACCCGAGGGCGAGCTTCGGATCTATCCGGATATCGATCACTTCGACATCTATGACGGACCGCCGTACGAGGCCGTCGTCGCGGACGAGGTTGACTTCCTCCACCGTCATCTTCTGCGCCGAAACCTGCTAGGGGCACCCAAGGCGGCCTCGGAGACGACTCGGATTCATCTGCCGACTACCGAGATCGTCCACGATCAGGAACTCCACAAGGTCTGATGGCCTTCCTGCCGGCGCGACGAGCGACGGTGAGAGCAGGAGCCGGCCCCGCTACCCGTGGGTCGGCTTCTGCTCGTCAGTAGGCGGAGAGCAGCCGCTCGACGGTGTCGAGGTCGGGCTCATCGAGCGTCAGGGTGGAGCTGTTGGCCAGCTGGCGCCGCGACTGGGCGTACCCGCAGTGCGCGGCCTCGTGCGGCAGCATCCGCCGGCTCGGCCGGCGGTCGCCTTGCAGTTGTTCGTCGGTCAGTCGACCGCGTGCAGTGCCCGGCTCGGTGTGGAAGCCACTGTCGTCGATGAGGTAGGTATACCGGCCGTCGGCGGCCCCCGATCTAGTGCAGCATCTTTCACCGAGTACATCTCTGGACTCTCGTTGCCGAGCGAGCCCTCGGATCGGTACCTCGAGTTCTGCGCTCACATCCGGGACCTCGATCCCGACTGCGATCGGACCGAGCGGATCGCCACCTGGTGGGAGCGCGAGCACCCGATCGTCATCGATCCCGTCCTCGTCGACCGCTGCGCCTTCGGCCTCGATACCGAGACTCTTGAACACGACGATCTCGTTCGCAACGCCGCGGCACTGACTGCCTTCTCCCGCTACGCGCGCGAGCTGGCGTCGGACGTCGACGAGGCCGTCGGACGACCCCTCCGGGGATTCGCCCCCGGTCCGGATTGGAAGGCCGGCTGCGCGTACGCGTCCCGGGTGTTCACGGGGCGCTGCCCGTCCAGGTAGCGGTCGGCCGACGCGTCCAGCGCGAGCGCGCGCGCCGCGACGCCGTCGGTCCCTGCCGGTGCCGCAGGGTCGCGACGGCGGCCGGCAGCCGGGCCGTGGCGGCGTCCACTTCGCTGTCGCCCGCCCGCGCGCCGGGGTCCATGTTCGCGCTCACCACGCCCGGGGACGGTAGCCGATCTCCCGCCCCGAGCCTGGGATATCCGGGCTGTCCGGGGTTGAGTTCGAGCTGTTCGTGCAGCTCAACAGCTCATGTGAATTAGCTACGGACGCGAGCGGCCTCTGCCCTACGAGGCGTATGGAGCGTGGCAGCAGCGGTGGGCGAATTTGCGTGACGCAAACGCCTACGCCAGCTCGACGGAACGAGTCGCCGGCCGGAGAGTACGCACCTTCCGGGCGGCCGCGCCAAACCGGCGAGTGCGACCTTCGTGCTCCCGTGCGACGAAGCGGATGAGCACCCGCGGTGGTGACTTGCTGCCGAACCGCACGACCTCCACCTCGTCGAGGCGATCGACCGCCCGCGCGCGGTAGGCCCATCGCTCGCCGACCTCTGGTGCACGCTTGTCCTGCTTGCTCGGCACAGTTCTCAGCCTGGCGCTAAGGCCAATGCGTGGCAACGAGTCGGGGTCGGGGTGTCGGCGCCGGCCTCAGCTGGATGAGGTGGAACTCGACCGGCGGCTCGCCAGAGTCGTACCGCTCGCGTTCAAACCGCGCACTGAGGCCAGCTAGGCTCGCCCCGCAGGTCGGTAGGGCATGAGCGTGTTCGGCCTGCTGACGGACGCACGTGTCTGACGTGCTTAATCCGGCGCGAAGGTCCAGAGAGACACCGTCTTCAAGCTCCACGCGACGAGCCCTATATCGGATCGTGCGCTTGACGTGGTCCACCAGGGGGCCGCCGGCGTGGTGCTCAGAGCGTGTTTGAGAAGGTCGGCGTGTTGACGTGACTGTGCCGGTGTAGTGATCAACGGTGGCGGGTGAGTCGGCAAGCGCGGTACCCCTCGGACACCAGTGACGAGCAGTGGGCGGTGATCGAGCC
>NZ_BAABJO010000075.1:0-2220 GCF_039543345.1 Pseudonocardia adelaidensis | reverse complement strand
CGCCCCACGCCGGATGCTCGGCCGCGACCGTGCAGAGCTTGAACGCCGCCGCCCAAGCTGGACGTGAGCTCGCGTCGGGCACCCGCCGCTGCCGGTCGAGTCCCGTGGGGTCGGCGCGGTCGCACACCGCTCGTCGAGAGGGCCCGCGCGTGGGCCGACTGCGCCGTGGATCGTGAGATCCATCCCTGATGGGTCAGCCGCGGTGCCAATCCGGCGTCGAATGTCGTCACGTGCCGGTCGGCGCAGGAGCATCGGCTTCAGTGTCTCTCCCGGCGTCCGCGGCCGGCTTGTCCTCGAACCAGCACACGAACTCGTCCTCCGCGTGCATGGTGCCGTCGACGTCGGGCTTCGCGGTGAACGCGCCGCGTCCGCGGATGCCGGCCAGCTCGCCGGTCCCGGAACCCGGCTGAACGGTCCAGCTGCCGCTGACCTCGCCGTTGCTGTGGTTGCGCCCGTGCGCGGTGAGGATGAAGGAGCCCTTCCTCCCGTCGATGCTGCCGACGATCCGCTCGATGCCGGTGGTGATCCCGCTGCCGTCCGGGCGTAGCACGCGCAGGTGGTCGGCGTACCCCATGCCCTGGATCGCGCCGCTGAAGCGCTCGGTCAGCACGGTGGAGACCAGCATGGAGCCGTCCTCGTGGGTGCTGATGTCGTGCTTCTCGTAGCCGATCACCTCGACCCGGCTGCGGTGCCGAGTGGCGTGCGCGGGGGGTTGCTGGGCGTCCAGGCCCTCGGTCGTGTCGGCGAGTCCGCCCCACTGGAAGGTCATTCGTCGTTCCTCCGATCTTCTCTGTCTTCGCCGTCCGGGTGGTCCCGGAGGTGCTGGTCAGTCGGTGAGCGCGCGCCGGATCGCGGCGGCAGTCGCCTCAGGGGTGGCCGCGTACGGCATGTGGCCGCCCGACAGCTCACGCAGTTCGGTGCCTAGCTGATCTGCAAGCCAGCAAGCGGCCCGGAAAGGCAGGGCAGCGTGGTTGTGCGGGTCCCCCATGACGGTCACCGGGACGTCGACTCGGCGCAGGACCCGCCGCAGGCTCGCTGGTTCGGGTCGGTGATCGACGAGTGCGGGGATCTCCAGGTCGAAGAAGACCGTCGCGTTGGCGAACATCCGCTCGCGCAGGTGCGGTGGGAGCTGCTCGAACGCCTCCCCGATCGACAGGCGGACGTGGTTGCGGAACTCCTCGCGGACCGCGCTGTGCCTGATCGCCCGAGCCGCGGACGCAAGGAGCCCTTTCGCGGCCTGCTCGCCGTCGTCGAGCACGGCGAACAGCGGCGGCTCGTGCACGAGCGCAGCCCCGACCAGCGCGGGGCGCCGGACCAGCAGCTCGAGCAGGACGACCCCGCCGAGGCTGCCGCCCCACACGGCGCACGGGGCCAGTCCGAGCGCCTCGATCAGTCCGGCCGCGTCGTCGGCCTGCTCGGCGATGCTGGTGGCGTGCCAACCGGACGGCCGCGGGCTCCTGCCGTTTGCGCGCCGGTCGTAGGTGACTGTGCGGAAGTCGTCGGCGAGCAGGTCCGCCACCGCCGCATGGTGCGTGGCGTCCACCGTCCCGCCCGGGATCAGCAGCAGCGACGGCCCGGCGCCGCGCTCCTCGTAGTAGAGGCGGGCAGCATTGATCTCGACATGGCCACTGCGAGTGGCCGATGCAAGCACCATGCCGGTAAATTATGCCTATGGCTGGCACATGTCAAAGAGAGGCACTTTCTGTGGCTGATCAGGCGCCGCCGTCGGGCGGGTTGCGGGAGCGGAAGAAGGCGCTGACCCGCGCCACGATCGAGGCCAAGGCACTCGAGCGGTTCGTCGCCGAGGGGTACGAGCAGGCCCGGCTGGAGGACATCTGCGCCGACGCCGTGGTGTCGCTGCGGACGTACTTCCGCTACTTCACCTCGAAGGAAGACCTGGTGCTCAGGCGCCTGCGGTCCCATCTCGACCTCGCCGAGGAGCTCTTCGACCGCCGTCCGGCAAACGAACCGCTGCTCGAGTCGCTACACGCCGTGATCAACCAGGCGGTGGCGGACTACGCCGCCGAGCCGGAGCGGGAACTGACTCGGCTCCGCCTCGTCTCCGGTACCCCAGCGCTGGAAGCCGGGCTGGCTGCTGTGTTCGCTGGCTTCGAGCGGCTCGTCCGCCGCGTCACCGTAGCTCGCCTTAACGAGATCGACGACGCCCGGCGCCCGCGGCTGGTCGCCGCGGGCGCGGTCGCCGCCTTTCGGGTCGGGCTC
>NZ_BAABJO010000074.1:0-3217 GCF_039543345.1 Pseudonocardia adelaidensis | reverse complement strand
GCACGCTCTTACACCACCACCGGGGACGTGACCCACGACGGCGGGAGTCGCCTGGCCAGGGGGTCGCCCGACGAAGACCCAACGTCAGGCGAGCTGCCAGCGGCCAGGCCGCAAGGCAGCCCACACCGCGCTCGTCGATGGGCATCGGACATCTGGTCGCGTGCGGAGGCTCCAATGGGTCTCCGTCGAACGCAAGCTCGGTATGCGCGCGCAGCCGGGCCTACCGTGGTGCGGTGGACCCGCTGGTGGATCAGCGCTCGTTTGTGGCGTACGGCCCGTCGCATTGGGCGGTCTTGATTCTCTTGACCGCAGTTGCGGTAGTGCTCGCTTGGCTCGGACACAGGTACGGCGGCACGCGGACCGCATTGGTGGTCGGGCGGATTCTCGCCGTGGTGCTGGTCATCGTCCACGTTCCGATCCTGATCTACGACCTGTCCCCGGCGAGGTTCGACATCCAGCATTCACTTCCGTTCCACATCTCTGATCTCACATGGATGACGGCCGCATACGGGTTGTGGTTCAGGCGGCAATGGGCATTCGCACTGACGTACTACTGGGGGCTCACTCTGGTTCCCCAGGCAATCATCACACCGACCTTGACCGGGCCTGATTTCCCCAGCTTCGACTTCATCAGTTTCTGGGGTCGGTACGTGCTGGTGGTGTGGGCAGTGGTCTACCTGACTTGGTGGGTCGGGATGCGCCCGAACTGGGGCAGCTTCGCCTTCGCCGCGGCGGTCACCGTCGGATGGGGGCTTCTGGTACTGAGCTTCAACGCGGCGGCCGGCACCAACTACATGTTCCTGAACGGCAAACCCGACAATCCCTCGCTCCTGGATATCATGGGGGAATGGCCCTGGTACCTGGGGGTGGCGCTCGCCATCGGGCTCGTCGCATGGGCGCTGCTGACGTGGCCATGGACCCGGCATCAGGACAAGAACGGCGACCGGACGGCCACGCGGCAATGAGCGGTGTCTTCGTGCACGTCGTTAAGGGGGACGTCCATCCGGCTTGATCCTGGCAGGCGCGGCGTGACCGCAAGCGCGCTACGTGCTGGCCGAGGTCGTGACGTCCAAGAACCGGAGGAACCATGTCGGAGCACGACGCGGCGACCACCGCGGTGACCGCGCGCGACTGCAAAGACGTAACACCGACCCACAGACCGCTGCCCTCCGTTCTGCGCATCCGGACAACGCACCGTGTCATCGACGTTGACACCATCCGCGCGGCATCGAAGCCGGCGGCCGGCAGGGCTTCACGTCGACCACCCCGCCGGCCCTGGCCGCCAGTGGCGGGTGCGCTGGAGAAAGAGCGGCGCGGGTCGGGTGAGCTGTGGGCACACCGCCGAGGCGATGAGGTCGAGGCCTGAGAAGTCGAGGATCTGGGGGTTGTGATCCGGACGGTGCCGATCGGCGGGGCTTCTCCGGCGGTGCCGATCTTCTTGACACTGCGCGCCGGATCGGTGCGCATCGGCTCCGTTGAAATCGGACTCCGCCTACCGTTGCCAAGATCATCGTGTCGAAGGTCAGAAGGACCGAGCTCTCTTTGATCCGTCCACTCGCTGTTCTCGTCGTCCTCGTTCTCGCTGCTCTCCCTGCGTGCAGTGACGAGTACGCGGACCACTCCGGCATCCCTGTTGTCCGACCGACCGGCCCTGCACCGCCGGAGCGGGAGTCGGAGCAGTACGTGTTCGGTGGTGTCGACGGTTTGCGGAAGGTGTTGGAGACGCGCGTGTTGCGCAGCGCAGGCGTTGTGAAGCCGGTGCGGAGCGAGTGCGATGTCGAGCGGCCGACTCCCCGGTTCACGTGCACGGTGGACTACGACGGTGAGAGGGTGACCTACCTCGTGACCACGTCGGGCAGTGGTTGGGCGGAGTGGGAGGCCACGACCGACTCTCTCGTGATGACCCGCGCCGGGGTGCTCGCCGCGGTGTGGCGGGAGTATTCGGCACACGCGGCCAAGTTGCGGTGCGAGGACGGCATCCCGGAGACGGCCCGGGTCGCGCCCGGGACGAAGCTCGGACAGCGCTGCTACTTCAAACCCGGGGCAGACCACCCAGTGTACGGCGAGGACTCCCGGATCGGCGGCTACCCGGACACCGTCGCGGCCGATCTGGTCGTGGCGAATGGAGATATCTTCGTAGTTCCGGAAAAGGATTAAGGCCCTGCCCTGAAAGGTTCCGGTTCGATCTCGCCTGCGGAAATGCAAGGCAGCGAGGCCACGAAATGACGCAACCGTCAGAGGTTCGAATCCCCGCAGCTCCACCCACTCTCTCCGGGCAATCGGCCTCGTTCAACAACCGGATCCTGACGAGCTGGCCGGGGCCGTACCGGACGCTGCCGAGCGACGGCGTCGATTCCGGCGGCGCGGTGCACGCCGCGGACGACGTGTGCGATGCGCTCGAGTGGGTGGGTGATCGCCAGGGGGGTCATCGCTGCCGGCGGATGGGGGCGCGAGTGGTGGCTGCGGCCACATCTCGGGCGCAACTTCGTCGTGCGATGTGCCGCGTGGGGGTGGATCATCGACGCGAGCCGGCAGCGGTCGGGCCGCTCGGGCTGGAGTTGTTGTCCAATTCAGCCGGTGAATGCCTGCCGGCCGGCCTCCGCCACCTGGTGGTCCTCGTCCACGGTGCCGGCGCTGACCCCCACACCCCCGGCCACCATGCCGTCGGGCGTGCGCAGCAGCACGCCGCCAGCGAAGACGACCAGCCGGCCGCCGGTGGTGGACTCGATCCCGTAGAGGGCCGCTCCGGGCTGCACGAGCGGGGCGAGATCGCGGCTGTCCATCTGGAAGTAGACAGCGGTGAGCGCCTTCTTCTGCGCGATGTCCGCACCGATGAGCTTGGTGTCGTCCATCGCCACGAAAGCGACGAGGTTGCCGCCGTCGTCGACCACGGCGATGTTCATGGGTTGTCCGACAACGCGGGCCTCGGCTTTGCAGGCCTCGATGATGTTCTCGGCCTGCTCGAGGGTGATGTTGCGGCTCATGATTGCTCCCCCTACCGGTGGCTGGTCGTGCACGAGTACCTGAAGACCGTCGCGCAGACCGGGGTAGTGGACAAGGTTCTGCTCTGCGGCGATGCCAGCCAGCCTGCGCCGCTCCAGCGCGACCCTGATCGCAAATCAGTAGGTCCGCGGGCACGGAAACACCGCGCCGGTGACTATTGGCTGGTTCGTCACCGTCGCCGGGTGGGCCCGTGAGGCCGTGACTGAGAGCGCGT
>NZ_BAABJO010000073.1:0-4033 GCF_039543345.1 Pseudonocardia adelaidensis | reverse complement strand
TGATGATCGGTGAGATCGGCGGGGACGCCGAGGAGCGGGCCGCGGACTACATCAAGGCCAACGTGAGCAAGCCGGTCGTCGGTTACGTCGCGGGGTTCACCGCCCCGGAGGGCAAGACCATGGGGCACGCCGGGGCGATCGTCTCCGGCTCGGCCGGGACCGCCCAGGCCAAGAAGGACGCCCTGGAGGCCGCGGGCGTCAAGGTCGGCAAGACACCCAGCGAGACCGCCCAGCTGATGAAGGACATCCTCGCCGCGGGCTGATCAGCCGCTACCGGATTGCAGCAAGGCCACGGCCACCTTCCCGCAGCGATGCTGCAGGAAGGTGGCCTTGCTGCACCGAGGACCGTGACCCGGCGGTGGAGCGGCCACAGCGGGCTGCACGAGCTCCCCGCCTCCCGGGAGCGCTGATCGCCCGCCGCGGCCGGCGGGCGCTCGATGGACTACGTTCGGTCGCACCGCCTGCGCTGGACCGCGGGAGTCCGCACGGAGGGAGATTCTCATGAGCCAGCAGCCAGGAGCCCAGGGGCCCGGGACCCCACCGTCGGCATCGCCGCCCCCGGCGGCTCAGGCATCCGGGTCGCCGGCAGGCGTCGCCTCGACCTCGGAATCGACGCCCGCCACGCCGGAAGCGCCTCAGCTCGCTCCCGGCCCCGCTCGGTTGCTGGTGCTCGCCACCGCCGGGCTCGGTCTCGTGATCTACGTGCTGAGCTTCGTCGAGCTCGGGCTCTCCGGCAGCCTCATCGGCTTCCTGCTGCTCGGCGGCGGCTTGCTCGCGGGCGGAGCCCTGCTGCCGAAGGTGGGGCGCGTGCTGGTGCCCGCCGCGGTGATCGTCGTCACCGGCACGCTGTTCCTGCTGCAGGCCGTCACCCAGGGCGGGGCCTCGACGCCCGCGATCATCGCGCTGGTGCTGGCGTTCCTCGAGTCCGTGACCGCGATCGGCGCCGTGTTGCTCGACGCCGGCCTGGTCAAGGCGCCTGCGCCCCGGCCCCGCGCGCCGCAGGGCTACGGCCAGCCGGGCGGCTACGGCCAGTACCCGCCGGGGTACGGCCAGCCTGGCGGCTACGGGCAGTACGGGGCGCAGCAGGGATACGGTCAGCAGGGCTACGGGGCACCCGGCTTCGGCCAGCCCGGGCAGCAGCCCGGGTACGGCCAGCAGCAGCCGGGGTACGGCCAGCAGGGTTACGGGGCCCCGGGCGGTTACGGGCAGCAGCCGCAGGCCCCGTGGGGCGGGGCCGACCCGGGCGCGCGCCCCGGGGGCGCCGCGCCGAGCTGGTACGGCGGTGCCACGGAGGGTGGCGACACCCCGAGCGCACCCGGCACCCCCGTGCCCCAGGGCGAGCCCACCACCGCTATTCCCCAGACGCACGCACCCGCCCGGCCGGAGAACGGTGACGCCGACCAGACCGGCGGCGAGCAGACCCGGATCATCAAGCAGCCCGGCGACCGCCAGCCCGGCCAGAACGGTCCTTCGAACAACCCGCCCGGGTAGAACGCGCGCTGACGGACCTCGACGGCGGACGGCGCCGGTGCCCGGCCCGTCGGCGGTCGGTCGCGCGTGACAAAACCGGGCGACGTCGGTCGTCATCGCCGCGATGATGACCGACGTGGACGAGGTCGAAGTCGTCGTTGCCCATGACGAGCGCGCGACCCTGCGCGTCGGCGACGTGTTCCTGAAGATCGATGCTGATCAGAGGCGCGCCGACGTCGAGGTCGAGGCGATGGCCATGGCGCCGATCCCGACTCCGGAGGTCCGGTGGCGGCGACCGCCAGTGCTCGCGCTCGCCGCACTCCCCGGGACGGCGCTCGGGCGCCTCGGCGAGCCGTCGACCGCCTCGTCGGCGGCGTGGGCCGCGGCGGGTGCCGCCGCACGGACGCTGCACGACGCGCCGCTGCCGCCGTGGCCCGGCCGGAGCGTCGCCGAGATCGCATCGGAGCTCGACGCCGAGTGCGAGTGGCTCGTCACGAACGGTGTCCTCCCGGCAGACCTGGTCGTGCACAACCGCCGGATCGCCGAGGCCGCGCTCCGGCCGTGGACCCCGGCGTTCACGCACGGCGACCTGCAGCTCACCCACGTGTTCGTCGAAGGTGACGAGGTCACCGGCGTGCTCGACTGGTCCGAGGCGGCCCCGGGCGATGCGATGTACGACCTCGCCACCTTGACGCTCGGGCACGAGGAGCACCTCGATGACGTCGTCGCCGGCTACGGCACCGACGTCGATCTCGACGTGATCCGCGCGTGGTGGTCGTTGCGGAGCTTGCGGGGCGCGCGCTGGCTGGTCGAGCACGGCTTCGACCCGTCCTCGCCGGGCTGCGAGTTCGACGTGCTGAGGTCCCGGATGTGAGGCCGCACGAGTTCGACGGCTCCGACTTCCAGCGGCGAGCCTGCTCCACTCGAGCGGGTCGCGCTGCGACCCTGGGCGGGTGACGCGCACCCTCGCCGGCACCGACCACGACGCGGCCTCCGATCCGGGGACCACCCCGAGCGGGGCGGAGCACGGGGTCGAGGGGCTCGACCGGCTGCGGCTGCTGCTGGCCGGCGCGATGGGCACGGTGCTGCTCAGCTACGCCCTGCTCGTTCCCGCCGCCGCGGTGGTGATCTTCACGGCCGGCGGAGCGGTCTCGGTCGACGGAGCGTTCGCCGCGGCGATCCCGCTCTGGCTCGCCGCGCACCAGATCCCCCTCGTGCTGGAGGGCCAGCCGGTCAGCGTGCTGCCCCTGCTGCCGACGGCGGGCGTCGCCGCCGTGATCGCGCTGGGAGCGGGCTGGACGGTACGCCGGCTCGGTTGCCGGCCCCGCCACGATGCGGGCGCGGTGCTCGCCGCGGTGGCCGGTGCCCACGCCGCGGTCGCGGTCCTCGGCAGCGCGTTGCTCCCGCGGGCGGCAGAGGTCGCCGTGGCTCCGTGGTCGGCGATGGTGGGGGGCGGCCTGGTGTCCGGGTTCGCGGCCGCGGCCGGCGTCGTGCGGGTGTGCGGGTTGCCCGCCGACGTGGCAGCGCGGCTGCCCGGGTGGCTCCGCCCGGCCATGCGCGGCACGGCGGTGGCGCTCACCGGGCTGGCCTTCACGGGATCCGCCGTCCTGCTGGCGAGCCTGGCGGTGCAGGCGGGCGAGGTGGCGTCGGCCTACTCGCGGCTGGCCCCTGGTTTCGGGGCCGGGGTCGGCGTCACGTTCCTGGCGATCGCCTACCTGCCCAACGCCGTGGTCGGTGGCGTCAGCTGGGCCGTGGGCCCCGGGATCACCGTCGGCGCCGCCACGGCGTCTCCGTTCGTCACGAACACCTCGGCGCCGTCGCGCTTCCCGCTGCTCGCGGCGCTGCCGAGCGGCATGCCGCCGGTGTGGGCGCTCGCGGTGTTCGTGCTGCCGATCGGCGTCGGCCTGCTCGCGGGCACGGCGTGCCGCCGCGCGGCGCCTGCCCGCTACCGGTTCTCGGCGGCCCTCGCCACCGCCGGTGCCACCGCTGGCGTCATGGGCCTGCTCGCGCTCCTGACCGGCGGCCGGCTGGCCAGCGGCCCGTTCGACCCGGTGCGGCTGCCCGTCGAGCTGCTCGTGCCGGCGGTGCTGCTGTGGGTGGGTGTGCCCATCATGCTGGTCGCGGTGCTCCGGTCGGGCCCGGGCCGCGCCGACCGCGCCCGTGGTGGCGGCTCGGACCACTCGCCCGGGGGCGACGCCGTCGATGCCGGTGCGCGGCAGGCCGGCGGCGCAGCAGGCGATGACCGGCCGGACGGCCCGGTCGATGCGCCGGCCGAGGCAGCGACGGGCGGCGTGCGGGAGACCGGCGACGTGCCGGCCGGTGACGAGGACACCGAGGATCCGGCCGGACGTGCGGACGACCGGGACGAGGGCGGCGATACCGGAGAGCCCGCCGGAGGCGAGCCCGGAGCCGTGCCCGCCTCCCGGCGCCGCGATGCTGGTGCGCAGCGCCGGGACGACGACCCCGCCGACTCAGCCGAGGACCGGGCCGACGCCGACGACAAGACCGATGCCGACGACAAGACCGACGCCGGCGACCGGGCCGAGACCGCCGCCGACGAGCG
>NZ_BAABJO010000072.1:0-5309 GCF_039543345.1 Pseudonocardia adelaidensis | reverse complement strand
AGTGGGCCCCCGCCTGTTGGCGGGGGCCCACAACACGTTGAATGTCGGCGGCGACCTACTCTCCCACACCCTGGCGAGTGCAGTACCATCGGCGCTGGAGGGCTTAGCTTCCGGGTTCGGGATGGGACCGGGCGTTCCCCCTCCGCCAAAACCACCGACAACAATATTCAAATATGAAACCCATAGTGGATGCGATTATGCGCTCAGGGTCGCACAGTGGATGCAAACAACTCGTCATGAACAAGCCCTCGGCCTATTAGTACCAGTCAACTCCACCCCTCACAGGGCTTCCATCTCTGGCCTATCAACCCAGTGGTCTGCTGGGGGCCTTAACCACGCAAAGGTGGTGGGAGACCTCATCTTGGAACGAGCTTCCCGCTTAGATGCCTTCAGCGGTTATCCCTTCCGAACATAGCCAACCAGCCGTGCTCCTGGCGGAACAACTGGCACACCAGAGGTTCGTCCGTCCCGGTCCTCTCGTACTAGGGACAGCCTTCCTCAAGTCTCCTACGCGCGCGGCGGATAGGGACCGAACTGTCTCACGACGTTCTAAACCCAGCTCGCGTACCGCTTTAATGGGCGAACAGCCCAACCCTTGGGACCTACTCCAGCCCCAGGATGCGACGAGCCGACATCGAGGTGCCAAACCATGCCGTCGATATGGACTCTTGGGCAAGATCAGCCTGTTATCCCCGGGGTACCTTTTATCCGTTGAGCGACACCCCTTCCACCAGGAGGTGCCGGATCACTAGTCCCGACTTTCGTCCCTGCTCGACCCGTCAGTCTCACAGTCAAGCTCCCTTGTGCACTTACACTCAACACCTGATTGCCAACCAGGCTGAGGGAACCTTTGGGCGCCTCCGTTACACTTTGGGAGGCAACCGCCCCAGTTAAACTACCCACCAGGCACTGTCCCTGAACCAGATCATGGCCCGAGGTTAAGACACCCAATTCGACCAGAGTGGTATTTCAACAACGACTCCACCATCACTAGCGTGACAGCTTCACAGTCTCCCACCTATCCTACACAAGCCGAACCGAGCACCAATACCAAGCTGTAGTAAAGGTCCCGGGGTCTTTCCGTCCTGCCGCGCGTAACGAGCATCTTTACTCGTAGTGCAATTTCGCCGAGTCTGTGGTCGAGACAGCGCCCAAGTCGTTACGCCATTCGTGCAGGTCGGAACTTACCCGACAAGGAATTTCGCTACCTTAGGATGGTTATAGTTACCACCGCCGTTTACTGGCGCTTAAATTCTCCGCTTCGCCCCCGAAGGGACTAACAGGTCCTCTTAACGTTCCAGCACCGGGCAGGCGTCAGTCCGTATACATCGTCTTGCGACTTCGCACGGACCTGTGTTTTTAGTAAACAGTCGCTTGGGCCTGGTCTCTGCGGCCGGCTGCCCCTAGCCCGCGAAGGGCTTCAGAGCCCCCGGCCCCCCTTCTCCCGAAGTTACGGGGGTATTTTGCCGAGTTCCTTGACCACAGTTCACTCGATCGCCTTAGTATTCTCTACCTGACCACCTGTGTCGGTTTCGGGTACGGGCCGCAACAGCACTCGCTAGAGGCTTTTCTCGGCAGCATGGGATCACCCTACTTCGCCTCAATCGGCTACGCATCACCTCTCACCCTCGCCATCAAAGGCAGACATGCGGATTTACCTACATGTCGGGCTACAGGCTTACACCAGGACAACCACCGCCTGGCGGGACTACCCTCCTGCGTCACCCCATCGCTTGCCTACTACCGGATCGGACCCCACGCTCCCCCGACCCTGATCACCCCGAAGGGCTCACAGGCGGGTTCGGATGGTTAGCATCACCGGCCTCAGCACGGGCGCACTGTCACGGGCACGGGAATATCAACCCGTTGTCCATCGACTACGCCTGTCGGCCTCGCCTTAGGTCCCGGCTCACCCTGGGCGGATTAACCTGGCCCAGGAACCCTTGGTCATTCGGCGGCAGAGGTTCTCACTCTGCATTCGCTACTCATGCCTGCATTCTCACTCCCACACCCTCCACGACTCCCTCACAGGGCCGCTTCACCGGATGCAGGACGCTCCCCTACCCAACACCACGACTACACAACTCTCCCGAAGAAGAGAAGCGGATCTCATGTGGCATTGCCACGGCTTCGGCGGTGCGCTTGAGCCCCGCTACATTGTCGGCGCAGGACCACTTGACCAGTGAGCTATTACGCACTCTTTAAAGGGTGGCTGCTTCTAAGCCAACCTCCTGGTTGTCTGGGCGATCCCACATCCTTTCCCACTTAGCGCACGCTTAGGGGCCTTAGCCGGTGATCTGGGCTGTTTCCCTCTCGACTACGAAGCTTATCCCCCGCAGTCTCACTGCCGCGCTAGAAATACCGGCATTCGGAGTTTGGCTGAGTTCAGTAAGCTTGTCGGCCCCCTAGCCCATCCAGTGCTCTACCTCCGGCATCCACCACACGACGCTGCACCTAAATGCATTTCGGGGAGAACCAGCTATCACGGAGTTTGATTGGCCTTTCACCCCTACCCACAGCTCATCCCCCAGGTTTTCAACCCTGGTGGGTTCGGGCCTCCACGACGTCTTACCGACGCTTCACCCTGGCCATGGGTAGATCACTCCGCTTCGGGTCTACACCCCGCGACTACACGCCCTATTCAGACTCGCTTTCGCTACGGCTACCCCACACGGGTTAACCTCGCCACGAAGCATAACTCGCAGGCTCATTCTTCAAAAGGCACGCCATCACCCCGAAAGGCTCTGACGGCTTGTAGGCACACGGTTTCAGGTACTATTTCACTCCCCTCCCGGGGTACTTTTCATCTTTCCCTCACGGTACTAGTCCGCTATCGGTCATCAGGGAGTATTTAGGCTTACCGGGTGGTCCCGGCAGATTCACAGCAAATTCCACGAGCTCGCTGCTACTCGGGAACAATCTCCAGACCACGACCCGTGTTTTCGCGTACGGGGCTCTCACCCACTACGGCGACCCTTTCCAGAAGTCTTCCACTAACACGAGACAATGACCTCGGCAGCGCGGCAGCACCACCACGAGAAAATCCCACAACACCCCAGCCGCAACGCCTGCCGGCTTGACACGACCAAGGTTTAGCCTCATCCGCTTTCGCTCGCCACTACTCACGGAATCACGGTTGTTTTCTCTTCCTGTGGGTACTGAGATGTTTCACTTCCCCACGTTCCCCCTCACACCCTATGAATTCAGGTATGAGTGACGCCCCATGACGGGCGCCGGGTTTCCCCATTCGGACATCCTCGGATCACAGCTCGGTTGACAGCTCCCCGAGGCCTATCGCGGCCTCCCACGTCCTTCATCGGCTCCTGATGCCTAGACATCCACCATGTGCCCTTACACACTTATTCACAACAAGATGCTCGCATCCACTATGCAACACTCAACGCACAACCACACCCCAACCCACCACGACCACCACCACCCCGACAAGCAGAGCGTTAGGCAACCCAGGCCAGGGGCCAGAAGAAACACCCGAACACGGTGTCCCCTCAGGACCCAACAGTGTGCCGACATCCATGAACCAGCTCAATTGTGTTCCACCCAGCGCCACACCCCAACCCACAGGATGCAACTTCATAGAAGAAGGAGAACCAGCACCCAACACATCAAGCACCGGTCAACCCCACCAACACGGTGGACTCCTTAGAAAGGAGGTGATCCAGCCGCACCTTCCGGTACGGCTACCTTGTTACGACTTCGTCCCAATCGCCGGTCCCACCTTCGACGACTCCCTCCCACAAGGGGTTAGGCCATCGGCTTCGGGTGTTACCAACTTTCATGACGTGACGGGCGGTGTGTACAAGGCCCGGGAACGTATTCACCGCAGCGTTGCTGATCTGCGATTACTAGCGACTCCAACTTCACGGGGTCGAGTTGCAGACCCCGATCCGAACTGAGACTAGCTTTAAGGGATTCGCTCCACCTCGCGGTCTCGCAGCCCTCTGTACTAGCCATTGTAGCATGTGTGAAGCCCTGGACATAAGGGGCATGATGACTTGACGTCATCCCCACCTTCCTCCGAGTTGACCCCGGCAGTCTCCCATGAGTCCCCGGCATAACCCGCTGGCAACATGGAACGAGGGTTGCGCTCGTTGCGGGACTTAACCCAACATCTCACGACACGAGCTGACGACAGCCATGCACCACCTGCACACCAGCCACAAGGGAACGCCTATCTCTAGACGCGTCTAGTGCATGTCAAACCCAGGTAAGGTTCTTCGCGTTGCATCGAATTAATCCACATGCTCCGCCGCTTGTGCGGGCCCCCGTCAATTCCTTTGAGTTTTAGCCTTGCGGCCGTACTCCCCAGGCGGGGCACTTAATGCGTTAGCTGCGGCACAGAGACCGTGGAATGGCCCCCACACCTAGTGCCCACCGTTTACGGCGTGGACTACCAGGGTATCTAATCCTGTTCGCTCCCCACGCTTTCGCTCCTCAGCGTCAGTATCGGCCCAGAGACCCGCCTTCGCCACCGGTGTTCCTCCTGATATCTGCGCATTTCACCGCTACACCAGGAATTCCAGTCTCCCCTGCCGAACTCAAGTGATGCCCGTATCGACCGCACGCTCAGGGTTAAGCCCCAAGTTTTCACGACCGACGTGACACACCGCCTACGAGCTCTTTACGCCCAATAATTCCGGACAACGCTCGCACCCTACGTATTACCGCGGCTGCTGGCACGTAGTTGGCCGGTGCTTCTTCTACCGGTACCGTCAGTCACCCTTCGTCCCGGTCGAAAGAGGTTTACAACCCGAAGGCCGTCATCCCCCACGCGGCGTCGCTGCGTCAGGCTTTCGCCCATTGCGCAATATTCCCCACTGCTGCCTCCCGTAGGAGTCTGGGCCGTATCTCAGTCCCAGTGTGGCCGGTCGCCCTCTCAGGCCGGCTACCCGTCGTCGCCTTGGTAGGCCATCACCCCACCAACAAGCTGATAGGCCGCGGGCCCATCCCCAGCCGAAAAAACTTTCCACCCAACCCCATGCGAGGCCAGGTCATATCCGGTATTAGACCCAGTTTCCCAGGCTTATCCCAGAGCTGAGGGCAGGTCACCCACGTGTTACTCACCCGTTCGCCGCTCGTGTACCCCCGAAGAGGCCTTACCGCTCGACTTGCATGTGTTAAGCACGCCGCCAGCGTTCGTCCTGAGCCAGGATCAAACTCTCCAACAAAAACTGGCCCTACAATTGCGCCGAGGACGGGGCCTCGACGACTTAATGTTCAAACTGGCACAAAACCAGTCCATGAACAAGCTCGACACACTGTTGAGTTCTCAAGAGACACCCGCACACCAT
>NZ_BAABJO010000071.1:0-6908 GCF_039543345.1 Pseudonocardia adelaidensis | reverse complement strand
ATGGGAAGCCACCGTGGGCGTGAGCCGGGTGCATCGACGCGGCACCTGACAGAACACCGCCCGCGCCTGATGGGTTGCAGCGCAGAGCCGGCGGCCCGAACAACCCCGGGAATCGGTCGTCTCCGGAAGATCCACACCGAGGGCGCGACCGCCCTGCCGGGCTGCGCGCCACATTTCACCGACGCAAGCCGCGGGAAGGTCGGCAGGCCGTGCCCGCTGGACGATGCAGCTGGCGGCGGCGCGGGCGTGGCGCTTTGACCGAGCTCAGCGCCCGGCCGGGGCGGCAGGCCACATTCAATCGGGCCTTCACCCGGTTCGAGTGGATCGTGCACGGCCGTGTGCCGCGCCCGGGTCGCTCGTCGATCGCCCATGCCGAACCGGACAGTGCGAGCGCCAGGGGGCGTTGTGGGCGTGAGGGTCCGTTCCACGGCGCCGCCCAGGCAGCGCCGACAAGTGCCACCGATCGTGGCGCGCGCGGCTCGTGGCGCCGCTGGCGGATCGCTTCGGCGTACACGGCCGAGTCGTCCCGACAGACGATCTCGACACCGGGATGCTCCCCGCACCAGGCCGCGAGGGTGGCGGCATTGTCGTCGGCCAGCACGTCCGCACGCGGCGGCGCCCGCGTCGATCAACGTGGTTGCGTAGGGCGCCCACGCCGTAGCGCGACGTCGTCGACGCTGAGCAGTCTGGGCACCGACGGCTGCGGGATCGGCAGTGCCATCAGTACCGCAGCATCGTCGACCTCTACAGCGACACCCCGAGACCAGCCATCACTGTGGCGCCGATCCGACCGGCCAGCGCGGTCACCAGCGGTCCGACCGCCCGGCGATCAGCAGCGCACCGGCACGGGTTCCGCAGCGTGACGACCTGATGCGGGGCCGGCAGACCGCAGCCGCCCATCTGGAACGAGCACGCACAGGCATCAAGATGTTCGACAGCCTCGACCGCCGCGGCGCGGCGGTCACACGACTCGCCTCTTCACAGTGGCCTCGCCGCCGCTGAAGTCCCCCGATGTCAACGCGACCCCGTGCCGACGGGTGTGGGCGGCCCCGACCACTGCTTTGGAGTCGTACTCCTTGCCGTCCCGGACCAAGAAGTAGCTACGCGCTGGGCCGAACCCGTACTTCGAGAGGAACTCCCGACGTCCCAAGGCGTCGAACTCATCGAGCGCCCCGGCGACGTCGTCGGCTCTCACATCCGGCGTAGACACGGCGGAAGACTACCCACCCCAGCGTCCCGCTCTGTCCCCATCGTGCCCGAGACAGACGCTGCGGCCGTGCTCATCCTGGCCTCCCGCGCTTCGTGGAGGCGGTCCTATTGCCCGTCCCCTTGGGTGGCGGGGCGCTGTTCCCCACATCGTCGACCGCGTCCTACCGGAGGTCAATGCGCCATTTTATGCACAGACTTGGCGCCGCTCATGTTATTGGGCAACTCAATCTGACAGGCCCGCGCCGTCATTCGCCAATCTTGCCATTCTCCCGGACCCACTGGGCAAGGGCCACCGCCTCCGCAGCCGCTGCTTCGCTCCGGAGGACGACATCGGCAACAGCATCGACAACCTTCTCTCTGCCGCCGTACTCAATGCCCAGCTCCTGCAACCAGTCATGATGATCAAGCCCATCTAGCCGTTCAAGCGTCAGCTTAAGTCGAGTCGATCCGCCTTCCAGCGGGACGATCCACCCAGAATGTCCGCCCGAGCGCCACGAATCCAGGACGGTCCGAATCAGCACTTCTGGGGCTACACTCCCAACCAGATAGCCGAACCCGGACGTCTCCACTTGAACAGACGGACGTTGCTCACCATCAAGTACTCCCAGGATCGGAAACTCGCGCCCAGCATCACGAAACTCTCACACCAAACCCTGGACATTACTCTTCCCAGAAACCGCGTACTTAATGGCGACAAGTGGCAGAATTTCCTGATCAACGCTACGCAGAAGAGCGCGACAAAAGAGCGCGGCGTTGTAGTCTTCAACGACAAGAAGAACACACGGGCCTGGGTGTGCAGGGCCCGGGCATCAGCAGATCACGAGGTCGGCTCGTAGCTCAGGTCCGATACAGTCATTCGATCCGGCCGCATGCGGACCCACTCGGTTCCGCGATCGTGAGGATCATCAAGTAGGTACGCCCGGAACCGCGGATCCCAACGTTCGACATCAGAGCCCAGGTAGCGAACCAGGTTCCGGCGCCCCCGCGGCACGTCGAACTCGACGATCTCGCCCCGCCCGCGCACTATGACCTGCTGCACCAACCCCGAGGTGAGGTCACACGTGTCGACGACGACGGCCAACTGCGGATCAGCCTGTACATGATCGCGTAGCCGAGCCCATGGCCCGGTCAGGATCCAGAAGGCGCCGCCCTCCCACAGGAAGCATGCCAGTTGCTCGTGGCGGACGTCGGCGACCTGCTGATGGCGCGGCACGGTTGACGGGATACCCGTCGAGGACAAGGTAGGCCGAGCGGGTCACCTCATCGAGCCGGTTGGGTTGCCCTGCCGTGTGCTGGCCAGGCTCGGTCGTCGACGACCAGCCATGGTTCGTCCGCAGCGGCGGTGGGGGTTGTTCCGGTGAATGCGCGGACGTCGTGGTGGAAGTGGGACTGGTCGGCGTAGCCGGCGTCCGCCGCCGCCCGTGCTGGGGCGTGCCCGTGGACCAAACGGTGGATGGCGTGGTCGAAACGGGCCAGCATGGCAGCACGTTTGGGGGTCAGACCGATTTGCGTATCGAAGCGTGACCACATGCGCTGGCGGCTCCACCCGGTCCGGGACGCGAGATCTTCGACGCGGGCACGTCCATTGCTTGCGAGGATCTGGCGCCAGGCCCAGGCCACTTCGGGGTCGACAGTTCTGCCTGCGCGGATCCGGGGAATCAGTTCCGTGTCGATCAGCGCGAAGCGCTCCGTCCAGGTTCGCGCATCGTGCAGCCGCTCCCGCAAGCGCAGCGTGTCGCGGCCCCACAGGTCGTCGAGTGCGATGACGCTCCCGCGCAACTCCTTGAGCGGGAGGCCGAGCACAGAGTGCGCGGCGAGTGGCGACAGGCGTATCTGCACGCACTCGACTCCCTCGGCGCGCACCCGGAACGTGCTGAAAGCGAGTCCGGCGACCAGGCTCCCCGACCGCATCCGACCGGCCGTGCTGTCGACGTCGAACAGGCGATCACCGAACTCGACGGCGATGGTGATGGCCGGGTGAGGAATGGCTCGTAGCTCGATCGGGGTGTCGCCGGGTATACGGAATCCGGCCATGTCGACACCAGGCGGTGCGAGCGCCCGCGACGGTCGCGCGATGTCCCAAGCAGCGGTGGAATCTGCCTTCTGGCGATGTCGTCGCACATCTCGACTGTACGAGCGGAGGAGGCGAACCCGCCTCGCGTTGGGCGGACATTTCTCCAAGAACGTCGGGGCAGTCGCCGAGAGGGTGGTGGCGCCGCGGGTCGGCGGATGGAGGAATCATGGGCGAGACGACTACCCCGGAGGATCACAGCGGTCATGACGCGGCGCGGGGCAGCGCGCGCGGACGGCGGGTGGGGAGCCGTCGGCGGCGGCGGATCACGCTGCTGGCCATCGGTGGGCTGGCCGTCCTCCTCGCGTGGAACACGGTCGCCGTGCGCACCGAGACAGCCGACGCCTCCGGCGAGCAGATCGTGCGCCTTCCCGGCGGGGACATCCACGTCGTGCAGGATGGGCCGCCCGGCGCCCACACGGTGGTGCTGCTACATGGCCTGGGCGGCTCGACGGCATGGTGGGACCCCGTGCTGCCGGCGTTGCGGAACTTGCACGTGGTACGGGTGGACCTGCTCGGGCATGGCGGGTCAGCCAAACCGGCCGATGGTTACAGCGTCGCGGACCAGGCACGCCGGGTCGGGGCCGTGCTCGATCGGCTCGGGGTACGCAACGCGACTGTTGTTGGCCATTCCACAGGTGGCACCGTCGCCACATCGCTGGCCGAGCAGCGCCGCGACCTGGTGGCGGCAATCACTCTGATCGACACCGGCCCGCAGATGGACAGGTTCCTCGGTGACAGTGTCGCCGGCCGATTGGTGACCGCGCCGGTGGTGGGAGAGTTGATCTGGCGACTGCGTACCGACGGCACGATCCGCTCCGCGCTGAGCACCGCCTTCACCCGCGAGGTGCAGATCCCGGACCAGATCATCGCCGACGTCCGGCGCATGACCTACCGCAGCCTCGACGCGACCGACGAGGCATCCACCGCGTACCTGGACGAACGGCCCATGCCCGACCGGCTCGCGGTCCTCGGCCTGCCCGCCCTGGTGATCTTCGGCGCCCAGGACCGTCGATGGCAGCCCAACTCCGCCCAGGACTACCGCCGAGACCTCAACGCCCGGATCGAGATCCTCGACGGCGTCGGACACACACCCATGATCGAGGCCCCTGACACCACCGGCGCACTCCTGCACGACTTCGCCGACGAAACCACGCCGCGCTGACCGGGCCACAAGGAGGAATGGCCCATGCGGATTCTCATCTCCGGCGCCAGCATCGCCGGCCCGGTGCTGGCGTACTGGCTCACCAGGCACGACGTGCACATCGTCACCGCAACAACGACCAAACGGTTAAAACCAGGCATTCCCCGCCCACGCCGCAAGAGTTAAGACTCAAGCTAGACCGGGTACGCCGCCGACCACCCCGCGGTTAAAACTCAAGACTAGGCCGTGTCCTGTAGGTCGCGGTCGGCGGACTTCGTGATCCAGTGGTCCGGCAAGGCGGAGACACGTCCTCGTACCAGGCGGGTGTACTCGGAGGTGCCGACAACGCCGCCCGGGGTCGCCTGGGCGGCGAAGACCGCCGCCAGGGGCTTACAGGAGACGGCCCAGTTAGTGGAAGCTGCCGAGCTCGGGCCACGGCGCGTCCAGGGCGGAGTCCTTGTGCTGTGCGAGCTCGTCCGGTGTGAACACGGGGGTCTGGGTCGTGGGCGGGATCCCCACCTCCTCGTAGTCCGTCCCGTCGGGGGCGAAGTAGTCCTCGTTGCCGAGCGTGAAGGTCCAGCCGTTGGGCAGCTTGCGCTCCATGTCGTCGGCGAACACGCCCTGGGTTGCCGTCCCGACGCGGCTGGGGGCCGGCGTCCGCCCGAGCATCGCTTCGGTGAAGGTCTCTCCGGCGCTGACCGTCAGGTCACTGGTCAGCAACCGCACCGGGCCCAGGTAGCGGGGGCCGTCGTACGGGGTGACGGTCACCGTCCGGAGCCTGCCGTGGCTGTTCGGGTCGGTCGGGTTGTTGCGAGCGTCCTTCGTGTACGCGGTGTAGGCCGTGTTCGTGAGCCGTGACGCCACCTGCAGGCCCAGCTCGTCGTCACCTCCGGTGTTGAACCGGATGTCGATGATCAGCCCTCGCCAGGCGTTGATCCGTGCCTGCGTGAAGATCGTGTTCAGGGTCCTGGTCAGGACGGCGCTGTTCGCCGGGAAGACGTTGTCGTCGCGGTCGTATTTCTCGAACGACGTGATGCGCAGGTAGCCGCGCCCGCCCGGCAGATCGGCGTAGGCGATCCGGTTGTTCGCGAAGGTTTGGATGTCGGTGACGCGGAGGTCTTCGTGGAGGTGGTCGTCCACGGCATCGATCGCGTCTCGGCGTGACACGTCGTGCTCGTCGCGAGTTCCCTGCCGCTTCGCAGCGAACGACCGGTCGTCCGCATCGATGGAGGCGTGCGCGTCACCGAGCGGCCTGATCATGCTGACCAGGATCCGGTACAGCTCGTCGGGCGTGGTGTTGGCGTTCACCATCGGCCGGTACTGGGCCCGCACTGCGTTCCAGTCGATGTTCTTGCGCACCGTGGAGTTGTAGTTCTCCGCGAACGTCGCCCAGAAGACGTCGAAGTTGGTGACCGGATCGTTGGGCACCGGCCGCGTGCACGCCTCGGGCAGCTCGGGCACCGGGACGAGGTCGATGTCCGCCGCCGTGCCCAGCAGGCGCAGGGCGCCCTGGTCGTCCGGCGTCCGGCGCAGGGTCTCCACCGCCCCGTCCTGGTTGCCGAACTGCACGGTGCCGTCCGGAGCGGGCCCTTCGAGCTGGGTGAGCGTCCGGTTGGGCAGGCAGCTGACGGACGTCGTGTCGAACGTCTCGGCCTGACCGTTCCTGACCGAGATGATCCAGCCGTAGCCGTCGGTGCGCCACACCCCGTCGACGGGGCTGGTCGTCCCACCGATCGGTGCCGCACAGGCGGCGAGCACGGTGGCAAGCACGACTGCGATTGCTGCGGGCAGTGACGGCCGCATAGAGGTCCTTCCTGGTACGGCGGACCCGGCGGTCGGTCACCAGGGGTCGTGCGCGCCAGGTCAGTCCTGTCCTATGCCGCGAGTCGTGTGCCGGCGACGATGTCTGCGGGCCGCGGCTTCGAGGTTGGGAATCCGCCTCTCCTGCGGCAGCGTATCTGCGACTCCTCGCGGAGTCGTGGCGAACGTGAGCGGCGGAACATCGGAGGAATGGTGTCGGGCACGATCGGGGGACGGCGAGGGTCCGAGCGGTGCGGATCTCTTCCGCCCGCTGGTCCGTTCGGCTTGCGACCTGCGGGTGATGATTCGACGCTGTTGTGCCCTGTGACGCCCGGCGGTGTTCTTGGGCAGGGACGGTCTCATCCGTGCAGGTCGAACCGGTGTGAGCGGGCGGGTGGCTCGGGCCGTCAACGGCGACCGAACCTGCGGGTTGAGACATCACGGGCCGAGCAGTCGAAAGCACCGCTTGACCTGTCATGTCGAGCCCACGCTGCCGGCGTGTCAACACTTCAAGGGCGACGGATTTACAGGCAACCTCCCCTGCGGGAGCAGTAGGCCGCTGATGCAATGAAGGGGCGGGGCCTCCGCTCCTCGTGACCCTCGGCTCATGCTCGAGGCGCTTCACATCAACGACTTGGGAGGCCCCTATGAGCGAAGCATACGAGGGACGGCAGATCGTCGGGA
>NZ_BAABJO010000070.1:0-6945 GCF_039543345.1 Pseudonocardia adelaidensis | reverse complement strand
CATTTGTCTTCCTAAGACCGCTTGGCCCTCCGACTTCCCGCAGCCCCCCGCACCCGCGCCGGGCGCTCCGGCCCAGGAACCCGCACCGGCGCCCGCCCCGGCGCCGCAGGCGGCCCCGCCCGCGGTCGCTGCCCCCGCGCCCGCTCCGTCGGGCGGCGGCGAGCCCGCGCCCAGGGCGGCACCCGCACCGAGCGGCGGCGACAGCAGTGGCGCCCGCACCGGCGACACGAGGTCGGGGCGCAGCGGTGGCGGCGGCACGGCTGTCGCGCACCTCCCCCTGCGCGTCTACAACAACAGCACGATCTCCGGTCTGGCCACCAAGGCCGCCGAGGACTTCCGCAAGGCGGGATGGCCGATCGACGAGATCGGCAACTACCCCCAGGGCATCATCCCGACCACCACGGTCTACTACCGGCCGGGCACCGAGGAGGAAGCGGCCGCGAAGGCGCTGGCCGAGCAGTTCGGCATGCGGGCCAACCCCCGCTTCGAGGGGATCCAGCAGGCCTCGCCGGGCATCATCGTGATCGTCACGAACGACTACGGCCAGCGCTGACCGCTGGCACTCGGGACACTAGGACAGGCGGCGCTCGGCGTAGGCCCGCAGCTCCGCGAGCTGTAGCGGGTCGAGTGACGGCGGCACCGCGGCCCGGGCCGCCGCGATGTGGGCGGCCGTCACCTCGGTGGCCTCCAGCGACTCCCGCATCGCCGTGAGCGCGGCCTCGCGCAGCACGGCGGCGCAGTCGGCGGCGGAGTAGCCGTCCAGATCGGCGCCGAGCGCCTCGAGGTCGACGTCGGGGGCCAGCGGCGTGTGCCGGCCCGCCGCGCGCAGGATCTCGGCGCGGGCGGCGGCGTCCGGCGGCGGCACGTACACGAGTCGCTCGAGCCGGCCGGGGCGCAGCAGCGCGGGGTCGATCAGCTCGGGCCGGTTGGTGGCGCCCACCACGATCACGTCGCGCCGCGGCTCGGCGCCGTCGAGCTCGGTGAGCAGGGCCGCGACCACGCGGTCGGCCACCCCGGAGTCGGACGACTGCCCGCGTCGCGGCGCCAGCGCGTCCACCTCGTCGAGGAAGACGAGGGCGGGTGCGGCGTCCGCGGCCTTGCGGAAGAGCTCGCGGACCGCACGCTCGGACTCGCCGACGTACTTGTCGAGCAGCTCCGCCCCCTTCACGGCGAACACGTTCAGCTGGCCGGTGCCGGCGAGCGCCCGCAGCAGGAAGGTCTTGCCGCATCCCGGCGGGCCGTAGACGAGCACGCCGCGCGGCGCGGCGACCCCAAGCCGGGCGAACGAGTCGGGGTACTGCAGCGGCCACAGCACCGACTCGGTGAGCGCCTGCTTGACCTCGACCATGTCGCCGACCTGGTCGAGCGTGATGCCCCCGGTCTGCAGGGTGTCCGACGAGGACATCGAGATCGGGCGGACCGAGCCGACGGCGTCGATCAGGTCCTCCTGGCAGATCCGCGGTTCGCCCTCCCCCGTGTGCCGCAGCGCGGCCTGGACCGCCGCCTCCCGGCGCACGGCGACGAGGTCGGCGGCCACGAACCCGGGGGCGCGCTCGGCCACCGCCTTGAGATCCACACCGTCGGCGAGCGGAACGGCGGCCAGCAGGCGGCGCAGCAGCTCGGCGCGGGTGCGCAGGTCCGGAAGTGCCAGCCCGAGCTCGCGGTCGACGAGGTCGGGCGCCCGCAGCCGCGGATCGACCGACTCCGGCGCCGACGTCGTCGCGACGAGCGCGAGCCCCGGGGTGGCCACCGCGGCACGCAGCGCGTCCAGCACCACGGTGGCGAGCGGCGGCGGGGATGTGGCGGGCAGCAGCGCGTCGACGTCGGTGACGACGAGGACGGCGCGGCCGCCCGCGCGGGCCTTGCCGATGGTCTCGTGCACCCGCTGCGACGCCGTGGCCGCTTCGAGCGCCGCCACGCCCGGACCGGAGAGCTCCACGGTGGTGGCCCCGACGGCTGCGGCCGTGCTTCGTGCGACCGTCAGCTTCCCGACGCCCTCCGGCCCGACGAGCAGCACGCCGAGGCGGGCGGCCCCACCGAGGCGGCTGAGCAGCTCGGGGCGGTCGAGCGTGAGCTCGAGCCACTCCACCAGCTTCCGCGCGGCATCGGTGTGGCCGACGAGCTCCTCCACGGGCAGGATGGGTTCGGCAGGAGGGCTCGCCGTGGCCGGGCGGGCCACCGGGCGGGCGTTGCCGGCCGCCGCGGGAACGTCGGCGACGGTCGCGCCGGTGGCCGCGCCGCCCTGCCAGCCCACCACCGTGCTCGGCCGCACCGCGACCGCGCCGGCCGGCTCGACGGATGCCACGGTGAGCAGCTCCGTGGTCCACGCGCTCCCCAGTGCCCCGGCGACCCGCTGCCGGGCGGCGGGGGCGTCGAGCCCGGGGGCGGGCCCGATGTCCTGGGGCAGCAGCGACACCGCGTCGCCGCCGGTGACGACCTTGCCCACCAGCGCCAGCCGGACCGTCTCCGGGGTGAGCGCGGCCCGGGCCAGCCGCGACCCGGTGAGCAGGACCCGCCGCGCCGGCTCCACGTCCGCAGGCGCCACCACGACGGGGGCGCCGTCGGAGAGCCCGGCGTTGGAGAGCGTGACGTCGTCGAGGGTGGCCTGGCCGGCGGGCCCGTCCGCGGGCGCGACGAGCGCGGTGGTCACCCGCGCCCCCGTCAGCGTCACCGCGCCCCAGGAGCGCAGCCCGAGCGCGTCGATGACCTCGGGGTGCAGCCGGACGACGCCCCGCCGCGCGTCCGCCGCCGAGGCGGCGAGGCGGGCGACCAGGGTGATGGAGGGGACCACGCCGCAGACGCTATCGGGGGCCTCGCCCCCGCTCACACACCAACCTCGGTGCTCGCACACCAACTGCAGTTCGGGTGCCGGCACCACAGTTGGTGTGCGACCGCCCGTAGGCCGTCAGCGGCGGCGCGCGCGGCGGAGGCCGAGGCGGAGGCGGTTGCGCGCCGACTGGGCCGCGGGGCCCGGGGCCCGGCCGGTGCCGGGGCGGGCGTGGCGCTGCATGACGCCCGTCGGGTCGTCGCCGAACCGGCGGACGGCGCGCGCGACCGCGCTGGCCCGGCCGGCCACGCGGTGGCGCAGCGGCGACCGGAGCCCGAGCCGCCGCGCGGAGCGCGCCGCCCGCGCGATCGCCCGCCGCTCCCGCACCGGCACGCCCCACGCCTCCGGGTGCTGGGTGAGCCAATGGTGCCGGTGCACGGTGTAGGGGACCGAGCAGAGGTAGACGAGGGCCACGATGCCGAGCCCGAGGAAGGGCACCGTGATGAGCACGGCGGCGGCGATCGCGACGAGCACGAGCAGCGGGGCGATGTAGTTCGGGGACACGCGCACGCTCTTGAACGACAGCGTGGGCAGCCTGCTCACCATGAGCGACGCGACGATCAGCGCCCACGCGGCGACCAGCGGAGGCGCCGACCACCACCCGGGCCCGAAATGCAGCGTGACGTAGAGCGGGATGCCCGCCGACATGGCGGCCGCGGGAGCGGGGACCCCGACGAAGAACTCCCGGGTGAACGGGAACTCGTCGACCTCGTCGAGGAGCGTGTTGAAACGGGCGAGCCGCAGCATCATGCACACGGCGAAGACGAGCGCGACGATCCAGCCGTACCGGCTGCCCTCCAGCGCCCAGATGTAGAGGACGAGTGCTGGCGCGACGCCGAACGAGACGAGGTCGGCGAGCGAGTCGAGCTCGGCCCCGATCCGGGTCGTGGCGTCGAGGAGGCGGGCGAGCCTGCCGTCCAGTGCGTCGCACAGCGCCGCGGCCCCGACGGCGGCGACGCACAGCTCGAAGCGCCCGCCGATCGCGAAGTACACCGCCGAGAGGCCGGAGCACAGCGCGAGGACGGTGACGGCGTTCGGCAGCAGCCGCACTCCGGCGCGGTAGTTGGGGGCGGTCATCAGGTGCTCCTGGGGAGTTCGGCCAGCACCGTCTCGCCGCCGATCGTGCGCTGTCCCGGCGTGACCGCGACCCGGGACCCGGGCGGCAGGTAGACGTCGACGCGCGAGCCGAAGCGGATGAGCCCGAACGTCTCGCCCGCGGCGACCTCGTCGCCGGGTGCGATGTCGCAGACGATGCGGCGCGCCAGCAGCCCGGCGATCTGGACGACGCCGAGCCGCGTGCCGTCGGTCGTCTCGAACAGCACGGCGTTGCGCTCGTTGTCCTCGCTGGCCTTGTCGAGGTCGGCGGACAGGAAGGTGCCCGGCCGGTAGGCGACGTCGAGCACCCGGCCGTCGACCGGAACCCGCTGCACGTGGACGTCCAGCACGGACAGGAACACGCTGACGCGCGGTGCCGGCTCCCGCGGGAGGTCCAGCTCGGCGGGCGGCAGGACGTCCGAGACCGTGGCCACCGTGCCGTCGGCCGCGGCGAGCGCGACACCGGTGAGCGGGGGACGCACCCGGCGCGGGTTGCGGAAGAACAGCGCCGTGGCGGCCGTGGCGAGCGCCCCGGCGACGGCGCCGCGACCGGTGGCGAGCCGGACGGCGGCGGCCCCGGCGGCGACGGCCGCGACGAGCGGGCGGCCTCCGGGGTGCATCGGCGGGACGGTGGCCCGGATCAGCCCCGCGACGTGGGGCAGGGACAGCCCCGAACGAGCGGGTGGCCTCGGGTCGTGCATGGAAGCGGATCGGCTCCTCCGGCGTGGCGACCCGGTCGGGCCGCGGTGGCGGCGGCTACGGTACGCCAGGGGTGACGGCTGCACGCCGATGTGGTCACGTTGCGCCACATCGCGCTGACGCCGGAGGAGATCGGAGAACGCAAAGGGCCGGGGCCGCCATCCCCCGAGACGACGACCCCGGCCGTGGAACCGCTCGTCCGCTCCCCAGCGACGGGCGGTGGGTCCAATGCGCTGTGGGTCGGTTACCCGGCCCACTTCCAAAGTATCCCCGAGTCTCCGTTCGATCGTCCAGGTCACAGGGCGAGGAACCCCACGATGTGCACCGATCGGCCGAACACTCACCAGTAAGACGCTCCGAGATCTCCGTTCGTTGCCTGCTTCGATTGTGATCTCGACCACAATCTACTGGACCCGTCACCCGTCGAGCAACCACGTCTCGACGCGAGTCCCCTCCGGCAGCTCGGTGACGTCCTCCGGCACGACGACGAAGCAGTCGGCCCGAGCGAGCGCGCCGAGCAGGTGCGATGCCGGTCCGCCGAGCTCGCGGACCGTGCCGGAGACCGCGTCGAGGACCCCGCGCCGGAACTGCCGGCGCCCCGGCGGCGAGCTCCAGCGCTCACCGAGCGTGGCGGTGACGGCCGGCCGGTCGGGCTGCGGGTGCCCGAGCGCGGCGCGCAGCGCGGGCCGGACGAAGACCTCGAACGACACGTGCGAGCTCACCGGGTTCCCGGGCAGCGTCACGACGCCGATGCCGCCCAGCTCGGCGACGCGGCCGGCGCCCTGGGGTCCCCCGGGCTGCATCGCGACCTTGACGAACTCGACGCCGCGGCCGGTCAAGGCGTCCTTCACCACCTCGTACGCGCCTGCGCTCACCCCGCCCGAGGTGACCAGGAGGTCAACGGCGCCATCTGCTGTCCGCTCGCGCAGCCGCCCGAGGAACTGCTCGACGTCGTCGGGGACGAAGCGCAGCAGCTCGGCGGTGCCGCCCGCGTCCTCGACGGCGGCAGCGAGCATCGGCCCGTTCGACTCGTAGATCTGGCCCGGGCGAAGTGGGGTTCCGGGGGCGACGAGCTCCGACCCGGTGGAGAGCACGAGCACGTGGGGCCTGCACCGGACGGACAGCGTGGCGCAGCCGACGGCGGAGGCCACGCCGATCTGCGGTGCCCCCAGCACCGCACCCGCGCGGAGCACGACGTCGCCGACCCGCACGTCCTCGCCGGCGCGCCGGACGTGCTCGCCCGGCCCGGCCGCGCCCGAGATCCGCACCCGTTCGGTACCGCCGTCGGTCCGCTCGACGGGCACGACGGCGTCGGCGCCTGCCGGCAGGGCGGCCCCGGTCATGATCCGGTGGGCCGCCCCGGGCCGCAACGCGGGGACGTCCGTACGTCCGGCCGGGATGTCCGCCTCCACCGGCAGCTCCACGGGAGCCCCCGCCACATCGGCGGCGCGCACGGCGTAGCCGTCCATCGCGGAGTTGTCGAACGAGGGGAGCGCGACGGCTGCGACGACGTCGGTCGCCAGGACGCGCCCCCGGGCCTGCGCGACCGGCACCTCCTCGGCCGGCATCGGATCCAGCAGTGCGGCGACGACGGCGCGGTGCTCGTCGACGGTTCTCGGGGAGCTCACCACGCAGGCAATCCTGCCGGACGGCGCCGCTTCGCCCCGGACGAGAGGTCCGATCTGGGGTAGCGTCGGCCACGTCATTCCAGCACGACGCGCAAGCGCAGCACTGCAACATGGAGGTGCCGTGGCCCAGGGCACGGTCAAGTGGTTCAACGCGGAGAAGGGCTTCGGCTTCATCGCCACCGATGGCGGGCCGGACGTCTTCGTCCACTACAGCGCGATCCAGTCCGAGGGTTTCCGCACCCTGGACGAGGGCGACCGCGTCGAGTTCGAGACGACGGCCGGCCGCGACGGCCGTAGCCAGGCCGACGCCGTCCGCCGGATCGGGTAGTAGGGCGAGCTCCAGCTCCCCGGGGGGATCGGCGCGCAGCCGGTCCCCCCGTCCGTTTCCGCTCCCCGGCCCGGCGGCTTGCACTCGTATGCCACGAGTGCTAGAACCGGCATTGGCACTCGGCACGGTAGAGTGCCAATCGTCGGGCGGGTGAGATCGGCGCAGGGTTGTCGGTCGTCCGTCGCGGGCGCCGCGCTCGACACGAGACTTCGGGTCATCCCAATCGGAGGACTACACCCCCATGGCGAAGCAGATCGCGTTCGACGAGGAGGCGCGCCGCGGGCTCGAGCGTGGCATGAACACCCTCGCCGACGCCGTCAAGGTGACGCTCGGCCCGCGCGGCCGCAACGTCGTGCTGGAGAAGAAGT
>NZ_BAABJO010000069.1:0-8044 GCF_039543345.1 Pseudonocardia adelaidensis | reverse complement strand
CGCCGCCACCGTCGCCCGCTCCGCCGAAGGCTCGATCAACCCGGAGTACGGCATCCGCGGCGGCGCCCCCTACGGCGGCGTCTGCCTGCCCAAGGACACCCAGGGCTTCCTCGGCTTCGCCGACACCGTGGGCGTGGACATGCCGCTGCTCTCGGCCGTGGTCGAGGTCAACGACCGGCTGACCGAGATCGTGGACCACGAGGCCGACATCACCGACCTCGCCGCCACGCACGCTCAGCTGCGTGAGGCCGCCCGCGGCGCCCAGCCGGAAGCGGTGAGCGAACCGGCATGAACCTGCCGCTGTTCTACTACGTGCTCGGCACCCCGCTGGGGGTGCTCGGGCTGATCCGGTGGGGGGCCTGGCTGATCCGCCGGGTCCCCGCCGTGATGTACAAGCCGATCGCCGGTGACCACCGCGCGTCGGTGGCGATCGTCGTGCCGGTGTACCAGGAGGACCCCGAGATCCTGGCCACCGCCATCGAGTCCTGGCTCGCCAACCGCGTCGAGCAGGTCATCCTCGTGGTCGACGTCTCCGACACCACGTGTCAGGACGTCGCGGCGCGGTACCCCGTCGAGGTGATCATCACCGACGTCCCGGGCAAGCGCGACGCGCTCCGCCGCGGGTGGCGCGCGGCGCGCACCGAGCTCGTCGCCCTCGTCGACTCCGACACGATCTGGGCCGACAACGTCGCCACCGAGGTCGCCAAGCCGTTCGCCGACCCGCGCATCGGCGGCGTCGGCACGCGGCAGTCGGTCTACGGCAGCACGGGGTTCCTCTCCCGGATCACCGACATGTTCCTCGACCACCGCTACTTCGACGAGAACGCGAGCCAGTCCCGGCTCGGGCGCGCCGTGTCGTGCCTCTCGGGGCGGACCGCGGTGTACCGCCGCCACGTGCTGCTCGAGGTCGAGGACGAGTTCATGGCCGAGACGTTCTGGGGCGTGCCGTGCCTGTCCGGCGACGACAAGCGGCTCACGACCCTCACCCTCGAGCGCGGCTACCTCACGTACATGCAACGCACGGCCGAGGTCTGGTCGACCTTCCCCACCCGCTGGAGGGTGTTCTTCCGCCAGCGGCTGCGGTGGGCCCGCAACACCTGGCGCTCCGACCTGCGCGCACTGTCCAAGGGTTGGGTGTGGCAGCACCCCTTCCTCGCCTACACGATGATCGACAAGGCGCTGTCGGGCTTCACTCTGCTGCTGGGCCCCGCCTTCTTCGTGCTCTCCCTCCTCCACGGGAACTGGATCTTCTGCGTGGTGCTCGTCGCGTGGTGGCAGCTCAGCCGCGCCGCCAAGCTCCAGCCGCACATCCGCAGGCGCCCCTCGTCGTTCTTCGTGGTGCCCGGCTACGTCGCCGTCTCCTGGGTGATGGCGTTCATCAAGATCTACGCCCTGGTCACGATCCGCAGGCAGCGCTGGGGCACCCGCCAGGTCGCGGTCGAGAACGGCCAGGTGGTCCGCACCGGAACCGACGCCATGCCGGACGGCGTCGTGATCCCCGAGCAGAACGTCGAGCGAATGAGGGTCCCGGCATGAGCAGCGCCCGAACGGGCCGACGCACCAGGTACGCCGCCGTGCTCACGCTCGCCGTCGGGATCAGCCTGACGAGCGGGATCGCGATGGTGTCGTGGCCCGCCGAGCCGATCACCGGTTCGGCTGCGCCGGCCGCGCAGGCCGCGGTGTTCCCGGATCGGACTCCCGACGAGGAGCCCGCCTCCGGCGAGCAGGAGACCCCGCAGCCACCGCACGCGTCGGAGGCGTCCCAGGCCGGCGGGCCGGCGTCGTGGGTCTCGCGGGGCCGCCCGAGCCGGATGGTGACGGTGCGCACCACATCCCTCGACGTGGTCGTCGACGGACGGGTGAGCAGCCACCTCGCGTTCGGCGGCACGGCGGTCACCTTGGCCGAGCTCGACCGCTTCCTGCCGGACAGCTGGTTGACCATCGACGACGGCGTGGCGACCCTGTCCGCGACCGTCGTCCTGACCCGGGGCACCACCCTCGACGTCGCCGGGGCCGACGTGCACAGCCTGCGCCTGGCCGGTGGTGCCGGTGCCGCTGACGCCGCGTCCATCCACACCGGCGGCGGCGCGCTCAGGCTCGCCGGTCTCACCGTCACCTCCGTGGACCCGGCCACCGGGCAGCCCCTGCCGGCCAACGCCGCGGGCCGGCCGTCCATCGTGGCCTCCGCGGGAGGTCGGCTGGAGGGCACCGACATCACCGTCAGCGACCTCGGTGCCCCGGACGTGGGCGACGAGGACGGCCGTCCCGCCGTGCTCTTCAACCCCGGCAGCACGGGCTTCCTGACGCGCGCCTCCCTGCTGCGCGGCAGCACCGGACTCGAGCTGCAGCGCTCGGCAGGGGTGCGGCTCGCCGACGTCGCCGTCGCCGAATCGGGCGGGGACGGCCTCGTCCTGTCCGGCGACCGGGCCACGACGCTGAGCGGGATCCGCGCCGAACGCAACGACGGCGACGGCGTCCTGGTCACCGGGCCCAACTCGGATCGCCCGATCACCGGGATCGCCACGTCGGGCAACGGCGGGTTCGGCGTCGCGGTGAAGCGGCAGACCGGGCCCCGCATCACCGGGGTGACCACCGCGGGCGACCAGGACGGCGGGCTCGAGATCAGCGAGAGCAGCGACGTCGTCGTCACCGACTTCACCGCGACCGACCAGCGGGTCGGCGTGTTCACCCACGTGGGCAGCAGCGGGATCACGCTCGACCGCGTCCGCACCGCCGACGGTCGCTGGGGGGTGTCGGTCGAGAAGAGCACCGCAGACCTCCACATCACCGACTCGACCTTCGAGGGTGCGCAGGTGGCCGGCATCTCCATCGGAGGTGGGCGGACCAGCCTCGACGGCGTCCAGATCCGTGACTCGGACACCGCGGTGCGGATCGAACGCGGTGCGCACGACGCGTCGCTCACCGACCTGACCGTTGCGGGTGGGCGCGACGGCGTGGTCGCCAAGCCGGGCACATCTGGCATCGTCATCACCGGGCTGGTGGCCGACAACGTCGAGTCCGACGCCGTCCGCAGCGCCGGCACCGGCACCCGGATCGTCGGCGGCCGGATCACCGGCGGCGCCACCGGCATCGACGCCGAAGCCGCCACCACGATCGCCGACACGACGATCGACTCCGCCCAGGCGGGAATCCGGTCCAGCTCGTCCGAGCTCGTCCGGGCCACCGGCGTCACGATCGACACCCAGGACGTCGGGGTCAACACGGCCGACGGCAGCCCGTTCTTCCTCGCGGACTCCGAGGTGCACGCGCTCGAGTCGGTGCGCGGCGAGGTCGTCTTCGCGGGCATCAACGACCTGAGCCTGCCGCCGCTGAACGTGATCAGTGTGATCGGGGTGCCGCTGATCCTGCTGGCCGTCGTCCTGGAGGAGGTCCACAGCTTCCGGCAGCGGCGCGCCGGCGGACAGACCCGGCGCCGCGGGCCCACGCTCCGGATCGCCGGCTGAGTCCGCGCGCCCGGGAGAGGGTCCTCGCAGCCGCCCGGACCTCACCCGGGCACGCGCGTACCGGCTCAGTCGTCGACGGGACGCCAGGCCGGCCCGTCGTCGCCGGAGTGGACGTGGCCGAACGCGACGTCGGCGAAGTGGACGCCGAACCCGATCGTGCGCGGCCTGCTCAGCTCCTCCACGAGGGCACGGCGGAAGTGCGTCGACCGGCCGCGGTCGTGGTCGGGCGCCGCCCACCACTCCGGGTGCTCCATCTGGAGCGGGGAGTGGAACGCGTCGCCGAAGGCGATCACACGGTGCTCGCCCGCGGTGATCACGTAGGTGGTGTGCCCCGCCGTGTGCCCGGGCGTGAGCATGGCCCGGACCCCGGGGAAGATCTCCTCGCCGTCGGTCACGGTGCGCACGGTGGGACGCAGCGCATCGAGAAGCTCGCGGGAGGTGCCCTGCTCCACGGCGAGGTGGCGCTGGGCCCACTCCGGTTCGGAAACCAGGGAACCGCCGGTGAACTCGCGGGCCCACCCGACGTGGTCGACGTGCAGGTGGGTGATCGCGACCGCCTCGATGTCGGCGGGGCGGCGGCCGAGCGTGGCCAGGTTCTCCAGCAGCGCGCCGCCGTGGATCGCGCCGTACGGGTTGCCCGGCTGCGCGGGCGCCGCCTGCGGGCCGAACCCGGCGTCGATCAGCAGTGCCCGGCCGCCGCGTTCCACCAGCAACCCGCCGACGCCCGCGACGAGGTGGCCCGAGTCGTCGAGGTACTCGGGGTGCTTCGCCCAGACCTCGTCGGTGGTGTCCGGCAGCCAGCCGCGCGGGGAGAGCTGGACCGCGCCGTCGGGAACGTAGCTGAGTGTGGTGTCGCCGATCGTCAGCGACCGGATGCCCGACGGTCGCCGGAGCCGCTCGTCCATATCCCACTCCATCTGCTTATGACCTGAAAGGTTCAAGCCATAAATATCATGGCTTGATGTACCGGTGCTAATCTGGATACGTGTCGATGCCGGCTGCCGAGCGGGAGATCTGCGGGCTGGTGAACGGCCTCGCGAGCCAGATCGGTGCGCATGTGCGCGAGCGCGCGGTCAAGCTGGGGCTCACCGCCGCGCAGGCCACGGCGTTGCGCGAGCTGACCGGCCCGATGACCATGAGCGAGCTGGCCGACCGCATGGACTGCGAGCCGTCGAACGCCACCGTCGTGGTCGACCGGCTGGAGAGCCGGGGGGTGCTCGAACGCCGTCCGCACCCGACCGACCGCCGGGCCAAGCAGCTGATCCTCACCCCCGACGGCGCAGATCTCAGGAAGCGGCTCCTCGAGCTGCTCAGTGAGGAGTCGCCCCTCGCCGCTCTGACGCCGGAGGAGCAGGGCGTGCTGCACGACCTGCTGCAGCGGGCGATCGTCCGGCGCGCTTGACTTCTACCGCGGTTCAGGTATGACGATGGCAGTCGTGATCTTCACGGACTACGAGCTGGTGTACCTGAAGAGCCAGGGGGTCGGCCGGCTCGCCACCATCGGACCGCACGGTCCGCAGCTGACGGCACTCGGCTTCTCGGTGAACGACGACGGCACCGTCGACATCGGCGGGCCCGCGCTGAGCGGGAGCCAGAAGTGGCGCAACATCGCCGCCACCCCCGCCGTGTCCTTCGTCGTGGACGACATGACGCCGGACGAGCCCGGCGCGGTCAAGCCCGGCTGGGGGCGGGGGGTCGAGATCCGCGGCGACGCCGAGCTGCTCACCGACCACGCCCCGCCACCGTACGGCGGCAGCTGGTTCAGCAACGAGGTGATCCGCATCCACCCCCGGCGCATCCGGAGCTGGCACCTCGATCACGAGCGGGTCCAGTACACCCGCGACGTCGCATAGGCGGCCCGGGCGGCCACTGGACGGTTGATTCCCATGGGCAAGACCGTGGGGCCCTTCTCCGTGCCTCCTGGCGGCGCCGCGCAGTGTGCGGGGCCGCCCCTCGCAGCTCGAGGGCGCCTCCGGCGTCGCTGCGCGCCCCGTGACCGCCGAGCCTCTGCGGCCCCTGCACACAGCAGCGCGGGCAGGCCAGGGCCTGCCCGATGGGGCGCGCGCGGCGCCGCCACGAGGCGGTCCCACCGGGTCGGGGCCGCAACCGGGGCCAGCGCAGCGATCAAGGGCAGATGGCTGCCTCGGCACCGGTGACCACGGGCGGATGGTCGCTCCCGGAGATCCTTCGGCCACCATTTCCCCTTGATCGGCGATCCGGTGCGCGTGCTGCACCTCGGACGACACCACGTGCACGGCGGGCCTGGGTATCACCTTCGTGCGCCCCGACCGCCGCGGCGCCCCGTCGAGCGCTCCCCGATCGCCCTCGACCACCGAGAACCCGGGATCAACCAGCTAGAAGCGGTAGCGGAGCACCGTCGTGCCGCTCATCCGGGACATCCACGCGCTGCCCGCGATCATCCGCGCGGCCAGCCTCCCGGCCAGCGGCATCGCGGCGAGCTCCGGAGCGCGGGTCAGGAAGATCTCCTCGGCGAGGGTGAGCGCGGGCACCCGGCGTTCGGGCTCGTGGGGGTCGTTGAAGCCGGGGTTGACGACCCCGCCGCCGATCGTCGCGAAGCTGCCGAGGTGCCTGGTGGCCCAGACCGCGACCGTCGTGTAGGCGTTGAACGCCAGTTCGCCGCTCGGGAAGTGGGAGGTGAGCCGGCCGAGCAGGGACACGAAGCCGTCCTGCGGCAGGAACGCGACCAGTCCGTCGGCGACGATCACGGCAGGCCGCTCCGCGGGGATGCCGTCCAGCCAGCGCTCGTCCGTCACATCGGCGGCGATGGCGTGCGCGTGGGCGTGGCGCGGCACCACCCGTTCCCGGAGGGCGATGACCTCGGGGAGGTCGATGTCGTACCAGTCGACGGTGGGCGGCGGGTCGACGCGGAAGACCCGGCCGTCCAAACCCGCGCCCATGTCCACCACGACGGCGTTCGGGTGGCGGCCGACGAACGCCCGCACCACGGCGTCGAGCCGCTTGGCGCGCACCGCGATGTCGAAGACCTTCGTCCTCGGGTCGACGAGCCTGCTGCGCATCGTCGGGAACCTGGCGAGCGGGTCGTAGCCCGTCTTCCGGAGGATCTCGTCGGCCATCCGGTCGCCGAGGAACGGGTGGGGCAGCCGGCTGTCGAGTGCGCGGCCGCTCAGCGTGAGGAACAGGCTCTCCTGCGCCGGTGTGAAGGCCGGCAGGACCATGCTCACGGTTCGGTCCTCTCTGCATCCGCCCACGCGGCTTTGGCCGCCTGCAGGACGGTGTCGTCGGTGTAGAGCCCGCGGGTGAAGAGCTCGAGGGTCGGGACGGTGATGCGGCGCAGCACCTCGGGGCCGAAGTCCTCGTGCCCGAGCGCCCGCGCCAGCGGCCGGGGCATCGTCAGCACCGCCAAGCTGATCAGGACGGTCAGCACGCCCAGCGCGCGCGGGTCGGAGGACGGGCGCATCGTGCCGTCCGCGGCGCCGGCGCGGAAGATCGCCTCGGACTCCGCGACCAGCCGCTCCACGAACGTGCCCGCCGCCGGCACGTCGTCCTGGACCGCCCGGGCCATGTACTGCACGAGCAGCCGGTACTCGCCGGGGTCCGACAGGTACTCGCCGAGCAGGTCCGGGCTGCCTGCAGAACGCGCCCGGGCCGTCAGGACCTGCAGCACGTGCTCGTCGCAGGTGGTGCGCAGGCCGTCCTTGTTGCCGAAGTGGTGGAAGACCAGCCCGACGCTCACGCCGGCGGCCGCCGCGATCGCGCGCACGTTCGCCTTCTGGACGCCGTCGCGGACGAACGCGGCGATCGCGGCCTCCCTGATCCGCGCCTTCGCGGTGAGATCCGAGTCCTGGGTGACTGAACTCATGTTCAGCACCCTAATCACACGTTCAGTCGTGAGGCAAGGCAGGATGCCCCGCGTGCGGAGACTGCGCGGTGCCCTCGTCCTCGCGGCCTGCGCCGTGGTCGTCGTCGTGCTGGCCGGGGTGGCGATCGCCGACCCGTTCCACCTGCGCCACATCCGGTGGTTCACCGCGTCCGCCGTGCTGCTCGCCGTTCTGCTCATCACCGGGGTGTTCGCGCTGCTCACGCGGGGTGCGATGCGGGTGGTCGTGCTGACCCTGGGCGGGGTCGCGGCGCTCGGCTGGGTGGGGGTCGTACTGCTGGCGACGCAGGTGACGGTCGAGAACCGGACGGTGTCCGAGGTGGAGGACGGCGGGCGGCGGCTGGCCGTCGTCGAGGCGACGCCCCCGGCCGCCCGCCCGGTCTACGCCGTGGTCGTGCGTTCCGGGAGCGGGGCGTTCGAGCAGGAGGCCGTCGTCTACCAGGGCGTCGAAGCCGGGCCGCCGCCGTCCGACGTCCGGTTCGTCGACGCCGACACCGTCGAGGTGCACACCGGACCCTGCGTCTACCGGTCGGAGGTCGAGGCCGTCACCCTCGACGTCGACCCGGTCTACCGCACTCTGCGCCCGGACACCTGCTAGGTGTACTCGGCCAGGACGTTGGTGACGGTCGGGATGGCGTGACACGCGGCCAGCGGTAGTTGATCGAGAGAGAGCCCCCGGGTTGGGGTGTGGCTTGTCTAGGACCCGACCCGCTCCCCGGAG
>NZ_BAABJO010000068.1:0-9171 GCF_039543345.1 Pseudonocardia adelaidensis | reverse complement strand
AGCGTGCGCGCGCCGGCCCCGGGCAGCGGCACCCGGCGGGCCCCGGACGGCACCCGCGGCCGCTCGGCCTCGGCGGGCCGCACCGCAACGGCGTTCACCGCGGGCCGCACGGGCAGCGGCCCGCGGGCCCGCCTGCGCAGACCGCGCCGCTCCCCCGCCCGCCGGTCGCGCGCCGGCCGCACGGTCACTCCCTGCTCGTACACACCGCGCTCGTACATACCGCCGCCTCCGCTTCTTCCGCTCTTGGAACAAGTGTTCGAACGAACGTCTGTGCGAAGTGTCTACCACCGGGGTCCGACAGAATCGAGAAACGCGGGCGTGTCGTTCGAACATGTGTTTGGCGACAAGCCCGATCGGGGCTACCGTCGTACGCGACGACGGTGGCGGCCGCACCCTGCGGCACCACCCATACCCAGCGGGCGGCCGGCGCGCCGCCCACGAGGAGGAGGCGCAGCAGATGGCACGGGACGACCCGGGCACCGGGTCCGGCGGCGATGCCGGTGAGACCGCGCAGGTGAGCACGTTCCCCGACCCGCCCGCCGAGCCTGCGGGTCTCACCCCGCGGCAGCGCAAGGTCCTCGAGGTGATCCGCGACTGGGTCGAGCGGTTCGGCTACCCCCCGAGCGTGCGGGAGATCGGCGACGCCGTCGGCCTCACCTCCACCTCCTCGGTGCACCACCAGCTGCGCGCGCTCGAGCGCAAGGGGTACCTGCGGCGCGACCCCAACCGCACCCGCGCCGTCGACGTCCGCGGGCCGGAGGACGTCACCGACACCCCCGCCGCCGCGGCGGACGACACCGCGACGGGCGACCTGCACCCCGCCCCCGCGATGGTCCCCCTGCTGGGCAACATCGCCGCCGGTGGGCCGATCCTCGCCGAGCAGGCCGTCGAGAGCGTCTTCCCCCTCCCCCGCGAGATCGTCGGCGAGGGCACCCTGTTCCTGCTGAACGTCCGCGGCGACTCGATGATCGAGGCCGCCATCACCGACGGCGACTGGGTCGTCGTCCGGCAGCAACCGGTGGCCGAGAACGGCGAGATCGTCGCCGCGATGATCGACGGCGAGGCCACGGTCAAGACGTTCAAGCGCCGCGACGGGCACGTCTGGCTGATGCCGGCCAACCCGGCCTACGACCCCATCCCCGGTGACGAGGCCACCGTTCTCGGCCGGGTGGTGGCGGTGATGCGGAGGCTCTGAGGCCTCGATCGGCGCCGGCCGGGGCCGGGAGCCTCGCCGCCCGGCCGCTCAGGCGCCCCTGTCCGGCCCACGCACCCTGTGTCGTCCCACGCTCCCCATCGACGGGGAGCGCGAGGGGAGACGGGGTGCGTCAGCCGCGTCGGGTCCGGGTGCGCACGGAGGCCACCGCCGTGACCAGCACCAACACCCCCACGACCGCGGCGCCGCCCAGGGCGGCGGGCAGCCAGGGCGGCGGCCCGGGATCGGGCACGACCTCCGGGGCCGGTGGCAGCGGGGCGACGGGGGCGGCCTCGCCGGCGAGGGCCGCCGCGCCGGCCACGGCGCGGATCTCACCGCGCACGCCGTGCCGGGTCTCCGAGCCGGACAGCAGGGCACCGTCCACGTCGAACGCGATGGCCTCCCCCTGCGGTTCGTCGGGCAGCGGGACGCGGACGGGCGGCCGGTTGAAGGCGGCCACGAGGTCGCCCCCACCGACCGGGAAGAGCCAGGCGTCGGTGTAGGTGCGCACCGCCGCCACGGTGCCGTCGCCGCTCAGCGCCGCGCCGGTGACCAGCCGCGTGCCGATCCCGCCCACCGGGCCGCCGAGCGTGTTCGACGCGGGCAGGTTCAGCTCCCCCACCGGTAGCAGCGGGGTCGGGCCCTCACCCTCGGGCGCGTCGGCGGTGCGGTAGAGCCCGGCGGGCCTCCCGACCTCCTTGGTGATCACGAACGGGCGCCCCTGGGCGTCGATCAGGAGGGCCTCGGCGTCGTGCGGGCCGTCGGGGTAGGTCAGGCGGTGCAGCTGGGCCGTACCCCGCTCGGGCAGGACGATGACCGCGACGGTGTCGCGGCGGCGCTCGTTGTCGCCGAGGTCGGCGGCCCAGAGGGCGCCGTCCGGCCCGACGGCGAGGTCCTCGACGTCGAAGGGATCGATGTCCGCGGTGCGGGTGTCGATCACGTCGCAGTTCGAGCGGTCGATGCGGTGGATCTGCACGCTGCGGCCCCCGTCGCTCAGCCCCCACAGGCCGCCGTCGTGCACGACCATCCCGGACAGCTCGCCGAGCCGCGGGTCGGTCACGGAGCAGACCGGCTCCGGCACGGGCGAGCCGGCCGGAACCAGCGGGTGGAGCGCGAGTGCGACGAGGAGACCGATCAGCTGCCGGAACCGTTCTGCGCGGCGGGGGTCACCCGTGCGTACGGCAGCACCGCGGTGGCGAGCCCCGCACCGACCCGGGCCCGCATCCGGGTGCCGTCGGCCGTGTGCTCCTCGCTCAGCACCTCACCCTCGCTGTGCACGCGGGCGACGAGCGAGCCCTGCACGTACGGCAGCAGCAGGTCGACCTCGACCTCGGGGGTCGGCAGCAGCTCGGCGACCCGCTCGCGCAGCTTCTCGACGCCGGCTCCGGTGCGGGCCGAGACGAACACGGCCTCCGGAAGCAGGTGCCGCAGGCGGGCCAGCTGCAGGTCGCCCGCCGCATCGGTCTTGTTCACCACGAGCAGCTCGCGCCCCATGGAGCCGCGCTGCTCGCCGATCTCGACGAGCACCTCCCGGACGGCCTTGATCTGGTCCTCCGGCAGCGCGTCGGATGCGTCGACGACGTGCAGGAGCAGGTCGGCGTCGGCGGTCTCCTCCAGCGTGGACCGGAACGCCTCGACGAGCTGGTGCGGCAGGTGGCGCACGAACCCGACGGTGTCGGTGAGGGTGTACGTGCGACCGTCGCTGGTGGACGTGCGGCGCGTGGTGGGGTCGAGGGTGGCGAAGAGCGCGTTCTCGACGAGCACGCCCGCGCCGGTGAGGGCGTTGAGGAGGCTCGACTTGCCGGCGTTCGTGTAGCCGACGATCGCGACCGACGGCACGTCCTGACGCCTGCGCACCCCGCGCTGGGTCTCGCGCACCTGCTTCATGCCGGAGAGCTGGCGGCGGAGCTTGGCCATCCGGTTGCGGATGCGGCGGCGGTCGAGCTCGATCTTGGTCTCACCGGGGCCGCGGCCGCCGATGCCGACGCCGCCCGCGGCCCGGCCACCGACCTGCCGGGACAGCGCCTCACCCCACCCGCGCAGGCGCGGGAGCAGGTAGGACAGCTGCGCGAGCTCGACCTGGGCCTTGCCGTCCTTGGAACGGGCGTGCTGGGCGAAGATGTCGAGGATCAGCGCGGTGCGGTCGATGACCTTGACCTTGAGCTTCTCCTCCAGCTGCCGCAGCTGGCCGGGCGAGAGCTCGCCGTCGGCGATCACGGTGTCGGCGCCGGCGTCCTGCACGGCGTCCCGCAGCTCGTCGACCTTGCCGGAGCCGATGTAGGTGGCCGGGTCGGGCCGGGAGCGGCGCTGGACGAGGCCGTCGAGCACCTGGGAGCCCGCGGTCTCGGCGAGGCGCGCGAGTTCCTCGAGGGAGGCGCGTGCCTGCTCGGCGCTGCCTTCGGTCCAGACCCCGACGAGCACGACGCGCTCCAGGCGCAGCTGCCGGTACTCGACCTCGGTGATGTCGGCGAGTTCGGTGGAGAGACCCGCGATCCGGCGCAGTGAGCTGCGTTCCTCGAGCTCGTAGTCCCCCTGTGTGGGGCGCAGCAGCTCGTCGGCGGGGGTGGACAGGGCAGGTTCAGTCATCGTGGTAGTCATGCTCCCACGTCAACGCTCCGGACGTCGTCCCTGATTCCGCGCGTCGCGCCGCGCGGCGGTGAGCGGCCCGGTCAGGTGCTCGGGCTGCAGCCCGAGCGCCACGACCCGGCCGAACAGGTCGAGGAAGCCGGGGACGTGGCGCAGGACGCGCAGCGGCCGGGGAACACGCAGCGGCGCCCGGACCTCGCCCGGGCCCTGCCGCGGGGTGACGATCGCGCGGCGCTGGGTCTCCCGCTGCAGCGCCTGCGTGAGGACGGTGGGTGCGATGCGCCTGCGCTGCACCGCCGCGAGGTGCCGGTCGGCCACCGGCCCGGCGAGCAGCGGCGGCACCAGGATCCGCGCCGCCGCCACCGCGTCCTGGACGGCGAGGTTCACGCCCACCCCCGCGACCGGGGTCATGGCGTGCGCCGCGTCTCCGATGCACAGGGCGCCGGGCTCCCACCAGCGACGCAGCCGGTCCTGGCGGACCTCCAACCGGGCGACGCCCGCGGCGGGTACGGCGTCGACCCGATCGGCGAGCACGGGCGCCAGGTCGCGCACGCTGCGCCGGACCACCCCGACCTCGTCCGGGTCGCCCTTGCCGACCAGCACGGCCACCTGCCAGTAGGTGCTCCGATCGACCATGACGACGCCGCCGCGCGCGGAGAACCGGACCAGCGAGCCGTCCGGGTCGCCGTCCCGCTTCGGCACGCGGACGTACCGGCAGTCGAACGGCGCCGCGAGGGCGCGGGGCGCCATCCCGAGCTCCTCCCGCACGCGGGAGTGCCGCCCGTCGCAGCCGACCACGAGGTCCGCCCGCAGCTCGTGCGCGGCGCCGCCCTCGCGGTCGGCGTAGCGGACGCCCACGACGCGGCCGTGCTCCCGCAGGAGGCCGTCGACCTCGGCCGACATCACGATGCGGAAGTGCGGCGACTCGCGTGCCGCGGCGACGAGCATGCCGAGGAGGTCCCACTGCGGCACGATGGCGATGTGCCGGTGACGCCCCGGGAGGCGGTCGAACCGCGGTGCGATCCTCCCGTCGTCGACGACGATCTCGGCGCGGCGCTCCAGCCGGTGCGGCAGCGTGGCGAACCGCTCCCCCAGCCCGAGCTCGTCGAGCAGCCCGAGCGTCGAGGCGTGCACGGTGTCGCCGCGGAAGTCGCGGCGGAAGTCGGCGTGCTTCTCCAGCACGGTGACGTCGACGCCGCACCTGGCCAGCAGCAGGCCGAGCACGATCCCGGCCGGGCCACCGCCGACCACGACGCACCCGGACATCAGCTCGCACCCGGGTAGATGGACAGGTAGACGGCCACCGCCTCGCCGTCCGGCGGTTCGGCGCGGGCGGCGTAGCGGTCGAGCAGTGCGCTCAGCTCGCTGCGCAGCGCGGCCGCGTCGGCCGGGGCGAGCCGGACCGCGAGCCTGCTCTGGTCCAGCGCGGCGACCCCGACCTCGGTGACCTCGTCGAGGTAGGCCTCGAGCGTCGCCTCGCCGAGCGACGGGTCGCGTTCGCCTCCTCGGAGGGACCAGGACAGCCGGGTGCCCCGGTACGGGATCTCGGTGGAGCCGCGCGGGCCCGGACGGGCCGGGAGCGGCTCCAGGAACCCGTGCCGGACCAGCCGCCGGACGTGGTGCAGCGTGGTGGCCGGGTCCCGGTGCAGCCGGTGCGCGATCTGCGCGTTCGTGAGGGGTTCCTGCAGCGTCAGCCGGATGATCCGCAGCCGGACGGCGGAGGCGAGCGTGGCGATCTCGGCCTCCGTGGCCTGCCTGCGCTGCGTGGGCATCCGGGAACCGTACCGGTTGACGCTTTCCAATCGGTGCCCCACGATCGGGGGATGAGCCTGTGGCGGCACCGTGACTTCCTGCTGCTCTGGGCGGGCGAGTCGGTGTCCCAGGTCGGGATCATGGTCAGCCACCTCGCCCTGCCGCTCCTCGCCGCCACCGTCCTCGGCGCGACGCCATGGGAGATGGGGCTGCTCGTGGCCGCGGAGCGCGGCGCGTTCCTGCTGGTGGGACTGCCCGCCGGGGTACTGCTGGACCGGGTGCGCCGGCTGCCGGTGATGATCGGCGCCAACCTCGTGCGGTTCGTGCTGATCGGGAGCATCCCGCTGGCGTGGGCGGCGGGCGTGCTGACGTTCGCGCAGCTCATCGTCGTCGCGCTGCTCGCCGGAGTCGCCACCGTCTTCTTCGACGTCGGCTACCAGTCCGTGCTGCCCGCCGTGGTCGGGCGCGCCGGGCTGGTCGAGGGCAACGCGAAGCTCGAGTCCACGCGAGCGGCGGCCGAGGCGGCCGGCCCCGCCCTGGGTGGCGGCCTGGTGCAGCTCGTCGGTGCGGCGTTCGCGGTGCTCGTCGACGCGGCCGGCTACCTCGTCTCGGCGGCGTTCCTCTCGCGGATGCGGACCCGCGAGACGGTGGCCCCGCGCCACCCGGGCCGCTCGCTGCGCGCCGAGATCGCCGAGGGACTGCGCTACGTCCTCGGCCACCCGCTGCTGCGCCCGATCGTGCTCTGCACCGGCACGGCCAACCTGTTCGGCGGGGTCCTGTCCGCCGTGTCCGTGCTGTTCCTCGCGCGCGAGCTCGGGCAACCGGCCGCCGTGGTCGGGCTCGTGCTGGCCGCCGGCAGCGCGGCGGGCGTGCTCGCGGCCGTCACGGCGAGCCGCTGGATCCGGCTCCTCGGGCAGGGGCGCACGCTCGTCGCCGCCCTGCTGGTGACGGGACCGCTCTCGCTCGCGCTCCCGCTGGCGACGGCCGGCGCGGGCATCGCATGGTTCGCGCTCGGCATGGCGGCCATCGCCTACGGCGGGGTGGTCTACAACGTCGCCCAGGTGAGCTTCCGCCAGTCCGTCACCCCGGACCACCTGCTCGGCCGGATGAACGCGAGCGTCCGGTTCCTCGTCTGGGGCACGATCCCGTTCGGCGGGCTGCTCGGCGGCGCGCTCGGCGAGCTGATCGGGTTGCGGGCCACGCTCGTGGTCACAGCAGCGGGCATGATCCTCTGTCCGGTCTGGCTGCTCGCGTCACCGCTGCGGCGCCTGCGCGACCTCCCGGCGGCCGCCGCTCAGGCCTGAGCCCCTCGACACGCCGCCCACCAGGAGGGGGTCAGCTCGCCGTGTGCCACGAGCACGGCCGGCCCGTGCAGGACGGTGGTGCCCGCCTCCACCGTGACGCGCAGGCGCCCGCCGGGCGCCTGCACCCCGACGGTGCCGGTGTCCTGCCCGGCGTGCCGCAGGGCGGCGACGACGGCGGCCACCGTGCCGGTGCCGCACGAGCGGGTCTCCCCCACGCCGCGCTCGTGCACGCGCATCGCGACCTCGTCGCCGTCCAGCGGCGTGACGAACTCGACGTTCACCCCGTGCGGGAACAGGGCGGGGTCGTGGCCGGGCGGGCGCGTGAGGTCCAGGCCCTGGAGGGGCACGTCGGTGACGCACGCCAGGTGCGGGTTGCCGACGTCGACCGCCACGCCCGCGAACGCCTGGCCGTCCACGCTGGCCGTGCTCTCCTCGCCGAGGGCGGCCTTGCCCATGTCGACGGAGATCTCCTCACCGGCCACGCGCACGGTGCGGACCCCGCCGCGGGTGCCCAGGCGCAGCTCGTCGCCGGGGAGCCACCCGAGGTGCTCGAGGTAGCGAGCGTAGACGCGTACGCCGTTGCCGCACATCTCCGCGATGCTGCCGTCGGCGTTGCGGTAGTCCATGAACCACTCGACGCCGGGCTCGGACACCGGGCCGTCGCCGAGCGCGGCCCACCGCACGACGCGGAGGACGCCGTCGGCGCCGAGACCGCGGCGGCGGTCGCACAGCGCGGCGACCCGCTCCGGCGTCAGGTCGAGCTCGCCGTCGGGGTCCGGCAGCAGCACGAAGTCGTTCTCCGTGCCGTGCCCCTTGCTGAAACGCACCACGTCACGAGCCTACGTGGCGCCCCAGATGGCGCAGAGCGGCCTCGATCGGATCGGGGGCGGCCCCGTCCAGCCAGTGGATGCGCCGGTCGCGCCGGAACCAGGAACGCTGCCGCCGGACGAAGCGACGGGTGGCCACGACCGTGTCGGCGGCCGCCGTGGTGAGGTCGCCATCCCCGTCCAGCGCGGCCACCACCTGCTGGTACCCGAGCGCGCGCGACGCCGTGCGGCCCTCGCGCAGCCCGCGGGCGAGCAGCGCGCGCGTCTCGTCGACGAGCCCCGCGGCGAACATGCGGGCCACCCGGCGGGCCACGCGCAGGTCGAGCTCGGCGGTCGGGCGGTCGATCCCGAGCAGGGCCGCGTCGTAGCGGGGCGCGCCCGCGGTGGGCAGCCGGGCCGGGAACGGCTTCCCGGTCAGCGCGACCACCTCGAGGGCCCGCACGATCCGGCGGCCGTTCGAGGGCAGCACCACCTCGGCGGCGGCCGGGTCGACCGCGGCGAGGCGGCCGTGCAGCGCGGCGGGTCCGCGCTCGGCGAGCTCGGCCTCCAACTCGGCACGCAGCACGGGATCGGTGCCGGGGAACTCCAGGTCGTCGACGACCGCCTGCACGTACAGCCCGGAGCCGCCCACCAGGACCGGGGTGCGGCCCGCCGCGAGCAGGCGTTCGACGACGGCGCGCGCCTCCCGCTGGTAGGCCGCCACCGCGGCCGTGTCGGTGACGTCGAGGACGTCCAGCAGGTGGTGCGGCACGCCCGCCCGCTCGCGCGGCGTGAGCTTGGCGGTGCCGACGTCCATGCCGCGGTAGAGCTGCATCGCGTCGGCGTTGACCACCTCGCCGTCCAGCGCGGCGGCCAGCGCCACCCCGAGGTCGGACTTGCCGGTCGCCGTGGGGCCGACGACGGCGATCAGCCGGTTGGGCACGAAGCGCAGCGTAAGCGGCACATCTCGGCGTCCCCCGGGCGACATCGACGGGCCATCCGGGGTTCAGCGCCCGTCCGGGCTGTTCCGGTCGGCCCGCAGAGCTGTTTGAATCGCGATCGGTCACCGGTTCCGTCGAACCGGCCACGGCCGACGTGCACGGCCCCGTCCCCGGACGGGGCGCCCGCCGCTCGCGGCGGGCCGGAGCGAGGAGGACGACCGTGTCGGAGCACCAGGGGAGCGGAACGCCGGAGCCGGTGGAGGACCGGGCAGCGCATCAGGAACAGGTCGCACACCCGGCGGCACGCGGCGCGGGAGCCGGGGCCGAACCCGGCGCCGATGTGGAGGCATCGGCCACCGCACCCGCCTTCGCCGCGGACAGCCCGGTCCGCCCGGTCGAACCGGCCGAAGCGCCCCGGCCGGACCCGCAGGACACGGCCCGGCTCACGGAGCCTGCCCCGGGTCCGCTGCCCGGCAGCCCGCCGACCGGGACGACCGCCGAACCCGCGGCGCCGCCACCGTCCCCTGCGCCCGACGCCGCCGACTCCACGGCCCCGGCGCCTCCGATCCCCGCGCCACCCGCCGCGGCTG
>NZ_BAABJO010000067.1:0-9393 GCF_039543345.1 Pseudonocardia adelaidensis | reverse complement strand
TGCGGCCGGACGCCTTCACGCCGGAGCAGATGCGGCGCAACTTCGCCTACTACGAGGCGTTGACGGTGCGCGACTCGTCGCTGTCGGCGTGCACGCAGGCGGTGGTGGCGGCCTGGACCGGGCACCTGGACCTGGCCTACGACTACCTCGCCGAGGCCGCGCTGGTGGACCTGGACGACCTGGCGGGCAACTCCGACCACGGGGTGCACATCGCGTCGATGGCCGGCACCTGGACCGCCGTGGTGGCCGGGTTCGGCGGGATGCGGATGGACGAGTCGGGGATCGGGTTCGCGCCGCGGCTGCCCCCGGCGCTGTCGCGGATCTCGTTCGGGTTGAGGTGGCGGGGCAGGCAGCTGCGGGTGGAGATCCGCCCGGAGGAGGCGGAGTACCGGCTGGTCTCGGGGCCGCCGATGCGGCTGAGCCACCACGGCGATGCGCTGGCGCTCGCGGAGGATCCGCAGGTGCGGCCGATCCCGGCGCTGGAGCCGGTGGAGCCGGTGGAGCAGCCGTACGGGCGGGGGCCGAAGGCCCGGCACCCGGGTAGCTGAGCGGGAGCGAACGTCGGTCCTGATCGGGGGGCGTACGTGGCCGCGGTGCGGGGTATGCGCATGCGCTGATGCGGGGCGGTCGCGCCCCGTGCCCCGAACGGAAGGACGACCGTGGACCCCGACCGCGCCCGTGACCTGCTGACCGGAGAGCTGTCCGCACTCGACGACCGGCTGCGCGCCGCCGCGGAGAACCGCGAGGAGGCCTCGGCCGACACGCTCGGCCACGAGGGTGCCCTCAGCCAGCATCCGGGTGACTACGGCACCGAGGTCAACACGACCATGGAGGCCGATCTCAGGGTGCACACGATCGAGGAGCAGCGCAGGCGCGTCCAGGACGCGCTGGAGCGGCTGGACGAGGGGGAGTACGGCCGGTGCCAGGTGTGCGGCCGGGAGATCGACGACGAGCGGCTGGAGGCCCGTCCGGAGGCGCGCACCTGCCGAGAGCACGCCGACACCCCCGTGGTGAGCTGAGCCGCCCGGTTCGCCACCCGGTTCGCCCTGGTCCGGCGGGGGTAGGTGGGGGACGTGAGCGACGTTCCCGAAGGCCTGGTCCGGGTCGATCCCGCGGCTCCCGGCTTCTCCCGGCGGCGGCGCGGTCGCGGGTGGAGCTTCTACGACTGCGACGGTGCGCCGATCACGGATCCGGAGGAGATCGCGCGGATCAAGTCCCTCGCCATCCCGCCTGCGTGGCAGGAGGTGTGGATCTGCCCCGACCGGGAGGGGCACATCCAGGCGGTCGGCGTGGACGCGGCGGGCCGGCGGCAGTACCGCTACCACGAGGAGTGGCGCAGGCGCCGGGACCGGGAGAAGTACGAGCGGGTGCTCACGCTCGGCAGCTCCCTCCCCGATGTGCGGCAGGAGCTGGTCCGGCGGCTGCAGGCCAAGGGACTCGGCCAGGAGCGGGTGCTCGCGGGCGGGGTGCGCATGCTCGATGTCGGTGTCTTCCGGCCCGGCGGGGAGGAGTACGCCCCGGGTGACGACGACGAGGACGGCACGTTCGGACTGGCGACACTGCGCCGCGAGCACGTGCGGCTCGACCGGGGCGCGGTGGTGTTCGCCTACCCGGCGAAGGGCGGGGTGCCGCGCACGCTGGCGCTGCGCGACCCGTTGTTGCACCGCGTCGTCAACTCGTTGCTGCGCCGGCGCGGGGGTGGGGAGGACCTGCTCGCCTACCGGGTCGGCCGCGGATGGCACGACGTGCGGGCCGAGGACCTGAACGCCGCCGTCAAGGAGCTGGTCGGCGACCGGTACAGCTGCAAGGACCTGCGCACCTGGAACGCGACCGTGCTCGCCGCCGCCAACCTCGCCGGGCGGGTGGCGCGGGGCGGGGTGCCGGAGCGGGAGCGCACCCGCAGGCGCGTGGTGAACCGGGCGCTCGAGGACGTGGCCGACCACCTCGGGAACACCCCGACGGTGGCTCGCAGCTCGTACGTGGACCCGCGCGTGATCGAGCGGTTCGAGGAGGGGCGCACCGTGTTGCCGGCGCTGCGCGCGCTCGGGAACGGTTCCGGACCGGACCTGACCGACGACGCCGTCCGCGCCGAGGTCGAGCGCGCGGTGGTGCGGCTCATCGCGGGTTGAGCGGTCAGTGGACCACCTCGTGGGTCCACGCCTCGCGGGGCTGGTGGTGCAGCCGCCAGTAGTGCTCGGCGATGTCGTCGGGGTCCCAGGCCGTTCCCTCGGCGACCGGACCGGCGACCGTCACCGTGGCGACGTGGACGCCGACATCCCGGTACCCCAGGTCGAGCAGCTCGGCGAGCGTCCGGACACCCGCCTTGCCCAGCGAGAGGCTCACGTAGCCCGGTTTCGGCTCCGGCATGCCGCTGGTGACCAGGAACGTGCCGCTGCCCCGCGCGGCCATGCCGGGCAGCACCTGCGCGGCGGCCGTGAGGGCGCCGACGACATTGACCTTCCACGCCGCGAGCTGGCCGGCGGCGTCGAGCTCGCCGAGGGCGTCCGGCCGCACGAGCGCCGCGTTGTACACGACGACGTCCGGCACGCCGAAGCGCTCCTCGGCCGTGCGGAGCGCGGCGCGCAGCGCGTCCTCGTCGGCGACGTCCGCGGCCAGTCCCAGCACGTCGGCACCGGTGTCCCGGATGCCGGCGGCGACCGCGTCCACGGTCGGCCGGGACCGGCCCACGACCGCGACCGGCATCCCGTCCACCGCGAACCGGAACGCGACCGACCGGCCGATCCCCGGCCCCGCTCCCAGCACCACCGCACCAGCCATGTCCGAGACGGTATGGCCTCACACCAGTGGCAGGGTCAACGGTGTGCGTAGCCGCACCGCCCACGGGTACGCGACGGGTATGACTGGCAAGCTGGACGGAAAGCGCATCGCGATCCTCGCCACCGACGGCGTGGAGCAGGTCGAGCTCACGGAGCCGCGTGACGCGGTGACGCGGGAGGGTGCCCGCACCGAGATCGTCTCGCTCGCCGAGGGCGAGATCCAGGCGATGAACGGTGACATCGATCCGGCCGACCGGTTCCCCGTCGACCGGACGGCCGCGCAGGCGGACGCCGCCGACTACGACGGCGTGATCATGCCCGGCGGCACCGTCAACGCCGACCGGCTGCGGATGGACCCGCACGTGCGCGACTTCGTGCGCGCCGCGTTCCGGGCGGGCACGCCCGTCGGGGTGATCTGCCACGGCCCGTGGACCCTGGTCGAGGCCGACCTCGTGCGCGGCCGCACGCTGACCTCGTTCCCGAGCCTGCGCACCGACATCCGCAACGCGGGCGGCACCGTGGTGGACGAGGAGGTCGTCACCGACAACGGGCTGGTATCCAGCCGCAACCCCGACGACCTGCCCGCGTTCTGCGCGAAGATCGTGGAGGAGTTCGCGGAGGGCGTGCACCGGGTGCACCGGGAGGGCGCCACCGTGTGAGGGCCATGCTGCTGCGTGAGCGCCACCCGATCGGGTAGTCATGTCCCATGGCAGAGTGGCGCTCCGCCGGCAACGGCACCTCGAACCCTCCCGGCGGCCCCGCCGACGGCCGCGGCGAGGGCCGGCTGCAGCGCGCCGACCGCAACATGATCGAGCTGCTGCAGGAGCTGCGCGTGGCGCAGACCGGGGTGCAGATCCTGTTCGCGTTCCTGCTGACGCTCTCGTTCACCGAACGCTTCGGCTCGATCGACGAGGTGCAGCGCTGGACGTACGTGGTCACCCTGCTGTGCTCGGTGCTCACGGCGGGCCTGCTCGTCGCACCGGCGGCCGTGCACCGCATGACCTTCCGGCGGGGGGTGAAGCCGGAGACCGTGCAGCTCGGGCACGTCCTGTTCAGCCTGGGCCTCGCCACCCTCGCGCTCACCCTCACCGGCTCCGTGCTGCTGGTGCTCGACGTGGCCGTGGGGTTGTCCTTCGCGGTCTCCTCGGCGGTGGCGGTCTTCGTCGTGCTGTGCCTGCTGTGGTTCGTGCTGCCGATCCCGCTGCTGCTCCGCTCGCGTCCGACCCCCGCGCTTCGCGACACCGACGGCGCCACCGACGGCGCCACCGACGGCGGGAACGACGAGCCGCCGCCCGCGGATCGGGCGGCGGCCCGGGAGCCGTCATCGGCGTGACGCGTTCGCGCTATCCGGGGAGGGTGCCCGGCTGGTCCGCCGGGCCGTTCGCCGGCCGCTGAGGGCTGCGGCCGACGTCCCCGCGCCAGCCGCCCTCCTCGCGGCCGCGGGACTCGATGAACGACTTGAAGTTCTCCAGGTCGCCCTTCACCCGCCGCTGCACGAGGCCGAGCGCGTCACCGGCCTTCTCGGCGACGCCCTCCGGCTGGTGCTCGAGCTGCAGCGTCACCCGTGTCCGCCGGTCGTCGATGCGGTGGAACGTCACCACGCCGGACTGGTGGATGCCGCGGTCGGTCCGCCATGCGACGCGCTCGTCGGGGTGCTGCTCGGTGATCTCGGCGTCGAACTCGCGCTGGACACCGGCGATCGTGGTGACCCAGTGCGTGCGCGTCGGCGTGAGCTGGTCGATGCGTTCGACGCCCTCCATGAACTGCGGGAACGACTCGAACTGCGTCCACTGGTTGTAGGCCGTGCTCACGGGCACGGCAACGTCGACGGTCTGCACAACGTCGGTCGTCATGTCGTGGGGCGTACCCGGCGGCAGCCCGGCTACGCGTCTTCGGTCATCCGCCGCCGCAGCTGCGCGACGGTTTGCGACAGCAGGCGCGACACGTGCATCTGGGAGATGCCGACGCGGTCGGCGATCTGGGTCTGGGTGAGGTTGCCGAAGAACCGCAGCAGCAGGATCGTGCGCTCGCGCTCGGGCAGCTCGTCGAGCAGCGGCGCGAGGGTCTCCCGGTACTCGACCTTGTCCAGCTCGGTGTCGACATCGCCGAGCGTGTCGGTGAGGGGGGTGTCGGCACCTGCCACGAGCTCGTCGAGGGAGCTGCTGCGGTAGGCCTGCTGGGCGTCGAGGCCTTCCACGACCTCCTCGGTGGGCATCCCGAGGCGGGCCGCGATCTCGCTGGGACGCGGGGCGCGCCCGAGCTCCTGCGACAGCGGGCCGATCGCGCTGTTGATCGCGCTCTGGAGGTCTTTGAGGCGCCGCGGCACCCGCATCGACCACGTCCGGTCGCGGAAGTGCCTGCGGATCTCGCCGGTGATGGTGGGGACCGCGTAGGAGAGGAAGTCGATGCCGCGGTCGGGCTCGAACCGGTCCACCGCGTTGAGCAGCCCGACGGTGCCGGCCTGCTCGAGGTCGTCCACCGGCTCGCCGCGGCCTGCGAACCGGCGCGCGATGTGCTGCACCACGGGCAGGTAGCCCGTGACGAGCTTGGACCGCAGCGCGGCCCGCTCGGGGTGGTCCGGCGGGAGGGCCGCGAACTGCTCGAACAGCGGCGCGAGGTGCGCGTAGTCGGAGTCCCGGGACGCGTCGCTCATCGCACGGCCTCGCTCGCGCTCGGCCCGCCCGTCGGCGGACGGCGCAGCGCGCAGGCGCCGTGTCGGTCACTCGCTCGCGGGCGCACGTCCTGGCGCGCGGGATCGGCGGGGAGGTGCACGCGGAGACCTACCCGCGGCCTGCGGACCGGAAACTCGGCCGCTGGTACGTTCATACGTCGCCCTGTCGTACGTCACGCCCGCGAAGGTGATCTACCGGTGTCGAACAGCACGTCTCCCGCGGTGCCGGACGCCCGCGTCCCGATCCAGGCCCCCGGCGGCTCGCAGGACGGGCTCGAGCACGAGCGGGCCTACGTCCACATGCTGTACCAGCGCCTCGACGCGCGGCGGGCCGAGACGGCCCGGCGGCTGTCGGACGTGCTGCACGACGAGACGGTCGGCACCCCGCAGGCGCTCACCGAGCGGGACGCCGCGGCCGCCATGTACACCGATCGCCTCGCCGCGCTGCGGGCCGCCGAGCACGGCCTCGCGTTCGGCCGGCTCGACGCCGAGGACGGCGAGCGCCGCTACATCGGCCGTCTCGGCCTCCTCGACGAGGACAACGAGTACGAGCCGCTCCTGATGGACTGGCGGGCGCCCGCCGCCCGGCCGTTCTACACGGCCACCGCCGCGTCCCCGGAGGGCATCCGGCGCCGTCGGCACCTGCGCACGCGCCGCCGCGAGGTCATCGCCGTGGACGACGAGGTGCTGGACCTCGACGACGCCACCGCCGCGTCCCAGTCCAGTGGGCTCACCAGCGAGGCCGCCCTGCTGGCCGCCGTCGACGCCCGCCGCACCGGCCGGATGGCCGACATCGTGGCCACGATCCAGGCCGAGCAGGACGCGATCATCCGCTCCAAGCCGTCCGGGGTGCTGGTCGTGCAGGGCGGGCCGGGCACGGGCAAGACCGCGGTGGCGCTGCACCGGGCCGCCTACCTGCTCTACACCCACCGCGACCGGCTGGCGCGCCGCGGCGTGCTCGTCGTCGGGCCGAACCCCACGTTCCTGTCCTACATCGGGCAGGTGCTGCCCTCGCTCGGTGAGACGAGCGTGGTGCTCGGCACGGTCGGGCAGCTGCACCCCGGGCTGGACGCGCGGCGCACCGAGCCCGCCGGCACCGCGGCGGTGAAGGGGCGGGCCGAAATGGCGGCGGTCGTCGCGGCTGCGGTCCGCGACCGGCAGCAGGTGCCGCGCCGTCCCGTCGAGCTCGTGGTCGAGCAGCAGCCGGTGCGGCTCGACCGCGACATCGCACACGCCGCCCGCACCCGTGCCCGCCGGTCCCGCAGGCCGCACAACGAGGCCCGGCGGATCTTCCGCAAGGAAGCCGTGCGGCTGCTCGCCGAGCAGGTGGCCCGCACGCTCACCGGCCCGGGCGGGCGCAACCTGCTCGACGCGGGCGACCTGGCCGACATCCGCGACGAGCTCGCCGAGAGCCGCGAGCTCTCCCGGGAGCTGGACGCCCTGTGGCCGACGCTCTCGGCCGAGCAGCTGCTCACGGACCTGTTCGACGACCGCAAACGGCTGAACTCGGTGGCCCGCCGGCTGCCCGCCGCCGACCGCGACCTCCTCCACCGGCCCGCGCCCGCCGACGACGTGCCGAACGACCTGCGCTGGACCCCGGCCGACGTCCCGCTGCTCGACGAGGCGGCCGAGCTGCTCGGCGACGACGGCTCCGAGGCGGCCGCCCGCGAGGCCGCCGCGCTGCGCGAGGAGGTGCTCTACGCGCAGGGCGTGCTCGACGTCCTCGACCTGGAGGAGGACCTCGACCCCGAGCTGCTGCGCGCCACCGACGTGGTCGACGCCGACCGGCTCGCCGAGCGGCAGGCGGTGCGCCGCTACGACTCCACCGCCGATCGCGCGGCCGCCGACCGGGAGTGGACCTACGGCCACGTGATCGTCGACGAGGCGCAGGAGCTCTCGCCGATGGCGTGGCGCCTCGTGATGCGCCGCTGCCCGAGCCGCTCGATGACGATCGTCGGCGACATCGCCCAGACCGGCGACCTCGCGGGCGCGGGCTCGTGGGACGAGGTGCTCGCCCCGTTCGTCGAGCGGCGCTGGCGCCTGGAACAGCTCACGGTGAACTACCGCACCCCGGCCGAGATCGCCGACGTCGCCGACGACGTGCTCGCCACGATCGAACCGGGCCTCGCCCCGCCGCGCTCGGTCCGCAGCACGGGCGTGCCGCCGCGCGCGGTGCCGGCCGGCGCGGGGGAGCTGGAGGACGTGGTGGCGAAGGTGCTCGCCGAGGAGTCCGGTGCCGTCGGTGACGGACGCACGGCCGTCCTCGTGCCGTCCGGCAGGCTGGACGGGCTGCGGGCGCGGCTGCTCGGAGGGAACGGCTCGGACGGCGGCACCGAGGTGGATCTCACCGCGCCGGTGGTGGTGCTGCCGGTCTCGGCGGCGAAGGGCCTGGAGTTCGACGCCGTGGTCGTGGTCGAGCCCGCGGAGCTGCTCGCCGAGTCGCCGCGCGGGCGGGGCGACCTCTACGTCGCCATCACCCGCGCCACCCAGCGGCTCGCGGTGGTGCACGCCGAACCGCTCCCGCCGATGCTGCACAAGCTGCGGAACGGTGGCTGAGGCGGCGGATCTCCTGACCGGGGCGCGTCGGCGCTGCCTCGCACTGCCGGAGGTGACCGAAGCCCGCACGCACGGCGCGCCCACCTGGTTCGTGCGGGGCCGCCGGTCCTTCGTGAAGTTCGTCCACCCGGACGAGCACCCTCGGCTCGACCCACCCCACGTCGCGATCTGGGCGGCAGCGCCGCCCGGGGCGCGGCAGGAGCTGGTGGCCGCCGCGCCGGGCCGCTTCTTCGCCCCGCGATTCGGCGGGCGCGACCGGGTGGGGATGCGGCTCGACGCCGAGCCCGACTGGGACGAGGTCGGCGAGGTGATCGTCGATGCCTACCTGCAGGTGGCGCCGACGGCACTCGTCGCGCGGCTGGATGTCTGATCGCCCGGGTGCCAGCGGCTACAGCGGTGTCACGTACGCCCCGGAGATGCCGCCGTCCACGAGGAAGGTGGATGCCGTGATGAAGCTGGCGTCGTCGCTCGCCAGGAACGCGACGGTGGAGGCGATCTCCTCGGCGCGGGCGAAGCGGCCCATCGGGATGTGCACCAGGCGGCGCTGGGCGCGCTCCGGGTCGGCGGCGAACAGCTCCTGCAGCAGCGGGGTGTCGACCGGCCCGGGGCACAGGGCGTTGACCCGGATGCCCTCGCGGGCGAACTGAACGCCCAGCTCCCGGGTCATCGCGAGCACCCCGCCCTTGGAGGCGGTGTAGGAGATCTGGGAGGTCGCGGCGCCCATCACGGCCACGAACGACGCGGTGTTGACGATCGCGCCCCGGCCCTGGCGCTGCATGTGCGGGATCGCCGCCTTGCAGCACAGGAACACCGAGGTCAGGTTGACCTCCTGCACGCGCCTCCAGGCGTCGAGGCCGGTGTCGAGGATGGAGTCGTCGTCGGGCGGGGAGATGCCGGCGTTGTTGAACGCGACGTCCACGCTGCCGTAGGTGTCGGCGGCGGCGCCGAACAGCGCCTCGACCTGCTCCGGCGACGTGACGTCCGTCTGCACGAAGAGCCCGCCCACCTCGTCGGCGGCGGCCTTGCCGGCCCCGGGGTCGATGTCGGCGACCACCACCCGGGCACCCTCGGAGGCCAGCCTGCGCACCGTGGCGAGCCCGATGCCGCTACCGCCACCCGTCACGACCGCGGTGCGGCCGGAGAACCGATCCGTCATGGGGGAAGCGTAAATGTGTCGGTCTAGACCGTAGGAGGCCGCCCTGCCGGAGCACTGTGCAGCCATACCGCTGATCTAGTGTCCCCCGCCGGAAGTCCGTTGGGTGAGTCGGTGGATCCAGGTTCTCGCTGCGTGTGCCGGGCGGCGGCCCTCGTACCGGGCGTACTCGGGACGTCGGCCGGTGCGCGCAGCGTGGGGCTGGGCCGCCGAATTATTCGGCGGACTTCCGGCGG
>NZ_BAABJO010000066.1:0-15723 GCF_039543345.1 Pseudonocardia adelaidensis | reverse complement strand
GCAGCCCGAGGGCGCTTCTCCTGCCGGTCGGGGGGAGCCCGAGTTCGGAGCGCACGATCTGCTGCCGTCGGGCTTTGAGGAACTCGCCCAGCTCGCGGCGACGTTGCGCCTCGCCACTCACGCTGCGATGTGCCCTTCATGCAGTGGTGCGATCGGCTCGGTGACGAGTGTGAGGTCGTCGGCTGTGGCCGGGCCGTTCGGGCGCCGCCGCAGCCGGAAGGCTCGGTTGGTGCGTTGGTGGGTCACTGGGCCGAGCACGTCGGGGGTCGTGGACACGAATTCTCCTTTCATGGTCTCCGGGGTCGCCGGGGTCGCCGGGGTCGCCGGTGGCCGGCGGGACAGCAGTCAACAGCGATCCTGCGGGTCCGGTGAGGGTGCGGTTTGACCGTGCGCGCACGACACCTGGCGTGGGCGCGCATGTACGCCGCACCGCGTCCACCGTGCGCGACGAGCCAACCGCAGTGCGCGCAGGTGCTAGCCGAGCGGGGAAAACCCGGGTCAGGGTGTGCTCGGCCGGCGGTGCACCGGCGTGAACCGCAGGAGGAACGATGCCGATCGACTTCACCCCGACAGAGCAGCAACGCCTGCTCCGGGCCCGCGCACGGGAGTTCGCCCGCGACGTGCTCAGCGGCGTCGGCCCGGCCACGCGCCACCTCCCGACAGCGGAGGAGCGGCACCGGGCGACGCAGCCGTTCTACCAGCAGATGGTCGAGGCCGGTTTCCTGCGTCAGCTGGTGCCCCAGGCGCTCGGCGGCGATGGCACCGGCGCCGTCACCGTCGCGATCCTTGCCGAGGAGCTGATCGCCGGCGACCCGAGCGCTGCGCTTTCGTTGTTCTCGACGTCGCTGGGTCTCGCGCCGGTGCTGCGAGGTGGCACACCGGAGCAGCAGCAACGCTTCCTCGCCCCATTTCTGAGGACCGAGGGCGCACCGGTGGCGTCCCTGGCGTTCAGCGAACCGGGCGGCAATGCCAACTTCGACTCCGCGGAGCCCGGTACCGGGCTGCGCACGACGATGCGACGCCGCGGCCGAGAGTGGATCATCGACGGCAGCAAGCAGTGGGTCTCGGGTGCCTCGGGCTGGGACGGAACCGGGCCGATCCTGATGACCGTCGCGTGTCGCGTCGGGGCGCAACGCCCACCGGAGGAGTCGCTGGCCGTCGCCGCGGTCGAGGGGCCGATCGAGGGGCTGCGGATCACCGGCTCATTCGATTCGCTCGGCCACCGGGCGCAACTCCTTCCGCGGTTCGACCTCGTCGATGTGGCGGTGCCGGCAGAGAACATCATCGGTGAGCCCGGTGCCGGACTCACGTTGATCAATACCTCGTTCGGGGGCGCGGCCGTGGGGGCGTGTGCCGTCGGGGTGATGCGCGCGGCTTTCGCATTCGCGCTGGACTTCGCCCGCTCCGACCGCCGCGGCGGCTCGGTGCCGATCATCTCCCACCAGGGCGTGGCCTTCGTGCTCGCGGACGTCAAGACGCGCATCGAGGCGACCCGGGCGTTGACCTGGCGGGCCTGCGTGGCCGCGGACCGGCGCGACCCGAACGCCGAGGAGCTCGGCATCCACGCCAAGGTATTCGGCTCCGAGGCGGCGGTGCAGTCGCTCGTCGACCTGATGCGCGTCGTGGGCATCGAGTCCTACAGCCACGAGATGCCGCTGGCCGGGCTGATGGCCGACGCGCTCGCCTATCCGTTGATGAGCGGCGGCAACATCGGGTTCCGGCGCCGCCGGCTGCAAACGATGTTCGCTGAGCCCGGTTATAGTGCCGAAGGGACAGCCAGCCCTTGACATCCTGGCAGACCTGACGCTCGCTCGGATCATGGACTGGACAGACGCCCGGTCGGTGAGGTCCATGAACCGAGGAGGTGCCCGAGTGCAGGGTGTCGGCGCAACCACGCCCGGGGCGGAGCGCGAACCTGTGGTCGGCTTCGAAGCCTGGCGGCACGCGGTGTCGTCGGCGTTCGTGCCCATCGACGCGCGCGTCGATGTCGCGGGTGGCTTCGCCGGTCGGCTGAGTGCCCACCGGTTCGGCGACGTGTCGCTCGCCTGCGTGGCCGGCTCTGCGGTGACGGTCAGCCGGACACCCCGCATGATCCGGCGTGAGGACCGCGGCCTGGTCAAGATGAGCATGCAGATGCGCGGCCACGGTCTCATCGTTCAGGACGGGCGCGAGGCCGTCCTGGCGCCTGGCGACATGGCCCTCAACGACGCGTCGCGGCCCTACACCCTGGACTTCAGCGACGACTTCCTGATGCTGGTCGTGATGCTGCCCCGCGACGCGCTGAACACCCGGACATTCGAGTTCAGCCGACTCACCGCGCGCACGATCTCCGGTCGGAGCGGCACCGGCGCGGTCCTGGCGTCGATGACCACCTCGCTCGTGGGTCAATCGGCCGCGGGTGAGCTCGAGCCGTCGGTCTACCTGTCCGACGCCATCGTGAACCTCCTCGACGCGATCTGCGCCGAGACGGCGGGTTCGCCTCGCCGGCCGGCCGATGCGCACCGGACCGCCATGCTGTTGCGGGTGCAGGGCTTCATAGAAGATCATCTCGGCGAGAGTGACCTGGCCACGGCCCGCATCGCCGCGGAGCACCACGTGTCGGTGCGCTACGTACAGAAGTTGTTCGAGAGCGCGGGGACGACGGTCAGGGAATGGATCAGGATGCGGCGCATCGAGCGATGCCGGCACGACCTGCTCGACGCGCGACTGAGCTCCGTCCCGGTCGGCGCGATCGGCTCGAGGTGGGGCTTCACGGACCCGGCGCACTTCTCGAGAGTGATCAGACAGCATCTCGGGTTGCCACCGTCGGAGCTTCGGTTGGCAGGCCGGGCCGGCCTGCCGACCGCCCGTACTCCTCGGGTACTCGTTACGCCGGGCGTGCGAGCGCAGAGCGATGGGTTCGGCCAGCTGACCCGGTCAACTTTCCGCCCTGCCTACGAAGGGTTCTGACGAGGAGCAATCGGTGCACGTCATCGTCGGCGGTTCGGTGAGCATCGACGGTGAGGTGCAGGTGCTCGGTGGGTAGCACGAGGACACCGAGTGCGCGTTCGCCCACGGCGGGTGGTCGATGCCGTACTTCGACGCCTGCCGGGCTACTCGGCGTGCTTGGAGGTGCGCCGCTCGCGGTGGTGCGGGCTCGCCCGCTCACGCCTCCCGGGCTGTTAGCGCCACTGCTAGTGGCGGCGCCGTCTTCGCCTCGACCCATCCGGATTGATGGTGAGGGGATGCCAGAGCTGAGATCACGATACCGAGATCTCCCAGTTGTTCCCGGACCCCGGCGTCGAACTCGCCCGTGAGTGACAGGTAGGTCGACTTGGCCGACTGGCCTGGATGAATGTGCAGAAGTTGCCGGCGAGCGTCGAGCTGCGGCCGGGTGTAGCCCCAACCGCTCGGCGTCGGCTCGTACGCCGGGCAGCGTGGTCGGCAGGTCAAGAACGATGCCACGAAGCTTCGCGTTGCGCGCCAGGAGCTCGTAGCCGAAGGCGCCGTTGGTGCCACCGACATCAACGGCCGACTCGACATCAGAGGTGTCGATGACCGATGCGGCGTCCTGGATGATCGGAGTGGAAAGGTCCGTCACCGCGGCGCCGAACAGCAGACCTTCCTCTGGGTTCTGCTCGAAGTACACCCAGATATCGGGGCTGCCCAGCGCTGTCTCGAACCGGTCGCTCCTGCGGCACCGAGTTTCCCCGCTCGGCAGGCACCTGCGTGCACTGCGGTTGGCTCGTCGCGCACGGTGGACGCGGTGCGGCGTACATGCGCGCCCACGCCAGGTGTCGTGCGCGCACGGTCAAACCGCACCGTGACCGGGCCCGCAGGATCGCTATTGACTGCTGTCCCGCCGGCCACCGGCGACCCCCGAGACCATAAGAGGAGAATTCGTGTCCACGACTCCCGACGTGCTCGGCCCAGTGACCCACCAACGCACCAACCGAGCCTTCCGGCTGCGGCGGCGCCCGAACGGCCCGGCCACAGCCGACGACCTCACACTCGTCACCGAGCCGATCGCACCACTACGTGAAGGCCAGGCGCTCGCCCGCACCCTCTTCCTGTCGATCGACCCAGCCAGCCGCATCTGGATGGGCCACGACCGCCCATTCATGCCAGCGGTGCCGATCGGCGCGGTCATGCGTGGCCTGGGTGTATGTCAAATCGTCGCGTCTCGCCGCGCCGACATGGACGTCGGCGACCTCGTCGCAGGCTTCACCGGCTGGCAGGAGTACTGCGTCGTCGACGACGCGACGCTCGATGCCCCGCTCAGCGTCCTGCCCTCGCCGCCGCCGGCGCCGCCGTCGGCTTTCGTCGGGGTCCTGGGCCACACCGGGATCAGCGCCTACCTCGGCATCGATTTCCTGGACCCGCAGCCCGGGCAGACCGTCGTGGTGTCCGCCGCTGCTGGTGCTGTCGGGTCTGTTGCCGGGCAGCTCGCCAAGGAGCGCGGGGCGCGGGTCGTCGGCATCGCGGGCGGTCCGGAGAAGAGCCGACACGTCGTCGAGGACCTCGGGTTCGACGCATGCATCGACCATCGGGCGGCCGACTGGCAGGCCCAGCTCGACGCGGCGACGCCCGACGGGGTGGACCTGGATTTCGAGAACGTCGGTGGTGAAATCATGGATCACATCCTCATGCGGATGAACCTCCATGCCCGCGTGTTCGTCTGCGGACTCATCGCTCATTACAATGCGGGCGACCGCGACACCTGGCGAGGTCTGGTCAACTTCGACCAGGTCCAGATGCAGCGTGTCACGTTGTGCGGCTTCATCGTCACCGACCATCTCGACCGCTGGCCGGAGGCGATCAACTACCTCGCTGCGCGCCTCGCCACCGGTCGGCTGCGCAATGAGGAGACCGTTCTCGAAGGCCTGGATGCGGCCCCCGCCGCGCTGGATCGCATCTTCTCCGGGGCGGAGATCGGCAAGATCGTGCTACACATCGCCGACCCTGCCTGACCTCCCGCGCCCGGAAGTGCCCACACGTCCGGTGACTTATACGATCGAAATGAGGACGATTCGATGGGCTTTCAGCTGGGTGTATACAGCTTCGGCAATACGCCGTTGTCGGACGACGAGGGTCTCGGCCCCACGTCGCAGGCGATTCGCGATGTGCTGGAGGCCATCACGCTGGCGGAACAGGTTGGGCTGGACTTCTTCGGCGTGGGGGAACATCACCGTCAGATCATGCCCATCTCCTCGCCGAGCTCAGTGATCAACGCGGCGGCCGCCGTGACCACACGCATCGGACTGGGCAGCGCCGTAACCGTGCTGGCCACCGACGATCCGGTGCGGGTCTATCAGCAGCATGCCACCGCGGCGGCTCTCGCCCCGGGCCGTATCGAGATCACGGCCGGCCGCGGGTCGGGGACCGACTCGTTCCCGCTGTATGGCTACCCGCTGGAGGACCGCGACTCACTGTATGCGGCCAAGCTCGACCTGCTGCTAGCAGTCAACGCCGCCGAGCAGGTCACCTGGGATGGGCCGCACCGAGCGCAGCCGCTGCGCGATGTCCTGGTGGTACCCCGCGCAGATCCGCCGATGAAGATCTGGCTCGGTTCCGGCGGCAGCCCGGAGTCCTCCGCGCGCGCCGGCTCGCTCGGACTGCCGATCGCCTACGGCGTCCTCAACGGCACAGCCGACCACTGGACCCGTATCGCCGGGACCTACCGCGAGGCGGGCTACCGCGCCGGACACGACCCGGCCACCCTGGAGGTGTCCGTCGCGGGGCACGGCTTCGTCAGCGCGGACGGCCGCGCCGCCAAGGAAAACTTCTACTGGTATGAGAGCTCGGTACTGAGAACCGTCGGCCGCCCCGTGCCCGACCGAGCCTACTTCGACAACAACTACGCCCCGGGCGGCATGACCATGGTCGGCGATCCGGGCGAGATCGCCGACCGGATCATCGCCTTGCAGCACGTGCTCGGCCACAATCGACAGATCCTGCAGATGGATCTCGGCGGGATCCCCCAGCGGGAGGTACTGAGGTCCATCGAACTGTTGGGAACCGAGGTCGCCCCGAAAGTGCGAGCTGAACTGGAATGAGCACCGGCTCGTTCGCGGATATGGCAACGCCTCGTACACCGATCGCATTCGGTCCTTTGCATGCCCGAGCGCGGACTGGTGTGAGCGGGCACGGGCAGGGCCATCCACACAGGGCCGCCGCGTGGTCTACAAACCGCTCCAGTTGGCCGCGGCTGCGTGCAGCCTGCCGGTCCCGCCCACTCCGGTGACCAACTCGCCGGGCCGTCGTGCGGCGCTTCGCCGCCGCCCACGCATCGATAGGCAGAAGACGTTCGGCCCGAACTCCATCACCGAGGGCAGGCGCGCCGAGGTCGAGGACCGGCACCGCTACGAGGTTGCGCACGGCTACGACTCCCGGCTGGCCGAGCGCCACGGGAGATCCAGACGTCGCCGGAGAAATCGCTGTTCCCGATGACCAGGTTGGTCAGCTCGACGGACTCGAACCCGATGTACACGATCCGCCGAGGGACCTCGCCAGGGCCGCTCAAGGTACACGCCCTCCCGCGGAAGCCGAGCACGGTCGAGTGCTCCGCCACGTTCGGCGCCGGCGGCGACCGAGCGAGGCCTTGGTTGCCATGACTCGACCCGCAAGCCGTCGATCCTGATCCGGCCGCGGATGATCACGTCGAACTCGATCTGCCCCTCGGCGTCGGAGCCGGGCCGACAGGGGAGCGGGGCCTCCTCGTCAGGTGTAGGCCGCCGGTACCGTCCCGGGCTGCGCACGATCGCCCGCCCATTCCAGGACGGACCGGGAGCCGTTCGCGCCGTAGCCCGAGCCGTTGAGAGGTGCTTCACAGCCCCCACGAACTACCGCCGGGGTCTGAAGAAGATGCGCAGATCGTGGCGGTGCGGGCTCGCACGGTCACGCCTCCCGGGCTGTTAGCGCCACTGCTGGTGGCGGCGCCGTCTTCGCCCTCGGGCCATCCGGATTGGATGGTGGGGGTACGCCAGGAGCCGAGATCACGAACCGTCAGGCCGCACCCGCCTCGAGGGTTCCAGTGCGACCAGGACCAGCGGTGGTCGGGTCGACAGGCGGTGTGCGATCCCTGCGGAACCGAGATCACTGTCACCACTCCGGCTCAGGCGGTCCCCCTACGACAAGGATCAGGCATGTCGATTCTGGATGAGATCCTCGAAGGCGTCCGGGAAGATCTGGAGGAGCGGGAGCGCGAGGTCTCCTCGGCCGAGCTGCGGGCGCGCGTCGACGACCTGCCCCCTCCGCTGGACCCGCTCCCAGCGTTCCGTGGGCCGGGCCTCTCGATCGTGGCCGAGGTGAAGCGGAGGAGCCCGAGCAAAGGCGCTCTGGCGGAGATCGCGGATCCGGCGCTCCTCGCCCGCGAGTACGAGGCCGGTGGTGCGTCGGCGATCAGCGTGCTGACCGAGCGGCGGCGATTCGGAGGATCTCTCGCGGACCTGGCCGAGGTCCGCAAGGCGGTCGACATCCCGGTGTTGCGCAAGGACTTCGTCGTCTCGCCGTACCAGCTGTGGGAGACGCGGGCGTGGGGCGCGGACCTGGCGCTGCTCATGGTGGTCTCCCTGCCCGGGGGCCTACTGGACGACCTGTACGGGCTGACGCGGGAGCTCGGGCTCACAGCAGTGGTCGAGGTGCACACGGAGGCGGAGCTCGAGCGCGCCGCGAACATCGGCGCCGAGGTCATCGGCATCAACGCGCGCGACCTCACCACCCTCGAGGTCGACCGATCGGTGTTCCCCCGGCTCGTGGAGCACGTGCCTCAGGGCGAGGTCCGAATGGCGGAGTCCGGTGTGTCGGGGGTGGCGGATGTGATGGCGTATCGGGACGCGGGTGCCGACGCGGTGCTGATGGGGGAGGTCCTGGTGCGTTCGGGCCGTCCGCGCGCCACGGTGGAGGAGTTCATCCGCGCGGCTCGGTGACGGCATGGCGTGCCGATCGCCCCGTCCGGCTACTCCGCCGCCCGCCACCGCCCACCCTCAGCGCGAGCCCAGCGGGTCCTTGCCGAGATCCGGCGGGTCTACCACCACCGCGACCTGGTCGGGCGCGAGGCCGGAAAGGCCGGAACCGCCCAGGTCCACGCCTACGCCAGGGACGCGGCGCACGCGCCGTATGTCGACGAGCTGGCCGACCTCGGCGTGGCAGTGCGGGTTCACCTCGGCACGGATCCGCTGCGGCCGTCCGTCGACGAAGTGCTGGCGGGAGTGCATCGACCCGGCACGCACCTCTACACCTGCGGACCGCCGTCGATGATGGACGACGTACTGCGCGCGACGAGGGACTGGCCGGAGGGTTCGGTGCACCACGAGTCCTTCACGGCGTCGGCCGCGCCCGCGGGGGCGGTCCTCGGTGAGGCATTTCCGGTGCGTCTCGCGCTGTCGGGGAAGGAGCTCGTCGTGGGTGCCTGGCAGACGCTGCTGCAGTGCCTGCTCGATGACGGGTCCCCATCGACTACGGCTGCGAGGGCGGGACCTGCGGCACGTCCGTGCTTGATGTGACGCAGGGCGAGGTCGACCACCGAGACAGGTGCCTGAGCGAGGCCGAGCGAGCCGGCGCGATCGGCTCCTGCGTGTCCCGCGGTCGAGGCCCTCTCACCGTCGTCGCCCAACGACGGCGGACGGGCAGGCCGCGCCCGAAGTCGGGGACCACCTGGGGACCGGCACGCCTGACGCTCGTTCAGGCAGTCGTCCACCCGCTGGCGGTGAGGTGGCGGCCGGCGAGGACCGGGGGCCATGCGTCACTCGGGTAGCGCCTGCAGGGAGTGCTCGATCCTGGGCACTCATGGCCGGCCGCTCGGCCGGCAACCGGCGACCTGCAGTCGCCTGCTCGCCACCCGGGCCGCGGCCGTGACTGCCTCGCCGATGTCGGTCAATCGGACGGGTGGGAACGTGGAGTTCGGCCCGGCCAGCGACAGCGCGCCGACGGGCTGGCTGTCGGCCCCGACGATCGCCGCGGCGACCGATGTGCGGCCTGGCTGGAACGAGTGGCACACGCAGTGGCCGTGGGAGCGGGCGGCGGCCAGCTCGTCATCGAGGGCTGCCATGTCGGGCAGCGGCAGCTCCTCGTCGCGGCACAGCCGGCGGACCCGCTGGTCGGCGTCGACCGGGTCGAGAGCGGCGAGAGCGCTCTTGCCGCAGCCGGAGAGGAACGCGGGTGCTCGCATCCCCACCCGGTTGACCATGTTCACCCTGGCGGGGCCGGACTCGCGATGGAGGTAGACGATCCAGCCCTCGGCGAGCTGGCCCACGTGCAGCTCTTGTCCGGGCACCCGACGCAGCGCGGACGTCGACCCCTCGACCGCGGCGACGAGCCCGGTTCGTTCGATGATCAAGCCGCCGAGTTCCAGGAGCAGCGGGCCCAGGCGATAGCCGGCGTGCGGCATGACCTCCAGCAAGCCGGTTTCGCACAGCTTCCGGCACAGGTGGTGGACGGTCGAGCGGGGCAGCCCGGTGCGCTCGGCGAGTCCACGGACGGACAGCACTTCAGCGGTTGGGCGGAACGCGCGCAGGATCTCGGCCGCCTTGCCCACGGATGCGCTCATCGGGCGGTCCTTTCTGCCGACGTCCCCATCCCATTGTCTGTGGTGGACGGCGCCACACCACCCGCACGTGTCCAACCTCGCGGGACAGGTCCGTGGCTTGCGCCCGTTCCGCGACCCACCATCGCGGTCATGAGCCGCGTCTTCCACGTCCCCGCCGGTACGTCGGCGTCGCGGGCCCGTCGGGCCGGTCCGGCGACGACGTCGCCCGCGCCGAACGTCTCGTTCGTCTGTGGTGCGGGTTCCGCAGGCCGGGGCTCCGCGAGCGGGCGCATCGTTGCCGGCTACCTGGCGCCGCACCCGCCGCACCTGATCTACGCGGACAACCCGGAGCAGAACGAGCCGCGCTCGCGCGGCGGCTGGGAGGTGCTGCGTTGGGGCTACGAGGAGTTGCGTCGCAGAATCGCCGGCCCGAACCGCCCGGACGTGCTGGTCGTGCACGCGCCGCACTGGATCACCATGGTCGGCCACCACGTCAACTGCGTGCCCAACCCGCGCGGTATCTCGGTGGAGCCGATCTTCCCGAACTTGTTCCGGTACCACTACGACTTCCGCACCGATGTCGAGCTAGCGGAGTCGATCCTGGCGGAGGCCGACGGTCTCGGGCTGGTGACCAGTGCCATGCGCGAGCCGGACGTACGTGTGGACTACGCGACAATCGGCGCCCTGCATTTGGCCAACCCCGCCTGGGATCTACCGGTTGTGTCGATTTCGGCGAACAACAACCCGTATTTCTACTCGGACGCGGCGCTCGACGAGATGGAAGTCCTGGGGGAGGCGACCCGGCGCGCGATCGAGAAGACGGGCCGCAACGCGGTGCTGCTGGCGTCGAACTCGCTGTCGCACCTGCACTGGGACGTCGAGCCGGACCTCCCCGAGGACATGTCCCGGGAACATGCATACAACCAGCACCAGTACGAGTGGGACATGCGGCTGCTCTCCGCAATTCGGGAGGGGCCGACGTCGCGCCTGCGTGAGCTGGTCCCCCGGCACATCGAGGAGACATCCTCGGAGACGAAGGCGGGGAGCTTGAGCTGGCTGCTGTCGGCGATGCGCTGGCCGGACGTTCCCGGCGACGTGCTCGCCTACGGCACGGTCATCGGAACCGGTAATGCCGTCGTGGAATGGACGGACCGCCGTGCCTGAGCTTGCAATGGCCGCCCTCGTGCCCGGGATGCCGCACATGCTCGCCGCCGACGCTGCGCCGAGCTGGGCACGACTCCGCGACGCCACCCGACGCACCGGAGACCGGCTGCGAGCGGCTGGAGTGGAGACCCTGGTGATGGTCTCCACTCAGTGGTTCACCGTTCTGGGTCACCAGGTTCAGACTGATCCGCACCTGGTGGGCGAGCATTGCGACGAGAACTGGTACGGCTACGACTACGGTCGGCAGCGCTACGACATTACCGTCGACACCGAGCTCGCTTTCGGCTGGGCAGACGCGATCGACGCTCGCGGCCTGCAGTCCCGCAAGACGCGCTACGAGTGCTTCCCCGTCGACAACGGCACGGTCACCGCCATGAACCTGCTTGATCCCGAGCACAGGTTCCGGCTCGCCCTCGTGTCGTGCAACCTCTACGCCGGTGTGGACGCGATGCGGGTCCTCGGCAAGGCGGCCGCGGCGGCCGCGAGCCAGCTCGGCAGGCGTATTGGCGTCGTCGCCGTCAGCGGGCTGTCATCGGGACTGATCCAGCAGTGGATCTCGCCCGGCGAGGACCGCATTGCCGACGACCACGAGGCGTGGGACCGGCGGATGCTGGATCTCGTCATCAGTCGCAAACATGACGACGTCCTGGAGCTGCGTGAGGAGTACGCGCGCGCCGCTCAGGTCGACAGTCAGCTGCGGGTCTATCCGTTCCTCGCCGGAACTGGCGTGGACACGTTGGAGTCGTGCGAACTGCTCGAGTACGGCCCGATCTGGGGCACCGGCGCGGCAGTCGTGAACTGGCAGTAGGAGGAGACAGTGACCCGTACAGCGGTGGGATTCATCGAAGCGGAAGGCTTCGTTCCCATCTTCGACGCAGTCGACGCGATGACCAAGGCCACCGAGGTCGACGTCCGGGGCACCGTCCGCCTCGGCGGCGGCTTGGTAGCGGTCGCCGTGTCGGGAGAGCTCGCAACCGTCGAGGAGGCCGTCGAGATCGGCGAGGAGACGGCGCGTGCCATCTCCGGGCGGAACGTGAAGTCGATCGTGTTCGCCAGCCCCGCCGAGCCGATTCTCGCGATCGCCGGCGACGTCACCATCATCGGAAGCTGAGGACCACATGGCATCCACCGACCGCGCAATTGGCATCATCGAGACCCGCGGCGTCGTCGCGTTGGCGGCCGGCATCGAGGCGATGATGAAGACCTCCGACGTGCGGACGATTGCCGTCGAGCGGGTGAGCAGCGGTTACCTGGCCGCCGCGGTGCAGGGCAGTCTGGCCGCGGTGCGCTCATCTGTCGACGCGGGGACGCAGGCCGTCCGCCAGTACGGCGAGCTGCGTGCCGCGCAGATCTACCCCAAGCCGCACGCGGAGGCCGGCGCCCTGCTCGAGAACGGCACCAGCCGGCGCCTGCAGGGCAGTATCGCCGCGTTGGAGTCAGGCGGCTCGGAATGATGCTCGGCACCGTCGTCCGGCGGGTCTGGTCGGACCGGCAACTGCACAGCTTCGACGGGCGCCGGCTGGTGCTGGTCGCCGAGGCCGGCTCCGATCGTCGCGAGGTGGCCGTCGATCTCGTCGACGCCGGGCCCGGAGTCCTGGTCCTGGTCGCGACCGATGAGGCTGCGGCCGCCGCGGCGGGCGACGCCAGCATCGACGCCGCGGTGGTTGCGCTGGTTTCCGACCCTCCCGCGGAGGAGGGACTCAGTCAGTGAGGCGCCCCGACTCGAGCAGCATCCGGGCATTGCGTCGTCAAGCATTGCGTCGCACTCGGCCCGCGGTGACCACCACCGTGCTACTCGATATGGGCGGCGTCGTCATTCCGACGCTGTTCGAACGGGTCAGGCTGCCGTCATTTCCGTGCGGGCCGTTTCAGGACAAGGCCAGTCCGGACGTCGAGTACGAGAAGGTCGAGAACGGTCAGATACAGGAGCGGGACTACTGGGCGCAACTGGCGGCCCGGCATCCCGAGCTCGACATCGGCGAGCTGTGGCGCAACTGCTCGAGCGTGCGCGAGGAGATGACCACCCTGCTACGGCGCATCGGCGGGCGGGTGCGGGTCGCCGCTTTCACCAACGACATGGCCCACTGGTTCGGCCCCGACTGGCCGTCCCGGTTCCCCCTGCTGCGGGCCTTCGACACGATCCTCGAGGCGTCAGCGCTCGGAGTCATGAAGCCCGACCCGGCTGCCTTCCGCGCCGCCGCCGACGCCCTCGGCGAGGATCCGCGGCGCTGCCTGTTCGTCGACGACCTCGCGGCCAACCTGGGTGGCGCCGCAGCGATCGGCATGCACACCCAGCTCTTCGACGTCCGCGATGCGCCCGGCTCAATGGATCGGATCGCTGCGGCACTGGGGCTGCCGCCGGTCAACGCGGGACGACGCCTGTTCACCACCCCACGGGAACCTGCCACTGGGAAGTGCTGGTAGAGGGCTCGGTGAGTGTGCGACGTTCGGCTCACCCACCGCAGGCACGGGCCGCGGGCACCCTGCGTGAGCTCCGACCACGGCGGCTGCACTCCGCGCCGTGTCGCCTCCGCGTGGACGCGGTGCCGGCGCGGCCTCGATCGCGTCGGCGCGGCGACCCAGGCTGATCGCTTGGGTCGCGTGTGTATCGTGCCGTCCTTCTCCCATCCTGAACCTGCCGGCGCTCCTCGATGTTTCGGCGTGTGCACATCTACGTGGCCGGCCAACCTCGTCTTGTTCCGGGTTCTTCATTGCCTCGGGGCAAGTGTCACGAACCGTGCCGCCGTCGCGGCGAGCACCGCGGAGGCGAGGATGATGAAGCCCCCTGTGAGGAACACGGTCTGCAAGGTTGTCGACGAGACAAGGATTGCGCCGAGGCCAGAGCCCACCGCCAGGGCTATCTGAAGGTTCGTCACATTCACTGCCGACGCGGCCTCCGGGGTTTCCGGAGCCGCGTCGAGTATCCAGACCAGGGTTCCGGGGTTCACGACTCCCCAGAACAGGCCCCACAGCACGAACAACAGCATGGCAAGCCAGGGTGAGGTGCCCGCGCACGCCAGCCCGATGACCAATGCGGCCACGACAGTTGCGGCTCCGCCGAAGCTGCCGATCACTCCGCGCTTGAACAACGACCCGGCGACGATCGAACCGACGATGCCACCACAGCCGTAGACGACGTACAGCAGGGAGATCACGCCGCTGGACAGATGCGTTTGGTCCATCAGGAATGGGGTGATGTATGTCCAGGCGGTGAACTGTCCGATGAACGCCAGCGCGCCCGCGGCCATCCCAAACCCGGCGGCCCGCCGCGTCACCACCCCCACGAGGTCACGCAGGTGTGTGCGTCCATCCGGCCGAATACCCGGCAGTATGATCGCCTGCACGATCACCACGAGTAGCGTCGCCGCCGCAGCAGTGGCGAAAGTGAGACGCCAGCCGAGGAGGTTGCCGAGGAACTGCCCCGCGGGGAGCCCCACCACCGTCCCACCCGAAATACCGGCCGCGATGATGGTGATGGCGCGAGTGCCACCGGCCGGGCCCACCAGCTTCGGCCCGACCGGTGACACGACGGTCCAGAAGGCTCCGAGGGTGGCACCGAAGAACATGCGGGCGATCAGCACCAGAACGAAGTTCGGCGCCACCGCGACGACCGCGTTCGACACCAGCACCGTCAGACCCAGGGCAAGGATGACCGAGCGTCGGTCGAAACGGCCGGAACCGAGGAAGAACAGCGGCGCCGACACCGCAGCGCTGAAACCCGGCACGAGCACCATCAGCCCTGCAAGACCGAGCGAGACATGCAGTCCGTCGCCGATCTGTGGTAAGAGCCCCACCGGCAGCGTCTCTGTCATGACGATGACGAACGCGCCGAGCGCAACGGCACCGACGGACGCCCAGCCCCGCCTACTGTCGGGCTCCGCAGCAGTGGCGGCAGCGCGGACGGCCGCAGGCTGGGTCGGGACGGCCGCGGAACATGACGAAGTCGCGACTACGCGCACCCGTGGCGCGCGTTGTATCGGCGTCGTATGCTCGGATTCGGTCATATCTTCTCCTCACTCATCCGCATGCTTCTGACCGGGCCCCGCCCTACAAACGCCCCAGAGCGTGTCTGCGCGAGTCACGCGCGCGGTCAGAACAATTCAGGTCGTGATCTAGCCACATGAGGCCAATGCGCGGCTGTTGAGCCGCGTGGCAGTGTTTCAGCCCTTGATGAGGTCGATGATGTGGCCGAAGTCGAGCTCTGATGCGAGCGCCGTCAGGTCTCCCGCCGCTAGTTTCACCGCAGCCGCCTGTGTCGCTCCGAGTGCGTGCGTGTACGGGTCGACCCCGAGGCTGATCCGGCGGACACCGATCGTCTGGAGGTCCGCGAGGGTAGCCGTATCCTGCGGGCTGACTGCGCTGATCGAGGCCATGTCCGGCAGGTTCGGTGCGTAGACCACGGCAGCTCCAGCTTCCGCGAAGGCTGCGAGGCGACGGATGGTGTCATCGATGTCCGAGATCCCCACAAGAAGGTGTCCGCACGTCCGGTCGGAACGATCCGCCCGCGTGCGGCAGCGGCGGCGGCCTCGATGCGGCGGACCGCATCATCGAAGGCGCGAATCGGGCTGGAGGGGTCACCGGTGGTGTCCTCGACTCCGATGCCAGCGATAAGATCGGTGCCCGCTCGGCCAAGGTGCTGCCGTGCAACAGGCCGCGGGTGGCGACGCTGATGGCGATGCCTTGACCGGCGCTGGCGACGATGGTCGCGGCGATGAACTCAGAGGTCGCCGAACTCGAGAGCATCCCCGGTGTTCGAGACGCGAAGGAAACCAGAAGGCCTGGCCTGGTCGGCCTTGCTGAACGTCTTTCCAGGATGAGGTTCGTGTTCGTGCAGCCGACGCCAGGCAGCTCACCAGTGCCCTCAGCGCATCCGGGCCGCGCCTTCGAACCTCATAGGCTCATGCCGCCGGTGTGGTCACCCCCGCCTGCCGGGTTCTTCTCCGGCTTGTCGGCGATGACCGCCTCGGTGGTCAGGAACAGCGCCGCGATCGAGGCCGCGTTCTGCAGCGCCGACCGGGTGACCTTGGCCGGGTCGATGATGCCGGCCGCGACCA
>NZ_BAABJO010000065.1:0-15893 GCF_039543345.1 Pseudonocardia adelaidensis | reverse complement strand
CGATGTCGGCGTTGATGTGGAACGCCGCGGTGCCGGCGGGCCAGTAGCCCGAACACTCCTGGCCCCGGATGGTGCGCCACGGGAACGCCGCCCCGCGCAGGCCCAGCTGCTCGGCGCGCTCGTAGGCGAGCGGGAGGATCGACTGGCGCCAGCGCAGCGCGTCGGCCGCGGCATCCGGGGCGATGTGGGACAGGACAGGGATGCAGAAGGTCTCGGTGTCCCAGAAGGTGTGGCCGTCGTAGCCCTCGCCGGTGAGCCCCTTCGCCCCGATCGCCCGCCTTTCGGCGCGGGCGCCGGCCTGCAGCACGTGGAACGCCGCGAGCCGCACGGCCTGCTGCAGCTCGGCGTCACCGTCGATCTCGACGTCCGCGGTCTCCCAGAAGTCGTCCAGGTACGCCTGCTGCTCACCGCACAGGCCGTCCCAGCCGGTGTAGCGGGCCGCCGCCAGCGCCGCGCGGACCTGGTCGTGCAGTGCGGGCAGCGACCGCCGCGACGACCAGCCGTAGGCCAGGTACTTCACCAGCCGCAGCGTCCGCCCGGGCTCGAGGCGCGCGATCACGGTGGTGCGCCCGATGTCCTCGGTGGCCTCGGAGGTGACCTTGACCCCTTCCGGGCCGTGCACCTCGTGGTCCATCGCCGCGGCCACCCGCAGCCCGGAGCGGCGGGTGCGGTGCAGCAGCGTGGCGCCCGCCTCGTCGCAGCGGTGCTGCTCGGCGACGAGCGGGTCGGTGAGCGCGGCCTCGACGCGCGGGTCGGCCTCGTCGCGCGCCGGCAGCTGCTCGTTCGCCACCAGCTCCGACTGCACGACGAGCAGGGCGGGCGCGTCGAGCACCTCCACCTCGTACTCGATCGCGGCGATCGCCCGCTGGGTGAGCGACACCAGCCGCGTGGAACGGACCCGCACCACCCGGCCCGCGGGCGAGGCCCACTCGACCTCACGGGTGAGCGTGCCGGCCCGCAGGTCGAGCACCCGCTCGTGCCGGTGCAGCTGCCCGTAGCGCAGGTCGAACGGCTCGTCCTCCACCAGCAGCCGGATCAGCTTGCCGTTGGTGACGTTGATGATCGTCTGCCCGGACTCCGGGTACCCGTACCCGCCCTCCGCGTAGGGCAGCGGCCGCCGCTCGTAGAACGAGTTCAGGTACGTCCCCGGCATCGCGTGCGGATCGCCCTCGTCGAGGTTCGCCCGCAGCCCGATGTGCCCGTTGGACAGCGCGAACACCGACTCGACCTGGCCCATCCGGTCCAGGTCCAACCGTGGCTCCCGCACCACCCACGGCTCCACCGCGAACGCGCGGCCCGGATCGGGGCTCATGACGCGTTGCCCAGCAGGTCGGCGAGGTCGGTGACGACGATGTCGGCGCCGTGCGCGCGCAGTGCGTCGGCCTGCCCGAGCCGGTCCACCCCGACGACGAACCCGAAGCCGCCCGCCTTCCCCGACGCGACGCCCGCGAGGGCGTCCTCGAACACGACGGCCTCGCCCTTGCCGACGCCGAGGTCGGCGGCCGCGGCGAGGAACGTGTCGGGCGCGGGCTTGCCCGGCAGACCGCGCTCCATCGCGGTGATCCCGTCGACGCGGTGGTCGATGAGGCCCGCGAGGCCCGCGACCTCGAGCACCTGCCCCGCGTTCGCCGAGGAGGACACGACGGCCGTGGCGAGGCCGGCGTCCTTCACGGCGTGCAGGTAGCGCACCGAACCCGGGTACACCTCCACCCCGACGGTGACGATCTTCTCCTGGACCAGCGCGTTCTTGCGGGTGGCCAGGGCGTACACGGTCTCGGCGTCCGGGGCGTCGCCCGGCCCACCCGCGGGGAGCTCGATCCCGCGGGAGCGCAAGAACGAGTCGGTGCCCTCCAGGCGCGGTTTGCCGTCCACGTACGCGGCGTAGTCGCTCGTGACGTCGAACGGCCGGAACGGGGTGCCCTCCCGCTCGGCGCGGGCCCGCAGGTACTCGTCGAACATCTGCTTCCACGCAGCGGCGTGCACGCTGGCCGTGTCGGTGAGCACGCCGTCGAGGTCGAAGAGGCACGCGCGCGTGCCGTCGGGAAGGCCCAGCATGTGCGCACGGTACCGAGCCCGCGATCACGGAGGGAGGCGGAGTCGGCGACGCGGACGGATCCCGGCTCGCCGGGGCGGCTGCCAGCGCTGACCGCCGGGCTCCACGGCCGGCATGGCCACGCCGGCGTCACCGAGCGGGCGCCGGCGTCCTACGAGGGCAGGCGGATCGTCCGGACCGCGGCCGAGCCGCCCGTCACCCGCACCTCGCACCCGCCTTCCACCGGGCGCGCCGCGAGGGTGAGCAGGCCGCCCTCCGGCCGCGGCTCGATGTCGCGCTGAACGGCCTCGCGCACGGCGGCGAGGATCTGCATCGGGGTCACCGGGAGCGGGTGCAGGGTGGGCGCGACGTCCACCGCCACCTGCAGCCGCGGGCCGAACCGGGCCTGTTCCAGCTGCAGGTACCCGTGCACGGCGGCGAGCTCGTCACCCAGGGTGCTCCCGCCCACCTTGTCGGCGGCGCGGGACAGGTCGGCGAAGCCGATGAGCAGGTCGCGGGCCCGGCCGGGATCGGTGCGGATGAGCGCGGCGATCGTGTTCAGGGAGTTGTAGACGAAGTGCTGCTCCAGCCTGCGCACCTCGGTGGCGGCGCCGCCCGCGGGGGCCTGCTCCGGCGGCGCCTCCGGCGCTGGCTCGGTCGGCGGCACGGCCGGCACGTCGGCGGGCCCGGGTGCCGGGACGGCGGGCGCGGGTTCCGGCGGACGGGCCCACCGGTCCTCGTGGACGTCCGCGGGGTCGAGCAGCCCGCGCCAGTAGGGGCGGCGCATCCGGCCGCCGCCGATCCAGCCGGAGAACTCGGCCAGCCCCACCAGCCCGGGGTGGGCCCAGCGGGCGTGCCGGGCGGCGGCCGCGGGCACCGCGGCGACGAACGGGGACGCTTCCTGCTCGCGGTTCGCGAGCGCGGTGGAGAGCCGGTGCCGGTCCCCGAGCGACACCCCGACGCGCCCGACGTAGTGCACGGCACCGGGAACGTCGGCCACCGGTGCGCCGAGCAGCAGGGTGCCCACCGTCTCGGGCCGGTGCGGGTCGGCGGGCGTCCAGCCGCCCACGAGCACCTGGCGCGTGCGCGTGACGGGCACGCGCAGCCAGAACCGCGAACGCCCCCCGGGGTGGTAGCGGCCGCGCACGTGGCGGGCGTGCAGGCCGTCGGCGCCCTTCTGCTCGGCGATCGCGAGCATCGTGTCGATCTCCGTGGCGGGCAGCGGGGAGGTGGTCCACACCGGCGGGCTCGCGAAGCCGAGACCGTCGAGCAGCGCACGGCGGTCGGCGTAGGGCAGGTCGGTGGTGCTGTGGCCGTCGAGCCACAGCAGGTCGGCGACCTGCAGGTCGACGGGGATGCGCCGGATCGTGGCGTCCGACGGGCGGTGGCGCGCGCTGCGGCGGGCGATCAGCCGTGGGCGCACGGCGTGCTCCTCACCACGCGCGACGAGCGTGCCGTCGAGGACCATCCCGCCCGGCGGCGAGCGGCGCAGCAGCGGCTCGGCGAGCTCGGGGTAGGCGGCGGTCATCGAGTTGTCCGCGCCCGAGAGCAGCCGTACCCGTCTTCCGGGCTCGACGTAGGCGATGCAGCGGTGCCCCGTCCAGGCCACCTCCACCATCCAGTCGGGGCCGGTGGGCGGGTCGCCGGTGACGGTCCCCGGCTGCATGGGCGGGACGAGGGCGGGCACGCCGCGTGGGGTGGCCCGCTCCGTCACGAGAGCCACCGTAGCTGGCCGCCGTCACGTCGCCATCCACCGTGGGGGACGATCGAGGCACCATGAGCCTCACCGACCGGCTTCCGCCCGCGCCCGACCCCGACGCGCTCGTCGAGGCGTTCACCGACTGGGCGTTCGAGGAGCGCGGCCTCTCGCTCTACCCGGCGCAGGAGGAGGCGCTGCTGGAGCTGGTCACCGGCGGCAACGTGATCCTCTCGACGCCCACGGGCTCGGGGAAGTCGCTCGTCGCGGTGGGGGCGCACGCTGCGGCGCTCGCGCGCGGGGAGCGCACCTTCTACACGGCGCCGATCAAGGCGCTGGTCAGCGAGAAGTTCTTCCAGCTCATCGACACCTTCGGCGCCGACAAGGTCGGGATGCTCACCGGGGACGCCGCGGTGAACGAGAAGGCGCCGATCATCTGCTGCACCGCGGAGATCCTCGCCAACATCGCGCTGCGCTCCGGTCCGGGTGCCGACGTCGGATCGGTGGTGATGGACGAGTTCCACTTCTACGCCGACCCCGACCGCGGCTGGGCCTGGCAGGTGCCGCTGATCGAGCTCCCCCAGGCGCAGTTCCTGCTGATGAGCGCCACGCTCGGCGACGTCTCGTTCTTCCGCGAGGACCTCACCCGCCGCACGGGGCGGGACACCGCCGTGATCACCTCGGTGGAGCGGCCGGTGCCGCTGCACTTCCGCTACGTCCTCACGCCGCTGCACGAGACGATCGCCGAGCTGCTGCAGACGCACGAGGCCCCGGTCTACGTCGTGCACTTCACCCAGGCCGCCGCGATCGAGCGGGCGCAGGCGCTGATGAGCGTGAACGTGACGTCCCGGGAGGACAAGCAGGCCATCGCCGAGCTCATCGGGCGCTTCCGATTCACCGCGGGCTTCGGCCGGACGCTCTCGCGGCTGGTGCGCCACGGCATCGGCGTGCACCACGCGGGCATGCTCCCGCGCTACCGCCGGCTGGTGGAGACGCTGGCGCAGGCGGGACTGCTGAAGGTCATCTGCGGCACCGACACCCTCGGCGTCGGCATCAACGTGCCGATCCGCACGGTCCTGTTCACGGCGCTGAGCAAGTACGACGGGCAGCGCACCCGGCCGCTCAAGGCCCGCGAGTTCCACCAGATCGCCGGGCGCGCCGGGCGCGCGGGCTACGACACGACCGGCACGGTCGTCGCCGAGGCGCCCGACCACGAGGTGGAGAACGCCCGCCTGCTCGCCAAGGCGGGCGACGACCCCAAGAAGCGCCGCCGGGTGGTGCGCAAGCAGCCGCCCGAGGGGTTCGTCGGGTGGTCGCAGACGAGCTACGAGAAGCTGCAGAACGCCCAGCCCGAGCCGCTCACGAGCCACTTCAAGGTCACCCACGCGATGCTGCTGAACGTGATCTCCCGGCCCGGGGACGCGTTCACCGCGATGCGCCACCTGCTGGAGGACAACCACGAGCCGCGGGCCCGGCAGCTCCGCCACATCCGGCGCGCCATCGCCATCTACCGGGCCCTGCGCACCGCGGGCGTCGTCGAGGAGCTCCCGGAGCCCGACGCGGAGGGCCGCCGCGTCCGGCTCGTCGGCGACCTGCAGCTGGACTTCGCGCTCAACCAGCCGCTCTCCCCGTTCGCGCTCGCAGCCGTCGACCTGCTCGACAAGGAGGCACCGCAGTACCCGATGGACGTCCTGTCGGTGCTCGAGGCCACGCTCGACGACCCCCGCCCCGTCCTGCAGGCGCAGCAGAAGAAGGCCCGCGGGGAGGCCGTCGCGGCGATGAAGGCCGAGGGCATCGAGTACGAGGAGCGGATGGCGCTGCTCGAGGACGTCACGTACCCGAGGCCCCTCGACGAGCTCCTGCACGCCGCGCTGGAGACCTACCGCCGCGGCCACCCGTGGGTGGAGGACGCGCACCTGTCGCCGAAGTCAGTGGCGCGGGACATGTTCGAGAAGTCGATGACGTTCGTCGAGTACATCGGGCACTACGGCCTCGCCCGTTCCGAGGGCCTCGTGCTGCGCTACCTCGCCGACGCCTACCGCGCCCTGCGCCAGACCGTGCCGGACGAGGCCAAGACCGAGGAGCTCGTCGACGTCGAGGAGTGGCTCGGCGAGCTCGTGCGCCAGGTCGACTCCAGCCTCCTCGACGAGTGGGAGGCGCTCGCCGCGGGCGAGGGCACGGGCGAGGAGCCCGAGCGTCCGTCGCTCGACACCACGCCCACCGCCGTCACCGCCAACCCGCGGGCCTTCCGCGTGCTCGTGCGCAACGCGATGTTCCGCCGCGTCGAGCTCGCCGCCCTGCGCCGGTGGGACGAGCTGGGTGAGCTGGACGCCGAGGCGGGCTGGGACGCCGACGCGTGGCGGGAGGCCCTCGCGCCGTACTTCGCCGAGCACGGCGACGACGGCATCGGGACGGGCCCGAACGCCCGTGGCCCGCAGCTGTTCTCCGTCACCGAGGAGCCCGAACGCTGGCTCGTCCGGCAGGTGCTGGAGGACCCCGAAGGCCACGGCGACTGGGCCATCACCGCGGAGGTCGACCTCGCCGCGTCCGACGAGCAGGGCACCCCTGCCGTCTGGGTCACCGGCGTCGAGCCGCTGGGCGGCTGACCGCTCCGCTCCCCCGCTCCCGGCCCGGGCGACACGCCGGGGCGCGGTGTCCATGATCGGTTGACGTTTCGAAGGCGTCAATGAATGATTGACGGCATGAAGTACGAGGACGCCGTGCGCTGGCTCGACCGGGTCGATCCGATGATCGCCCGGCCCGACCGCTCCATCACCGGCCGGCTGGACCGGCTCAAGGAGGTGTCCGCGGACGGCGGGCTCACCCGGGACGCCGCAGCGGCCTGGTACGCGCTCGTCGGCGAGATGCGCCGCCTGGCCGACTACTACGAGCGCGACCTCATCCGCAGGCTGCGCGCCGACGGGCTGACCTGGGCCCAGGTCGCCGACGCCGTGCAGGCGCAGCTGTCGAGCCGGCAGGCCGCGCAGGCGAAGTGGAAGCGGCTGCTCGACCCCGGCCGTCGCACCACCACCGGCGACATGAGGCGCGGCGGACGCCCCCGCCAGTCCCCCTGATCCGGATCGCTCATCCGGCCTCCGACCGGCGCGGAGCGGTAGGCTCCCCGCCAAGATCGCCCCTGGACACGGGCGGTCAGGGTCACGAGCGGGGGCGCGCCATGGGCGATCACGCGCTGGCGCTCGGCACTGCGTGGGCCGGCTCGGTGCAGGCAGCGGGCTTCATCGCACTCCCGCGCCGCGAGCTGACCGCCGCGCTCGTCGAGCGGGCCGGCGTGCTGCTCGACGCGGCCTCCGGGACCGGTGACCCGGCAGCGGCGGGCGCCGTCGGGCGGTGGCTGGTGGAGGCCCACTTCACCCACCCGTCGACCCTGGAGCACACGCTCACCGTGCTCGGGCCCGCCCTCGTCCGGGCCGGCCCGGACCGCGGTCCCGCCGTTCTCGCCGCCCTCGCCCGCGGGTACGCCGCCGCCCTCCAGGAGCGCACGCGCGCCGAGCAGGAGCGGATCACCGCGGCCGCGTTCGTCGCCCGGACCGCCGCCGAGCAGGCGCGCTGGGCGAGCGAAGCCCGCTTCGGAGCGCTCTTCGCCGACGCGGCGATCGGCATCGCGATCGTCACGGCCGCCGGCGAGATCGTGGAGGTGAACCGGGCGCTCTGCGAGATGTTCGGCCGCCCGGCCGACGAGGTGCTCCACCGCAGCGTGGACGTGTACATCCCGGCTGACGACCACGAGCACCGGCAGACGCTGCGCGCGATGCAGGCCGGCGAGCTGGAGCACGCCCGGCTCGAACGGCCCTACGCCCACGCCGGCGGCGAGACGATCTGGACCGACATCGTGCTCTCCCTGGTCCGGGCGCCGGACGGGGCGCCCCGCTTCATCGTCGCCATGATCGCCGACGTCACCGAGCGGCACCGCCTCGAGACGTCGCTGCGCCACCAGGCCGAGCACGACCCGCTGACCGGCCTCCCGAACCGCACCCTGTTCTTCGAGCGGCTGGAGGCCGCGCTCGAGGCCGGGCGGCACGTCGGGGTGTGCTACCTGGACGTCGACGACCTCAAGGCCGTCAACGACACCCTCGGTCACGACGTCGGCGACCACGTGCTGCAGACGCTCGCGCGCCGCCTCGCCGCGGAGGTCGGCCCCGGGATCGGTTCCGGGGCCCGTGCGGGGGCAGGGGGCTCCGGGCACCTCGTCGCCCGGATGGCGGGCGACGAGTTCGTCGTGCTCGTCGAGCGACCCGCGGACCGGCCCGACCCCGCCGAGCCCCTCCGGGTGGCGCAGCGGGCGCTGGACGTCGTGCGCCGACCGGTCGTCTCCGGGCCGCACCGGATCGTCGTGTCCGCCAGCGTCGGCGTGGTCGAGCGCGAGGACAGCGCCTCCGGGTCCGGGGAGCTCGAGAAGGCCGCGGACCTCATGAAGGCGGCCGACACCACCCTCCACTGGGCGAAGAAGGACGGCCGCAACCGTGTCGCGCGGTTCGACGCCGAACGCCACCGCGCCGCCGTCGCCCGGTTCGAGCTGTCCGCCCGGATGCCCGACGCCCTCGAGGCGGGTGAGTTCGTGCTGGACTACCAGCCGCTGGTCCGCCTCACCGACCAGCGGCTGGTCGGCGTCGAGGCGCTCGTGCGGTGGGACCCCCCGGGCGGCGACCGCATCGGCCCGGACGTGTTCATCCCGCTCGCCGAGGAGAGCGGGCTGATCGTCCCGCTCGGGAGGTGGGTGCTCTCCGAGGCGTGCCGGCAGGGGGTCCGCTGGCGCGAGGAGCACCCGGACACGCAGCTGTTCGTCAGCGTCAACCTCGCGGCCCGCCAGGTGCGCGAGCCCGGGATCGTCGACGTCGTGGCGAGCGTCCTCGCCGAGTCCGGCTGGCCGGCCCACGCGCTGCAGCTCGAGCTCACCGAGAGCGACCTCATGGGCACGACCGGGGAACCCCTCGACGCGCTGCCCGCCCTCGCGGCGATGGGCGTGCGCATCGCCATCGACGACTTCGGCACCGGCTACTCGAACCTCGCCTACCTGCGCACGCTGCCGGTGCACGCGCTGAAGCTCGCCGGGCAGTTCGTCACGCGGCCCTTCGCCACCGGGATGCCCGACGCCTCCGGCGAGGACGGCCACGACGGGGTGGACCTCGAGGTGCTCGCGCTGCTCATCGAGCTGGCCCACACGCTCGGCCTCTCCGTCACCGCCGAGGTCGTGGAGACCGCGGTGCAGCTGGAGCGGCTGCGCAAGCTCGGCTGCGACACCGGGCAGGGCTGGTACTTCGCCCCACCGGTGCCCCCGGCGGCGGTGCCGGCCCTGTTCAGCGGGCCGGTGGGACCGACCTGACCGGTCCCGCCCGGCTCACGACCTCCTGAGTCCGCCCAGGACGCGACGCATCAGGGCCAGGTCGGCGCCAGCGCCGCGGTGGACGGTCACGACGCCCGCGGCCGCGAGGTCTCCCACGAGGACCATGGCCACCCCCAGCGGCACGGCCGCGTGGGCCGCGAGCTGCGCCACCGCCCGTGGCTCCCGGCACAGGCCCAGCACGGCGCCGTGCTCGCCGGTGAGACCGGCAGGAGCGACCTGCGCGTCGGCCGACACGAGCGTCTCGATCGACAGCTCGAGCGACGCGCGCGTCCGTCCCCCGGTGAACACGTACGGCCGCACGAACGCCGACCCACCGGCGACCGGCACCTCGACGTCCGGCACCTCGACGTCCGGCGCAGGTGGCGCCGCGGGGTCCGGCGGGCGCGGGGGCGCAACGTCGGGGCGGGAGGGGAGCCCGCGGGCGGGGTCCCCCCGTTCCGCTTCCTGCGGACGCCGCCGAAGCGGGCGCCCGTCAGCCCCACCACCGGGCCGTCGGGAGCAACGGGGTACTCGCGTGGCACTTTTCGTGCTCACATGATCACTAGGTGTGAGCCGCTCGCCGCGCGGTCGAGAGTGGAAGGATCACGGGCATGACGCAGCCCATCCGGATCGCTGTCCAGATCCAGCCCCAGCACGCCGACTACGCGCAGATCCGCGCCGCCGTCGCCGAGGCCGAGGACGCCGGCGTCGACATCGTGTTCAACTGGGACCACTTCTTCCCGCTCAACGGGGAACGCGACGGGAAGCACTTCGAGTGCTGGACGATGCTCGGCGCATGGGCCGAGGCCACCAGCCGCGTCGAGATCGGCGCCCTCGTCACCTGCAACAGCTACCGCAACCCCGAACTGCTCGCCGACATGGCGCGCACCGTCGACCACATCTCCGGCGGCCGGCTCATCCTCGGGATCGGCGCCGGCTGGTTCCAGCGCGACTACGACGAGTACGGCTACGACTTCGCCACGGCAGGCGCCCGGCTGGCCGACCTCGCGCAGGCCCTCCCCCGCATCCGCGAGCGCTGGTCCCGGCTCAACCCGCCACCCACCCGCGACATCCCCGTCCTCATCGGCGGCGGTGGGGAGCGCAAGACCCTGCGCTACGCCGCCGAGCACGCCACGATCTGGCACGGCTTCGGCGATCTCGAGACGTTCACCCGCAAGTGCGGGATCCTCGACCGCCACTGCGCCGACATCGGCCGCGACCCGGGCGAGATCGTGCGGTCCGTGGGTGTGAACGCGCCTCCGCAGGACGTGGCCGACCGGTTGGTCGCGGCCGGGGCGGGCCTCTTCACGATCGGCGTCAGCGGCCCCGGCTACGACCTGGGTCTCGTCAAGGAGTGGATCGCCTGGCGCGACGCCCGGCGCTGACGCGACCAGGGGGTCGCGAGTGGATACGCGTGCTGCAGCACGCGTATCCACTCACGGGTCGGCCTCAGGCCGGGACCGATGCGCGCCGCTCCGCGTCCCGCTTCGCCACCTCGGCCCGGACGAGCGGGATGACCTCGCGACCGAACTCGCGCGCGTCCTCCAGCAGGTCGTAACCCCGGGCCGAGAGGATCCGTACGCCCAGGTCGTAGTAGTCCAGCAGGGCTGCGGCGACGGTCTCGGGCGTGCCGACCAGCGCCGTGGAGTTGCCCGCGCCGCCGGTGGCCTTCGCCGTGACCGTCCACAGCGCCCGGTCGTGCCGCTCACCCTGCTCGGCCACGGCGAGCAGGCGCTGCGAACCCGCGTTCTCCGGGTCGGTGAGCTTGTGGCGGCGGGTGAGCTGCACCCCGCCCTTCGTCCGGTCCTGGATGCGGGCCACGGTGGCGTAGGCCTTCTCCCATGCCTCCTCCTCGGTGCGGCCGAGGATCGGGCGGAAGGCCACCTGGAAGGTCGGCGCCGGGCGGCCCGCGGCCGCGGCGAGCTCGGTGATCGAGCGGATCTGCTCGGCGGTGCCGGCGAGCGGCTCACCCCAGAGCGCGTAGATGTCCGCCTCCTCCGCGCCCACCCGGTACGCGGCGGGCGACGACCCGCCGAACGAGATCCGCGGGCGCGGCTTCTGCACGGGCTCGACGTCGAGCACGAAGTCGGTGAACCGGTAGTGCTCGCCGTGGAAGTCGAACGGTTCGCGCTCCGTCCACGCCTTCTTGAAGATCTGGATCGCCTCGCGGGTGCGGGCGTAGCGCTGGTCCTTGGGCAGCGTGTCGCCCTCGCGCTGCTGTTCGTGGTCGTTGCCGCCGGTGATGACGTGCACGGTGGCGCGGCCACCGCTGATCACGTCCAGCGTGGCGATCGTCTTCGCCGCGAACGTGGGGTAGGAGACGTTCGGCCGGTGGGCCACGAGCACCTGCAACCGTTCGGTGCGGCAGGCGATCAGCGCCGCACCCTGCGCGGGGTCGGCGCTGCCGCTCCCGTACGCGGTGAGCACGCGGTCCCAGCCGGTCTCCTCGTGGGCGCGCGCCAGCGCGACGGTGTACTCCGGGTCGAACGCCGGACCGGAGCGGGGACGCGTCTCGGTGCCGTCGTTGGTGGCTCCCATGCCGAGGAACTCCACGGGCATGTCGTACTCCTCGAGTGTGGTGGAGGGGGTGGCGGGCTAGGAGAGGTCCTGAACAACTCCGGCCGTAGCGAGCGGCGTCCAGGTGGTGTCATCGCAAGGCGGAGGTTCGCGCCGATACCGCTGTCGTACCGGTGCGGACGTCCAACGCGGCGCGGGCCGCCCGGGCGTCGCGCAGTAGGCCCGAGTCGTTCAGGGCGCTCCTAGGAGCCCGGACACACCGCCGACCACACCCGGCCGAGGTCGACGTGCCGCCGGCTCACCAGCGGAACGCGGACGGCGCAGAACGTGGAGAAGACCACGACCTCCACTCCAGCACCCGCCGCCGCGCCCGTCAACGGGCGTGCGGGCGGACACACGTCCTGTGCCGGCGCCGCGATGCCGACCTACAGTCGGAGCGGTTCATCCTGCGCACACGTGAGGACGGTCGCCCGTGGGCTCTGCCATCGCGATCGTCGGTGCGGGCCCCCGGGGTGTCGGGATCCTCGAGCGGCTGGGCGCCAGCGGGCCCGAGCTGGGCCCGGACGGCATCGACGTGCACCTCGTCGATCCCCACCCGGCCGGGCCCGGGCGGATCTGGCGCCACGACCAGTCGCCGCTGCTCGCGATGAACTCCATGGCCGCCGACGTCACGATGTTCACCGACGAGACCGTGGTCTGCGACGGGCCGATCGTCCCCGGCCCGTCGTTCTGGGACTGGGCGCAGGCGCTCCGGGCGGACGGCGACCCCGACTCCCTCCGCGACTCCCTCGGCCCCGAGCTCGCCACCGAGCTGGCCGCCGTCACCTCCTCGACGTTCCCCACCCGGCGCCTGCAGAGCGCCTACCTGAGCTGGGTGCTGCGGGAGGTCATCGCCGGGCTGCCACCCGGGATGCGGGCGCACGTGCACCGCACGCGCGCCGTCGGCCTCGCCGAGGACGGTGACCTGCAGGTCGTCCGGCTGGAGAACGGCGACGTGCTGCGCGTCGACGCCGTGGTCCTCGCGTCCGGGCACCTCGACGCCACCCCGACCGACGAGGAGCGGGCGCTCGCCGCCCGTGCCGACGACGCCGGGCTCACCTACCTGCCTCCGGAGCAGACCACGGACTCGGACCTGTCGGTGATCGCCCCGGGTGGGACCGCGCTCGTCCGCGGGCTCGGCCTGGCGTTCATCGACCTGGTCGTGCTCCTGTTCGAAGGGCGGGGCGGGCGGTTCGAGCCCGACGGGGACGGGTTGCGCTACGTGCCGTCCGGGGCGGAACCGCGGCTCGTCGCGGGGTCCCCCCGCGGGATGCCCTACCACAGCAAACCGCACTACGGCCTGCGCGCGGGCCGGCCGCCGCTGCCGCGGTTCTTCGGGCCGGCCGCCGTCGACCCGCTGATCGGCTCGGGCGGGCCGGTCGAGCTGGGCACGCAGGCGTGGCCGTTGATGGCGAAGGAGATCGCCTGGGGCTGGTACCACGAGCTGTTCGTCGGCCACCCGGGGCGCGTCCGGCTGCCGTGGGCCGAGTTCGCGGCGCGCTTCTCCCGGCTCGACTGGCGCTCACCCGCGATGGCCGAGCTGATCGCCGCCGCCGTGCCCGACCCGGTCGACCGGATCGACCTCGTCGCCCTCGACCAGCCCCTCGCCGGCGTGCGCGCCCCGGATCTCGGCGCGTTGCAGCCCCTCGTGCGCGAGCGGATCGCCGAGGACCTGCGCCAGCACGTCGATCCGGCGCACACGCCGCACCTGGGCGCCTTCGTCGCGATGCTGTCGGTGTACGGCGAGGTCACCCGCCTCGCCGGTTCGGGGGTGCTGTCGGCCCGTTCCCGGGCGGTCGACCTGGCATGGTGGCAGGGCTTCTTCAACGCGGTCGCGAGCGGCCCGCCCGGCTTCAGGGTGCGCGAGCTGCTCGCGCTGTCGCGTGCCGGGTACGTCGCGTTCCTCGGCGAGGGGATGTGGGTGGACGTCGCAGACGGCGCCTTCCGCGCCGGCAGCTCCAGCGTGGCGGGTGGGCCGCCGGTCACGGCCCGCACCCTCGTCGACGCGCGCCTGCCCGGCCCGAGCGCGTCGCGCACCACCGACCCGCTGATCGCCGCCCTGCTCGCCGACGGCGCCGTGAGCGAGGAGGTGCTGCGGGACGCCGGCGGCACCGTCCTGCGCAACACCGGCCTGATCCGGGTCCGGCCGTCCGACGGGGCGCTGATCGACGCCACGGGCACCGTGCACCCGCGGCGGTTCGCGGTGGGCCCGCACACCACGGTGAAGGTGGCGGGGGCGTTCACGCGTCCCGGCATGAACGCCCAGAGCCTGCGCTACAACGACGCCGTCGCCCGGGCGGTGCTGCGCAGCCTCCCCGGGGCACGGGCCGCGGCCGCGTAGTCGTCCGATACGGTGCGACCGCGACGGTGGAAATCGATTTCACGACGCCGAACGTCCGCGGAGGCACCGATGGCGCACCCCATCCCGCTGCAACCCGAGATGGCCCTTCTGAGCACGGCGGTCACCCGCTCGATCAGCCCCGAGAACCCGACCGGGGCCCCCGGCGCGGGCGGCGGCGCCACCGAGGGCACCGGCGCGGCGGCCGCCCGCGACCTCGGCCGCGGCTGGAAGGTCTCGCCCTCGATCGAGGTGCCGGCCGGCAGGACCGCCTCCCTCGCCGAGATCGACGGGCCCGGCGTGGTGCAGCACATCTGGATCACCACCCACCCCTCGCACTGGCGCAGCCTGCTGCTGCGGATGCATTGGGACGGCGACGCCGAACCGGCGGTCGAGGTGCCGATCGGCGACTTCTTCTGCCACGGGTGGGGCGAGTTCGCCCAGCTGTCGTCCCAGGTCGTGGCGGTGAACCCGCACGGGGGCTTCAACAGCTACTGGCAGATGCCGTTCCGGTCGGCCGCCCGGATCACGCTGGAGAACATCGGGCCGGACCCGGCGATCGTCTACTTCCAGATCACCTACTCGCTCGCCCCGGTGCCCGAGCAGGCCGGCTACCTGCACGCCCAGTGGCGGCGCGACAACCCCCTCGCGAAGGGCGACACGCACACGCTCGTCGACGGCGTCACCGGGCGGGGGCACTACGTCGGCACCTACCTCGCCTGGGCCACCAACTCGAGCGGCTGGTGGGGCGAGGGCGAGGTGAAGTTCTACCTCGACGACGACCGGGACGCCGACGACGTGCTCCCCACCATCTGCGGCACCGGCACCGAGGACTACTTCGGCGGCGCCTGGAACTTCGACGTCCCCGGCAGCGGCTACACCGCCTTCACCACCCCCTACCTCGGGCTGCACCAGGTCCTGCGCCCCGACGGCTGCTACCGCAGCCAGCAGCGCTTCGGCATGTACCGCTGGCACCTGCCCGACCCCATCCGGTTCGCGCACGCGCTGTCCGTCGACGTCCAGGCGCTCGGCTGGCGCTCCGGCAGGCGTTACCTGCAGCTGCAGGACGACATCGCCTCGGTCGCCTGGTTCTACCTCGACCGGACCTCCACCCGGCGGCCGCCGACCCCCGACGCCGACCACCTGGAGGTCTGCTGACGGCCGTGCCGAGCGCGGGACCTGCCACACTTCCTCGGGTGGCGGCGACGCGGAGCGCGGGAGTGGTGCTGCACCGACCGGGGCCGGACGGCACCGAGGTGCTGCTCGGGCACATGGGCGGGCCGTTCTGGGCCCGCAAGGACGACGGGGCGTGGTCGATCCCCAAGGGCGAGCACGGCCCCGACGAGGACCCGCGGGCGGCGGCGGCCAGGGAGTTCGCCGAGGAGCTCGGCGCGCCCCTCCCGGACGGGGTGCTCGTCGACCTCGGGGAGGTGCGGCTCTCGGGTGGGAAGCGGATCACGGCGTTCGCCCTCGCCGCCGACTTCGACGCCGACCGGATCGTGCCCGGCACGTTCACGCTGGAGTGGCCGCCGCGGTCGGGGCGGCAGCAGGAGTTCCCCGAGATCGACCGCGCCGCGTGGTTCGGTCTCGACGCCGCCCGGAGGAAGATCACGAAAGGGCAGCTGCCGCTGCTGGACCGGTTGCCGGCCCTGCTCGCCGGGTAGCGGGACCGTCGTGGGATCACTGCTCTCCGGACTGCTGCGCGGCTCCGCGGCGGGCGCCGCCGGCGCGGCCGCGTTCCTCGCCACCGCCCCGCTCGACGCCTCCGCCGCACGGGCGGACCGGGCCCGCCTGGGCTCGGACCTGCTCGCGGGCACGGCCGCCGGGGTGGGGGTCGGTGCGCTCGCCGGGGTGCTGCGCGCGGCCGGGGTCCGCCCGCCCGCCGCCGTGAGCGGCCCGCTGCTCGGGCTCGCGGCGGCCGCGGCGAGCG
>NZ_BAABJO010000064.1:0-17140 GCF_039543345.1 Pseudonocardia adelaidensis | reverse complement strand
GGCGCTCACGACCGACCGGGGACAACGGGGCGTTACGGTGGAGCACGAGGGCCTCCTTGCTCGGTGCAGATGTCGCAATCCACACCGGACCTGGAGGCCCTCCCTCACATCAAGATCATCCCGGTCGGGTCGTTCCTAACCTCTGTGGTCAGTACAGCTAGCCAGGAGAGGCTAGCGACCGAGATTCAAGCACTCAGCTGATATTCCAACCTTGTTAGTCCGTCTGAGTCAGCGCTGAACGATCGGCGAGAGCGTCGGGCCCACGTTGGGAAGGAAACACGACCACAACCACCACTGCCGCCACTCATCGACCGGCGATCGAGCGGCGACACGGTCCGTGGTCCGCATCTCGCTCGGAGATGGGCTCCTGGGCGATCTCAGCGAGCAGACGCGCCGGCCGTCCGCTCGGCGCCGAGGCACCGCAGGCCGGGTGAGGCTCAGGCGGCGGCGAAGTGGTCTCGCAGCGCCGCGATCCCGCCTGCGTAGACGCCGTCCGCGAAGAAGTCGGTGAGGCGCTTCTCGTCGGCCGCGTCGGCGTCGAACTCCGACCACCACTCGACGAACGCCTCCCCACCCGCCGTCACGGGCGCGACCCGCAACGTGCAGACGTAGCGCCGGGCCCCGAACGGGTTCTCGACGAACTCGTAGGTGTAGCGCCGCTCGGCGTCGTTCAGCTCGAGGAGGCGTTCGACCACGATGCCGCCGTCGCCGAGGGTGAGCCTGCGGACGGCCCCGACCTCCGCGCCGGAGCCACCCTCCGTCAGCTCGCTCGCGGTGATCGCCGGGAGCCAGCTCGGCAGCCCGTTGAAGTCACGGATGTGCGACCAGACGGTGTCGGCGGACGCGGGTACGACACCACTGGCGTAGGCGCGGGGCATGGGGGCTCCTATCGGTTGAGACGGGTCTTGAACGCGCGGGTCTGTTCGGTGAGGGCCTTCTCGGTGGGCAGCCGTTCCATGGAGGAGGCGCCGTAGAAGCCGTGGCACAGCGTCGTGTGCTCCAGCACGTGCGCCGCGTCGTCGGGCATCGCGATCGGCCCGCCGTGGCAGAGCACGAGGACGTCGTCGCGGACCTCGCGCGCTGCGGCGGCCCACTCGTCGATCAGGCCGACGCAGTCGTCGAGGGTCTTGGCGGTCTCCGCGCCGATCGAGCCGCCGGTGGTCAGGCCCATGTGGCAGACGATGATGTCGGCGCCGGCGCGGGTCATGGCGCGCGCGTCGTCGGCGGAGAAGACGTACGGCGTGGTGAGCAGCTCGGCCTCGCGGGCGGCGGCGACGAGGTCGACCTCCAGCCCGTAGCCCATGCCGGTCTCCTCCAGGTTGGCCCGGAACACACCGTCGATCAGACCGACGGTCGGGAAGTTCTGGATGCCGGCGAAGCCCAGGTCGGCCAGCTCGCGCAGGAACCGGTCGGTGAGCATGAACGGGTCGGTGCCGTTGACACCCGCCAGCACCGGGGTGTGGTCGACGACGGGCAGCACCTCGGCGGCCATCTCCACCACGATCTCGTTGGCGTTGCCGTACGCGAGCAGGCCCGCGAGCGAGCCCCGACCGGCCATCCGGTAGCGGCCGGAGTTGTAGATGACGATGAGGTCGATGCCCCCGGCCTCCTCGCACTTCGCCGAGAGGCCGGTGCCGGCGCCGCCGCCGATGATCGGCTCGCCGCGCCGGGCCATGTCCTGGAACCGCTCGACGAGCTGGGCACGCGCGAACTTCACCTCAGCACTCCTCCCGTCACCGACCGCCACGCGGCGACCAGCGCGTCGGCGAACTCGGGGTCGTTGACGTTGTACGGCAGGCGTTCGACCCGCCGCCGGTCGGTCTGGTGCACCTCGGCCTCCAGCGTGGCGAACAGCGCTTCGTCGGCCTCCGGGTCCCAGAACGCCTGCCCGGGGGCGTCGAGTGCGGAGACGCCGCCGGTGGGCAGCAGGAACCGCACCGGGCCCTCGCACGCGTTGAGGCCACGTGCGATGAACCGCGCGATCGCAATGTTCTCGTCCGGGGTCGTGCGCATGAGCGTGACCTGCGGGTTGTGCTCGTAGAGCGTGCGGCCGGCGAACTGCGCCGGCACCGTGGACCGCGCCCCGAAGTTGACCATGTCGAGCGCGCCGCACGACCCGACGTACGGCACGCCGGTGCGGGCGATCGCGCCGAGCCGGTCCTCGGTGGCCGGGAATACCCCGCCGACCAGCAGGTCGCACACCTCGGTGGTGGTGATGTCCAGCACCGAGCCGACGAGGCCGTCGTCGACCAGCTTCTCCATCGCCCGCCCGCCGGTGCCGGTGGCGTGGAAGACGAGCGGGTCGACGGCGTCGCCGAGCAGCTCGGTGACGGCCGTGACGCACGGGGTGGTGACCCCGAACATCGTGAGGCCCACCGCGGGCCGGTCGTCGGCGGCGGGGACGTCGTGCATGACGATCCCGGCGAGCGCGTGGGCGGCGTTGCCGATCACGCGGCGGGAGATGCGGTTCAGGCCCGCGACGTCGGTGACCGAGTACCACATCGCGATGTCGGACGCGTCGACGTAGGGCGCGACGTTCCCGGACGCCACCGTCGACATCATGATCTTCCCGACGCCGACCGGCAGCGCGCGCATCGCCGGCGTGACCAGCGCGGTGCCGCCGGAGCCGCCGAGGCCGAGCACCCCGCCGACGTCGGAGCGGCTCAGCAGGAACCGCTCCAGCGCCGCGGCCATCGCCGCGACCGCGCTGCCGCGGTCGCCCGTGAACACGGCACCCGCGCCGTCGGGATGGTGCCCCGCCACCTCGTCCGCCCCGATATCCGCGGGCCCGCCCCGCGCCTGCGTCGACACGTCGACGGTGACGACCTCCGCGCCGGCGGCGCGCAGGCGTTCGGCGGCGTAGCCCAGCTCCGCGCCCTTGGTGTCGAAGGTGCCGATGACGTAGGCGAGGGCCATGATTCTTTCTTAGTGCACCCCCGCCCCGCGGGCGAGGCTCAGATCTCGACTTCACCCCTCACGCACGTGACCGCGTCGCCGCCGACCCACACCGTGCCGTCGGCGTCCTGGTCGACGTGCACCCGCCCCGCCCGGCCCACTGCCGTGCCCTGGGAGGCGACGTAGGGAGCCCGGAGCCGGCCGGTGCGCAGCAGCCAGAGCCCGAGGCCGGCGTTGAGGCTGCCCGTGACGGGGTCCTCGAAGCTGGTGCGACCCGCCGGGAAGAACGCCCTGACCTCGACGGCCTCCGGAGTGCCCTCCGGGTACGGGCCGACGATCCCGAGCTTGAGCTCCTCGGCGTTCGGGGCGACGGCGAGCACCGCCTTCGCGTCCTCGAGGAGGACACCCACCCAGCCGGGGCCGTTGTCGATCCACCTGGCGTCGCGGATCCCGGCCCGCTCGATGCCCAGGATGCGCGCGATGCGGGCCTGCAACTCCTCGTCCACCGGCTCGTCGCGGATCAGCGGCGGGGCGGCGAACGCGAGCCGGTCGCCGGTGCGGCGGAGCGTGATCAGCCCCGCCTCGCACTCCTGTACGACCGTGTCCCCCGTGTGCCGGGGGTTGCGGGCCAGCCAGGCGTGACAGGTACCGATCGTCGGGTGCCCGGCGAACGGGAGCTCCTCCGCCGTGGTGAAGATGCGGACGCGGTAGTCGGCGGCCGGGCTGGTGGGCGGGAGGACGAACGTCGTCTCCGACAGGTTCGTCCAGTTCGCGATGCGCTGCATCTGCTCGGTCGTGAGGCCGTCGCCGTCGAGGACGACCGCGACCGGGTTGCCCCGGTACGGCACGGCGGAGAAGACGTCGACCTGGGCGAACGGGCGGCTTGTCATGACTGCAGCATCATCGGGAGCTGGAGGGGCCGCCATGGCCAATCCCCGACGCGTGGCCCGGGCGGGTCAGCTCGGCGATGCGGTGCGCGGCGTCGGGGTAGCGGGCGGTGAGCGCGGCGCGGTCGCCGAGCTCGAACCCGGCCCACTCGAAAGGTGGGGCCGTGGTCGTGCCGACCAGCGCCCACTCCCCCGCCGGGCTGGAGCCCTGCCAGGTGCCGGCGGGCACCACGACCTGCGGCCGCTGACCGGCCGCCAGGTCCGGGCCGAGCACCGGCTCGGAGACCTGCCCGTCGCCGCCGAGCAGCAGCAACCGCAGCGGCGAGCCCGCGTACCAGTGGTAGGTCTCGGTGGCCGTGAGCCGGTGCACCGCCGAGAAGTCGGGCGCGAGCAGGAGGTAGTAGATCGCCGACGAGTGAGCGTCGAGGTGCGTCCGCCGGAACAGGCCGCCCTCGCCGGGCAGCGGTTCGAGCCCGAGCAGCTCCGCCACCCGCTCGCCCCCGCTCACCACGCCGGCACCACCGCCATCCCGCCGTCCACGACCAGATCGTGCCCGGTGATGAAGCGGGCCATCGGCGAGGCGAGGAACACGCACGCGTCGGCGACGTCCCCGGGCTCGCCCACGCGGTGCAGGGGCGCGGCGCGCTCCCACCGTTCGACGCCGTCCGGCCAGTCCTCGCGCAACCCCGCCCGGGCGACGAGACCCGGCGAGACCGAGTTGACCCGCACGCCGTCGCGGCCGAGCTCCAGGGCGGCGGCGCGGGCCAGCATGACCGTTGCGGCTTTCGACGCCGCGTAGTGCGCGTGGCCGCGGGCGGGCCTGCTGCCCTCGACGGACGCCACCAGCGTGATCGAGCCGCCGCGGCCGCGCAGTGCGGTCGCGGCGGCCTGCAGGGTCGCGAACGCGCTCGTCGCGTTGCCGTCGAGGACCTCCCGCCAGCTCTCCACGGGCATCCCCGCCAGCTCCGCGACGGGCTGCACGCCGGCCGCCGCGACCACGGCGTCCAGCCGACCGAACCGGTCGACGGCGAGCTCGACGAGCGCCGTGACGGCCGCCGGGTCCGTGACGTCGGCCCGGGCGGCGACCGCCCGCCCGCCGGCTCCGACGATCCCGTCGACCACGGCCTGCGCCCGCCCCGCGCCGGTGTGGTGGTGCACCACGACCGCGGCACCCGCCTCGGCGAACCGTCGCGCGATGCCCGACCCGATATTCCCGCTCCCGCCGGTCACGAGGACGACGGTGCCGCCGAGGTCGGGCAGGGACGGGTCGCGGCCGAGACGCACGGGAGCGAGTCTGCCGGATGTCGGGTTCGGTTCAGGGCGGCGGCGCCAGCTCGGCGTCGAGGCTGTCGCCCACCTGCACCAGGTTGTCGATGTGGTGGGCGAGCCACACCATGAACTGGGTCTCGGCCGACCGGATGTCCATGCCGAGCACGCGCGAGACCCGGTCGAGCTTGTACAGCGTGGTGTTGCGGTGCAGGCCGAGCCGCCGGGCCGCCGCGTTGAGGTTGCCGGACTCGGCGATGTAGGCGAGCACGACGCTCTCCAGGTTGCGGGCGTTCCCGTCGACCTTGCGCAGCGGTTCGAGCACCTCGTGGGCGAAGGTCCGGCCGTTCTCGCTGTCGGCGAGGTCCGAGAGCGCGACGAAGATGCGCAGCTCGTCGTAGCCCGCGACCGGCGGCACGTCCACCCTGCGGCCGAGCGCCAGCGCCGTGCGCGCCTCCCGGTAGCTGCGGGCGACGCCGCGGGCGCCGGTGCCGACCCGGCCGAACGCCACGCGGACGGCGGTGCCGGTGCGGTCGCCGATGAGCTTGCGCAGGTGTCCCGCGAACGCGCGCACCCGCTCCTGCTCGTCGAGCGCATCGGGGGTCGGGCCGCCCCGGACGACCGGCCGCACGACGACCAGGTTGCCCCCGATGTACGTGGCCAGCGTCGGGCCACCGGGCAGCAGGTCGATCTTCTCGGCGGCGCGGGCCACGGCGGTGGAGCGGCGGCGGGTGCGCTCGTCGTCGAGGTCGGGCGGGTTCATCGCCGCGACGCAGACGGCGTACCGGCCGTCCGGGTGGAACCCGTGGTGGCGAGCCCGCGCGAGCAGCTGCTGACCGTCCTCGAACCGGCCGTGGACGAGGCCGACGACGAAGTCGCCCCTGGTCCGTTCCTCGGCCTCGGTCATCGAGCGGATCCGCAGCATCTCCGAGCCGATGAGCACCGCTCCCTCGGCGGCGACGATCCGGCGCTGGGCGTGGTCGTGCGGGTCGCCGCCTGCGGGTTCGAGCACGGCGGCCAGGCCGCTGATCTCGCCGCCGTACATCACGGGCGCGATGATCGGTGTGCAGGTGAGCGGCCCGTCCTCGATGGGATCGACGACGGTCACCCCGGCCCCCGCCGTGCCGTCGGCGGCGAGGCGTTCCAGGTGCTGCACGAGCACGGCGCCGATCACGGCCGGGTCGGGCTTCGGGATCGCGGAGGTCGCCTCGTGAGCGAGCACGACACCGTCCAGGTCGATCACCATCACGGGCGCCTCGCTCATCCGGGCCATCCCGTAGGCCAGGGGCGGGATGCCGGCGCCGCGGGCGAGGATCTCGCCGAGGGACCGATGCACGCGGTCGCTGTACTGCAGCACGTGCGTGGCCTGGGCGAGGACCTTCGTGGCCACGAGCTGGCTGACCGTCCGGTAGTCGGCCGTCGGCGGCAGCAGCGCGAGCGGGAGCCCGGCGTCGTCGGCGGCGCGCCGCGCCTCGGGGTAGGCGAACGGCAGCTCGGTCGGGGTGGCCACGTCGCGGGGGTCGGTCTGGACGAGCACCGCGACCCCGCCGCGGGCGGCCACGGTGCTGATCGTGGCGGGGCCGTCGGGGCCGCGCAGATCGGCGGCGTGCGCGTGGACGACGATCCCCGCGTGCGGCGGACCGGGACGGTCCCCATTCCCGCCGGCACCGGCGGGAGCGCCGAGCTCGGAGAGCGGCAGGCACCACTGCACCCGCCGGTGCACACCCCCGAGCCCGGCCACCAGCGTGTTCCGCAGGAGGGGCTCGGCGAGCAACGCGCCCACGTCGATGCTGTCGTCGCTCGGCCGGTCCTGACGTGCCGGGGGACCCTGTGCCATGTGCCCACATCCCGCTGCGTCGAGGGTGCAGTTCGTCCAGTGCCAGCCATGGTGACCCGGCCGCAGAATCACGGCTAGACGGCAATCTCCACAATCGCTCGGAGGTTCTTCGTGCACTCCGCACCAACGGTCACCGCGTCCCCGGGCGAGTCGGTCGATCCTGCGTCGCCCGCGGACGTGGTCTTCCGGTACGTGGAGGCGACACCGGCCGACGCGCGGGCCGCGGTGACCACCGCCGCCACGGCCGCGGTGGGATGGGCCGCCACGCCCCCACTGGGCCGGGCGACCGCCCTGACCGCGATCGCCGACCTGATCGACCGGCGGGCGGACGACGTGGCCGCCCTGATCACGCGCGAGGAGGGCAAGCCGCTCGCGGCCGCCCGCGGTGAGGCCGGGAAGTCCGCCGAGCAGTTCCGGCTGGCGGCCCAGCTGGCCTACCTGGTGGAGGGGACGACGTACCCCCAGGAGGCGGGCTCGACGTTCGCGTACACGCTGCGCTGCCCGCTGGGCGTGGTCGTTGCGATCACCCCGTGGAACTTCCCGCTGTCGCTGGCCGCTCGGAAGATCGCGCCCGCGCTGGCGGCGGGCAACGCGGTGGTGTTCAAGCCCTCGCCGGTGACCCCCGGGGTGGGCTCCTGGCTCGCCGAGGTGGCGGCGGAGGCCGGCGTGCCGGACGGGGTGCTGCAGCTCCTGCAGGGGCAGGACCCGGAGGCCATGACGGCCCTGGTTTCCGCGCCGGAGGTGGCGGCGATCAGCTTCACCGGTTCCGACGGCGTCGGCGCCTTCCTGCGCCGGCACGCGGGCGGCCGCGCGCGCTTGCAGCTGGAGCTCGGCGGGCACAACGCCGCCGTCGTCTGCGCCGACGCCGACCTCGACTCCGCGGCGACGAAGGTGGCCGGCGGTGCGTTCGACCTGACCGGTCAGGCGTGCACGTCGACCGACCGCGTGCTCGTGGCCGAGTCGGTGGCGGCGGAGTTCACGGAGCTGCTCGCGGCCAGGGTCCGCGGTCTGCGAGTGGGGCACGGGGACCGGGCGGGCGTCACCACCGGCCCGGTGGCGACGCGGGCCCAGTTCGAGCGGCTGACGCGGCTGAAGGAGTCGGCGGTCGCGGCGGGTGCCCGGGTCGTGGCCGAGGCGGGGCTCGACGACGAGCACGACGGCGCGGGTTGGTGGGTCCGGCCCACCCTCTTCGCGGACGTGCCGACCGGGCACCCGCTGGTCGACGGCGAGGTCTTCGGGCCGTACCTGTCGGTGCTGCCGATCGGCTCGGTCGACGAGGCGCTGCAGGTGGTCGGCTCCTCCGCCCACGGTCTCGTCACCGCGATCCACACCCGCGACCTCGCCGTGGCACACCGGTTCGCGCAGCAGGCGGCCTGCGGCATCGTGAAGATCAACGACCGGACGACGGGCAACGGGATCGCGCCGCCGTTCGGTGGCTGGAAGGCCTCCAGCGGGGGCGCGTTCCCCGAGGGCGGGCGCCAGGCGCTCGACTTCGTGACCGACACCAAGACCGTCTACCTGAACTACGGAGAGCGCTGATGCAGTCGATCCACCGCCTGACCCTCGAGGACGCACTGGTGCTGCTGCGCGCCGCCGAGGCGGAGGCCACCCGGATCGGAGTGGTGCAGACGATCTGCATCGTCGACGACGGCGCCCACGTCATCGCGCTGCACCGGATGACGGGCGCACGCCTCACCGGCGTGGAGATCGCGATCGCCAAGGCGTTCACCGCGGCCGGGCACCAGCGCGCGACCCACCTGTTCAACGAGCCGCCCGGTGGACCCGCGCTCCCGGGCAACGAGGCCTTCGGCATCCAGCACATGCACCCCGGCCGGTTCGCGGTGTTCGTCGGCGGGTTCCCGGTCGTCTACCAGGGCCAGGTCGTCGGCGCCGTCGGCGTGAGCGGGGGCAACGGCGAGCAGGACAAGGCCGTCGGGGCGGCGGCGCTGGCCGCGTTCGAGGAGCAGGTGGCCGGGGCGGTCACCGCGTAGCGGGGTTGCGCCCGGCGAACGAGACGAGCAGCGCCAGCAGCGCAACCGCACCGCAGATCGCCGCGACCGTGGCGCAGCGGGCGGTGCTGTCGGCGGCATCCGCGATCACGACGGCGACCACGGCGCCGCCCAGCGCGGCGCCCACGAACCGCAGCATGTTGAACAGCCCGAGCCCGGCGCCGATCGCGGTGCGGGCAGCACCGGCCGTGGCGGGGGTCTGCGTGAACGCGATCCCCACGCCGGTGGCGGTGACCGCCGCGACGAGCGGCACCCCGACCGGGTGACCGCCCAGGAGCAGGACCGCGAGGGCCAGCTCGGCCAGCGCGAGCGCGAACAGTCCGAGGCGCAGGGCCAGGCGCGGGCTCCACCGCTCGGTGGCCAGCCCGGCGACCGGTGCCAGCAGCGTCATCGCGAGCGGCAGCGCGACCACGACGAGCCCGGCGGCCGCGCTCGACGCCTCGCCCCGGGCCACGAGGTAGAGCGGCACCGTCACCAGCGTGGCGGTGAGGCAGAACATCTGGCACAGCGCCGCCACCGAGGACCGCATGAACCGGGGCTGCACCAGCAGTGCCAGCGGGATGAAGGGGTCGGCCTGCCGCCGCTCCACCAGCACGAACGCGAGCAGCGCCAGCAACCCGAGGCCGCCACCGCCCCACACGAACGGTGAGCCCGCGCCCAGCGGTGACACCGCGGAGGCCACCACGAGCAGCAGTCCGACCCCGACTGTCAGCGTCAGCGCCCCGCGCCACTCCAGCCGTACCGGTCGGGCCGGGCTGCGGGGCACCCAGCGCAGGCCACCGGCGAACGCGAACAGCGCGAACGGGATGATCGAGACGAACACCGCGCGCCAGCCGAGCGTGTCGGCGAGCAGCCCGCCGACCGTCGGGCCGGCGGCCTGCCCCGCCCCGTTCGCGGCCGCCCACCACGACACGGCCCGGCCGCGGCGCGCCGGACCCGCGGCGCTCGTCAGCAGCGCGAGCACGTTCGGGAGCACCAGCGCCCCGCCGATCCCCTGCACGGCCCGGAACGCGACGAGCACGGCGAGGTTCGGGGCGAACACGGCACCGGCCGCCCCGATCGTCACGCCCGCCATCGCGACCAGGAACAGCCTGCGCCGGCCGTACCGGTCGCCCAGCCAGCCACCGAGCGGCAGCATGAGCGCGCACGTCGTGTTGAACGCGATGACGACGAGCGCGCCGCTGCGCAGGGGCGCGTCCAGGTCGGCCACGATCGTCGCGAGCGGGACGTTGACGAGCGTGTTCGCGATCGTGCTCGCGAACGTCCCGACGACGAGCGGGGTCGCGACGAGCCCGAGGCGCACCTGCGGTTCACGGACCGGGGAGGGGGAGCGCACACCTGCACGATGCTGTCGGCGGCCGGGCGGCGACAGGGGCACATCGCCCAACCCGGGCCCGTCGATCAGTGCACCGTGCCCCTATGACAAGGTGCACAATCCGAGGCGCGGGTGATGTGCAGTGTTCTCCTAGCTCGCCCGTCGCGCGGTCATGGACTGTGGCGCCCGACACTTCGGACGCCGCGACGACGCGGCGGGAAGGAGGCCGCGGTGGCTCTCACTGCCGCGCACTGGGTCTATCTGGCAGCTGTCCTCCTGATCATCGGGGCCACCGTGGCCCGCAAGAACGTGGTCGTCCCCGCTCTCCTGGCCACGCTCGTCACGGCGTGGGTGTTGACCGGGAGCCCCATCACGGCCGTCCAGGCGATCTTCAACGCCAGCCTGACCGCGGCGTCGGAGCTGTTCAACATCTTCCTGATCATCGCGCTGGTGACCGCGCTGCTGGGCACGCTGCGCGCGATGAAGGCCGACCAGCGCATGGTCACACCGTTCCAGCGCGTGATGCGCGGCGGTTGGTCGTCCTACGCCGTGCTCGCCGTGGTCACCTACGTCATCAGCCTGTTCTTCTGGCCCACCCCCGCGGTGCCGCTGATCGGCGCGATCCTCGTGCCCGCGGCCATCCGAGCGGGCCTGCCGGCGATGGGCGCGGCGATGGTCATCGCCATCGCGGGCCAGGGCATGGCGCTGTCGAGCGACTACGTGATCCAGGTCGCTCCCGGGCTCTCGGCCACCGCCGCCGGGGCGGAGACCTCGGCCGTCGCGGACATCGCGCTGGTGCTCTCCCTGATCACCGGCGGCGTCGCCCTGGTGCTCACCGGCGTGGTGCTGCGCCGGCACATGCGGGCGCCGGCCGAGACGAACCTGGACGAGTGGGAAGGCCGGGTCGCCGCGGCCGCGCAGCCGGTGGAGAGCACCAGCCGGATCGCGGCCGCCATCGCGACGCGGCTCGGGTTCGCGAAGGCGCGCGCCCGCGATGTCGCCGAACCCCTCACCGTGGTCGAGGAGCGGGTGCCCGTTGCGGCCGGGGTGGCGACCCACGCCGGTGGTGGCGCCGCCCCGCCCCCGGCGGAGCCCGGCCGGACCGCCGGGACGTTCCCGCCGGCCGCCGGCGCGGAGGGCCCCGATGAGGAGGACGCCCCGCGCGTCGTGCGGCTGTCGAAGATCTTCGCCGTCGGCGTCCCCGTCGTCTTCGCGGTCATGATCGCCTACATGGCGCTCGGCAAGTTCACGACGCTGGTTCCGGAGGTCCAGGGCGGAAGCGCCGCCGCGCTGGTCGGTGGCGTCGCCGCCGTACTGGTGATCGTCGCCGTCGTCGCGCTCGACGGCCCGTCGGCCGCGCTCACGACCTGCGGGGAGCACCTCGTCGACGGGTTGGTGTTCGCGTTCCGGGCGATGGGCGTGGTGCTCCCGATCGCCGGGTTCTTCTTCCTCGGCAACGCCGAGTACGCGGGGACGATCCTCGGCCTGGAGGAGGGCCAGAGCGCGCCCGGTCTCCTCGTCGACCTCGTGACGGCGGGCGAGCGGTTCATCCCCGGCAACCCGGTGGTCATGTGCTTCGGCGTGCTGCTGGTCGGCATGGCGGCCGGGCTGGAGGGCTCCGGGTTCTCCGGCCTTCCGCTCACCGGTTCGCTGTCGGGTGCGCTCGGGCCCACGGTCGGCATGGACCCGGCGACGCTCGCCGCCGTCGGCCAGATGGGCTCGGTGTGGGCGGGCGGTGGTGTGCTCGTCGCGTGGTCGTCCCTGCTGGTGGTCGCCGGGGTCACGCGGGTGCCGGTCATCGACCTCGCACGCAAGTGCTTCGTGCCCGTCGTCGCGGGGCTCGTCGTGTCCACGCTCTTCGCCGCGCTGGCGTTCTGACCTGCGAATCCTCAGTTGCAGCACCCTGCACCGACCCGGTGCAGGGTGCTGCAACATTCCGGGGACTTCTGTGCACGATGACCGGATTCCGGGGCGCGATCCGTACCTACCGTTCCTGTCATCAGCCGGTTCCCCACTCACCTGGAGACGCCCGATGACCCTCACCGCCGACAGCTCCGCCGCCACCACGCAGCTGCTCTCCCGCGACGACTTCCGCGCCGCGCTCCAGAACGCCATCAAGGGCCGGGAGGCGAAGGACGCCTCCTTCAGCAAGGCGTGGGCCGACGGGGTCCTGACGCGCGAGCACTTCGCCCGCTGGGCCGAGAACCACTACCACTACGTCGGCCCCTTCGCCGACTACCTCGGCTACATCTACGGCAACACCCCGGACCGCTTCACCGACGCGAAGGACTTCACCCTCCAGAACATGTACGAGGAGGAGCTGGCCGACATCCGCCACACCGACCTGCTCATCCGGTTCGGCGAGGCGTGCGGCACGACCAGGGAGCGCATCGAGGACCCGAACAACATGAACGCGGTGACCCGGGGCCTGCAGTCGTGGTGCTACGCGGTGGCGATGCGCGAGCACTTCGTCGTGGCCACCGCCGCCCTGGTCGTCGGGCTGGAGTCCCAGGTGCCGAGCATCTACAAGAAGCAGATCGTGCCGCTGCGGGAGGCCTACGGCTTCACCGAGGACGAGATCGAGTTCTTCGACCTGCACATCACCTCCGACGAGGTCCACGGCGAGCGCGGCTACCAGATCGTGCTCGACCACGCCAACACCCCTGAGCTGCAGCAGCGCTGCCTCGACTTCGTGCGGTGGGGCGCGGAGATGCGCTTCTCCTACACGCGCGCCCTCTACGACACCTACGTCGCGCCCACCGCGGCCGGCTCCTGAGCCGTGATGACCCCGGACGCGGCGACCGTCGAATGGGTCGCGGTGGCTCCCCTGGCGGAGCTGCGACGCCGGAAGCGCAAGCAGGTCGAGGTCGCCGGGCGGGTCATCGCGCTGTTCCTGGTCGGGGACCGCGTGTTCGCGCTCGACGACACCTGCGTCCACAAGGGCCGCTCGCTCTCCCGCGGCACCGTCTGGAAGGACAAGGTCGTCTGCCCGGGGCACCAGTGGACGTTCGACCCGGCGACCGGCCGCGCCGACGACCAGGACGCCTGCCAGCCCGTGCACGATGTGCTCGTGGTGGACGGGATCGTCCACGTCCACCCCAGGTCCGACCAGGCAGAGGAGCGAACGTGACCCCGACCCCCGCCACCGTCGTCGCGGTGGGCGCAGGCCAGGCGAGCGTCTCGGCCGTGCGGATGCTGCGCCGCCGCGGTTTCGGCGGCCGGCTGGTCGTGCTCGGCGAGGAGCGGCACATCCCGTACCAGCGGCCGCCGCTGTCGAAGGAGTACCTGCGCGGCGACGCCGACGCCGAGGACGTCACCATCCTCGACCCGGAGTGGTGCCGCACCAACGACGTCGAGCTGCTGCTGGGCACGCGGGCCGAGCGGGTCTCCGTCGACGGCGCAGGCCACCGCGTGCACCTCACCGGTGGAGCGGACCTCGTCGCGGACGCGGTGCTCGTCGCCACCGGTGTGCGCGCCCGGAGGCTGCCGGGCGTCGACGGCGACCGGGTCGTGCACCTGCGCGACCTCGACGACGCCGCCCGGCTCCGCACGCTCCTGCCCGGCGCCGGCCGGATCGCGGTGATCGGGGCCGGGCTGATCGGCTCCGAGGTCGCGGCGTCGGCGCGGGAGCTCGGCGTCGAGGTCACCTGCCTGGAGACGGCGGCCCTGCCGCTGCTGGGGCAGCTCGGCCCCGAGATGGCACGGACCTACGCCGAGCTGCACCGGGAGAACGGTGTCGACCTCCGGTTCGGCCGGCAGGTCGCCGCGGTGGCCGCGACCCCGTCCGGGGTCGTCGTGCGCACCGCGGACGGCGACGCCGTCGAGGCCGGCCTGCTCGTCGTCGCGGTCGGCGCCGTTCCCAACGACGAGCTCGCGCGCGCGTCGGGGCTGCAGCTCGACCCCGTGGCGGGTGGGGTTCTCGTCGACCCCGAGTGCCGCACGGCCGTCGCCGGCGTGTTCGCGGCCGGGGACATCGCGAGCCGCTTCGACCCGGTCGCGGGCCGGCACGTCCGCGTCGAGCACTCCGACAACGCGAGCCGCCAGGGCGCGGTCGTGGCCCGGGCGCTGCTGGGGCTGCCGCAGCTCGCCGAGGAGCCGGCGTGGTTCTGGTCGGACCAGTACGAGCTCGGGCTGCAGTTCGTCGGCCGCCCGCGGCCCGACTCCACCGTGGTCGTGCGGGGTTGCGTCGACGACCGCGACTTCACCGCCTTCTACCTGCACGACGGCCGCGTGCACGCCGCGTTCGCCGTGGATCGCGGCGGCGACGTCGCGGCCGCCCGGGAGCTGATCTCCCGCGGCACGCCCGTGACGGAGGCAGCGCTGGCCGACGAGGACACCGACCTGCTCGACCTGCTCGACACCGTCGACGCCTGACCGGGAGAACCCGTGGAGTTCCACAACATCGCACGTTCCGGCCAGGTCCCGGAGGGCGTCGTCCGCCGGGTGTTCGTCGGGGAGGTGGAGATCGCGCTGGCACGCCGCGACGGCACCGTCCACGCGACGTCGAACTACTGCAGCCACCTGGACTGCCTGCTCTCGAGCGGCAAGGTCACCGAGGACGGCCTGCTCTGCTCGTGCCACGGCAGCGTCTTCGACTTCGCGACCGGCGAGCCGCTCAGCCCGCCCGCGACGCGCCCGATCACGGTCTTCCCGGTCCGGGAGGACGACGGGCAGATCTGGGTCGGGGTCGACGAAGAGCTGGCGAAGTCGGCGATGCGCAGGAGGGCGGCTCGATCCCGGCGGACGCCGCCGGCCACCTCCGCCCGGTGAGGCAGGAGCGCCCTAGGCTAGTGCCCCCCGCCATCGGTCAGGTGCACCAGAGGCAGCTCGGCCAGCTCCGCCGGCGCCAGTGCGGCCGCCTCGCCGAGCACCGCTTGCTGCCGCTCCTGCATCCGCGCGTCCACCCGGGCCGCGAGGAGGTAGGCGAGCCGCCCGAGCATCCGCACGGAGGACTCCTCGACCAGCGGGCGCGGGCTGGAGACGACCGCGATCCCGGTGGGGGTGCCGTCGTTCGCCTGCGCCGCCCCGATCGTGAACGCCTCCCGCGGGTTGACGTGGCGGGACGCGAGGTGGTCGCGCAGCTTCAGCAGCACCTCGTGCAGCCGCCGGAACTCGCCCTCGTGCTCGCCCTCGACGGCGTCGAGGTCGGCGGCGGTGAGCAGGGCGGCGCGCGGCGAGAAGCACCGGACGTAGGCGAGCAGGGCGCCCGTCCACAGCGCTTCCACCAGCACCGCGTCGGGTCCGCCGCGCCGGCCCACCTGGGCGACGAGGTGCTCGCAGCAGCGCAGCGCGTACTGCAGGTCGTCGAGCACCGCGGCGAGCCCGGCGAGCTCGCGCGCGCCCGCCGTGTCGAGCCGGCGCACCGACGTCGGTGGGGCTGCGGGCGCGCTCATGGTCGCTCCTCCTCGACGTCGGGGAACATCCGGGCCCGGATCTCGGCGAGGTGGGCCTGCACCGCCGGGGCGGCCGGGCCCTCGTCGTCGCGTCCCGGCTCGATGCCGAGCGCACGCAGCAGGGCCGCCGCCGGGATCCCCGGGTCGCCGGTCTCGCCGAGCACCGGGTGCAGTCCGGCCGCCGCGAGGTGGTCGAAGACCACGTTCACCACCGTCCACGGGTTGTAGGTCTCGGGGCTCATGGCGGTCCGTCCCGCCGCGGGATGGGCCGGCCCCACAGGTCGCGCTCGGGCCACCCGAGCAGCGCGTCGATGCGGGCGAGCAGCCGCGCGGAGACCGCGTGCTGCAGTGCGTCGGCCTCCGCCGGGACGTCGGCGGGCGCCAGGTCGAGCACCCGCACCAGCAGCAACTCGACGAGCGCGTACCGGCGCGCGTGGTCCTGCGCCAGCACGGACGCCTCGATCGTGGTCACGACGAGGCCACCTCCTGTGGATAGCGAGTGGCGAGCAGGTCGCGGCAGGTGTGGCCGTTGGCCTCGATCCCGACCCGGGTGAGCCGGGCCCGCCGCAGGTGCAGCGGCACCTGGGCGGCCGGGACGGGGGCGCCGTCCGGGTGCAGCAGCAGGGGTGCGTCGGGCCCGTGGGGCAGCCCGACCTCGGCCCGGCGCTGCCGCAGCCGGTCCAGGTCCGGCGACGGCGGCAGGTCCCCGAGCCGGGTTGCGGCCAGCTGCTCGGGGGTGTGGCCGGCGTCGACCAGCGGCCGGGCGATCCGGTCCTGGCCGGCCAGCGCGGCCTTGCGCAGGAACACCGCGCGCAGCTCGTCCAGCTCCGCGGCCGCCTCGCCGGGGAACGCGCCGACGAACCCGGCCCGGGCCGCGACGCCCTCGTTGATCGTGGCGGCGACGAAGTGGTCGTCCAGGGCGATGTCCACCCGCACGACACCCGGCACGGCGGCGACCGCGTCGTGGGCGTCGGCCACCATCAGCCAGGCGAAGTTGGGTGCGCAGAAGAACGTGGGCAGGCGCAGCCGCACGGTCGCGACCCCGTCGCCGGACACGGTGCACGCCGACACGAACCGCAGATCCGTGATCGGTTCGTCCAGCTCGGGATCGCGCACCGTGCCCAGCGCCGCCCACACCGCGGCGGCGAGACCGATCACGGGGTGCCGGCCGCCGCGGCGTCGGTGAGCAGCTGCTCCCCCGGCTGGTCCTGCGCCCCGGCAGAGGTCTCCAGCCGGCATTCCGGGGGGACCGGGATGTCGTAGAGCTTGGCCGCGTTCAACCCGAGGATCTTCTTCTTCGACGCGGTGGTGAGCCGCGGGTAGTCGGTGAACGCGTCGTCGTCGGGCATCTGCCAGTCGACGAAGCCCTCGACCTGCCACTTGGGCACCCAGATGTTGTAGTCACCGCCGTAGGTCATCTTGTCCTCGCCGACCCAGAACAGCAGCTCGCCCATCACCTTGGCGAAGAACTTCGGGCGGGCGTGCATCAGGCCGCCGATCACGACCGACAGGCCGGCGTAGACGTTGGGCTCCTGCAC
>NZ_BAABJO010000063.1:0-19281 GCF_039543345.1 Pseudonocardia adelaidensis | reverse complement strand
TCCAGGTTCTCGCTGCGTGTGCCGGGCGGCGGCCCTCGTACCGGGCGTACTCGGGACGTCGGCCGGTGCGCGCAGCGTGGGGCTGGGCCGCCGAATTATTCGGCGGACTTCCGGCGGGGGGCACTAGTGTCCCGAGGCGCGGGCGTCGGCGATCGACGTTCCCTCCCGCGCCCCCGCCTCCCATTGCGCGCAGCAGTGCAGCAGCCATTGCCGTACGCCCTCACCGCTGCCCGCGGCGAACCCGGCGGCCGCGGCGCGGTACTGCGCGGCATGGCGCAGGTGCCCGACCTCCGGTACGGCGAGCCCCTTCGGGTCCAGACCAGCGGCCACCGCGGCGAGCCGGGCCGCGGCGCGCGCCACCACCCCGTTCCCGGCCGCGAAGGGCCGGAGCGCGAGCAGTTCGCCGTGCACCACCGCCACGAGCACCGGAGCCGGCACGCGCGTGCCCCCCGTGACGAGGTCGGCGAGGACGCCGAGCCGGGCGGCCAGCTCGTCGACGGGCCGCGGCCTGCCCAGCTCCGCCTCGTGCCGGTCCACCGGCACGAGATCGGCCGCGGCCACGACGTGCAGCCGGGCCAGCGCCTGCAGCGGAGAGCTCCGCCAGGCGCCGAGCAGCCGCCCGCACTCCTCGGCCGCGCGGACGGCACCGGCGAGCACGGGGTCGGCCACGGTGTCACCCGCCGCGAGCGCGGCCCCGTCCAGTGCGGCGGACGCGCGCGCGGCGCGCAGGCTCGCCTCGGCCGCGCTCGCCGGCCATCCCCGCCGGTTGACCGGGTGGTTGTGCACGGTGACCAGGGCGTCCCGCGCCCGGCCCACGGCGTCCGGGACCCCCGGCAGGTCGAGTAGCGGGGCGAGTGGATCGGCGGTCACGGCCACGCACGCATGCTGTCACCTTCCGATCGGCCCGCGGGTCGTGGTGGCGGGCGACACGGGGTATGAGAGTGCATGTGTCGGGGCTCGCCACCGTCCGGCCCGTGCGCCGGACGGTCGTCCCGGCGACGGGCCACGGGTGCCGCAGGCCCGCCGCCGGTCGGCCGTCCGCCGACCGTCCGGCGAAACGGCCCGACCTGTCCGGACCGACGGTGCGCCCCGCCGGGCGGCGCACTAGCGTCCAACAGAAAGCATGTGTAGCCGGGCGCGGGCGCCCGGCGCGACGCCCAGGACCAGGAGGGCACTGATGGCCGAGGAACACGCCACGCTGAGCAACCTGTCCACCGAGAACCGGAGCTTCCCGCCGAGCGACGAGTTCGCCGCGCAGGCAAACGCCACGGCCGATTGGTACGACCGCGCAGACGCCGACCGCGAGGTGTTCTGGGCCGAGCAGGCCGAGCGGCTGCACTGGGAGCGGAAGTGGGAGCGGGTGCTCGACTGGGACGCCCCGTTCGCGAAGTGGTTCGTCGGCGGCAGGCTCAACGTGGCCTACAACTGCGTGGACCGGCACGTCGAGGCCGGGTACGGCGAGCAGGTGGCCTTCCACTGGGAGGGCGAGCCCGGCGACACCCGCACCATCACCTACGCCGACCTGCAGCGCGAGGTGTGCAAGACCACCAACGCGCTGATCGAGCTGGGCGTGGGCGAGGGCGACCGCGTGGCCATCCAGCTGCCGATGATCCCCGAGGCCGTGTTCTCGATGCTCGCGTGCGCGCGGCTGGGCGCGATGCACAGCGTCGTGTTCGGCGGGTTCTCACCGGGTGCCCTCAAGGCGCGCATCGAGGACGCCGAGGCCAAGCTGCTCATCACCTCCGACGGGCAGTACCGCCGCGGCAAGCCCGCGCCGATGAAGGCGAACACCGACGAGGCGACCGCCGAGACGCCCACGATCGAGCACGTGCTCGTCGTCAAGCGCACCGAGATCGACGTGCCGTGGACCGACGGCCGCGACATCTGGTGGCACGAGATCGTGGACAAGCAGTCGGAGGAGCACACGCCGGAGGCGTTCGACGCCGAGCAGCCGCTCTACATCCTCTACACCTCGGGCACCACGGGGAAGCCGAAGGGCATCCTGCACACCGCCGGGGGCTACCTCACCCAGTGCGCCTACACCCACAACGTCGTGTTCGACCACAAGCCGGGCGAGAGCGTCTACTGGTGCACCGCCGACATCGGCTGGGTCACCGGGCACAGCTACATCGTCTACGGGCCCCTCGCCAACCGGGCGACGTCGGTGATGTACGAGGGCACCCCGAACACGCCGCACGAGGGCCGGCACTGGGAGATCATCCAGAAGTACGGCGTCTCGATCTACTACACCGCGCCCACGCTGATCCGGACGTTCATGAAGTGGGGCACCGACATCCCGGCGAAGTACGACCTGTCGTCGCTGCGGGTGCTCGGCAGCGTCGGCGAGCCGATCAACCCCGAGGCCTGGATGTGGTACCGGGAGAACATCGGCGGCAACAACTGCCCGATCGTCGACACCTGGTGGCAGACCGAGACCGGCGCGATCATGATCTCTCCGCTGCCCGGTGTCACGGCGGCGAAGCCGGGTTCCGCGATGCGCCCGCTGCCGGGGATCAGCGCAGAGATCGTGAACGACGCGGGCGAGCCGGTCGGGCACGGCAACGGCGGCTACCTCGTGCTGGACGAGCCATGGCCGTCGATGCTGCGCGGCATCTGGGGCGACGAGGAGCGCTACCGCGAGACGTACTGGTCGCGGTTCGCCGAGCAGGGCTACTACTTCGCCGGTGACGGGGCCAAGTACGACGACGACGGCGCGTTCTGGCTGCTCGGCCGGGTGGACGACGTGATGAACGTGTCCGGGCACCGCATCTCCACGACCGAGGTCGAGTCGGCGCTGGTGAGCCACCCGACGGTGGCCGAGGCGGCCGTGGTCGGCGCGTCCGACGCCACCACCGGGCAAGGCATCGTCGCGTTCGTGATCATGCGCGGTAACGTCGCCCAGGACGAGGCGAAGGGCGCCGACGCCATCAAGGCCCTGCGCGACCACGTCTCCAAGGAGATCGGCCCGATCGCGAAGCCGCGCCAGATCATGGTCGTCGACGAGCTGCCGAAGACCCGCTCCGGCAAGATCATGCGCCGGCTGCTGCGCGACGTGGCGGAGAACCGCGAGATCGGTGACGTCACCACGCTGGCCGACTCGTCGGTGATGGACATGATCTCCGCGGGCCTGCAGGACAGCAGCAGGTCCGAGGACTGAACCACGCCGTCGGTATACGGTAGACGGGCAGTGCAGCTCGACGTGATCGGAGCCATGCGATGACAGCGGCGAAGGTGCCGGGTGTCGAGGCGCGCGCCGGGAAGTTCCCGGGGCCGAGCCTGATCCCGGAGCTGAACGCGATCCAGGCGCGGCTGGGGTGGCTGCCGCGCGAGGAGCTCGTGACGTTGGCGCGCGAGCTGCGCCGCCCGCTCTACGAGATCGAGGGACTCATCTCGTTCTACCCGCACTTCCGCACCGACCCGCCGGCCAAGGTCGCCGTGCACGGCTGCCACGACCTCACCTGCTGGCTGGCCGGCGCCGACGCGAAGCTGGCGGACGTGGCGGCCGGGCTGGACGGGGACGCGGACGTCGAGTTCACCGAGGTGTCCTGCCTCGGTCGCTGTGACATCGCGCCCGCCGTCGCGGTCAACGAGCACCCGGCCGCGCTGGAGGACACGGACGCGCTCGTGGCCGCTGCCCGCGCCGACGATCTCGGCGAGGCCGAGCCCACCCCGTCGGGGCGGGCGCAGCCGTGGCCCAACGACCCGTACGCGCCGGGGGAGGAGCGCTACCGGGTGCTCCGCTCGGTGCTCACCGGCGAGCGGACCGCACAGGAGGTGATCGCGGCCGTCACCGACTCCGGGCTGCGCGGGATGGGCGGTGCGGGCTTCCCGACCGGCCGCAAGTGGCAGCTCGTCGCCGACCAGCCCGCCGGCCTCAAGTACGCCGTCTGCAACGCCGACGAGTCCGAGCCCGGCACCTTCAAGGACCGGCAGATCCTCGCCGACGAGCCCCACCTGGTGCTGGAGGGGCTGCTCCTCGGCATGGTCTGCACCGGGGCCGAGCAGGGGTACGTGTTCATCCGCCACGAGTACGGGCCGGAGGAGCGCGTGCTGCGGGCGGAGATCGAGGCCGTCCGTGCGGCAGGCCTGCTCGGCACCGACGTGCTGGGCAGCGGCCGCACGCTGCAGCTGGACATCTTCACCTCGCCCGGTGGCTACATCCTCGGCGAGGAGTCGGCATTGATCGAGGCGATGGAGGGCCATCGCGGCGAACCCCGCAACAAGCCCCCGTTCCCGGGCGTGCACGGGCTGTGGGGACGGCCCACGTTGATGAACTCGGTGGAGACGTTCGCCGACGTGCCGGTCATCGTCGAGCGGGGCGCGCAGTGGTGGCGCGACCAGGGCGTCGGCGAGTCGGTGGGCTGGAAGTTCTTCGCGGTGTCCGGGCACGTCGAGCGGCCCGGGGTCTACTGCGTGCCGATGGGTACCACCGCCCGCGCGCTCCTGGACGAGGCCGGGGGCATGGCCGGGGGCGCCGCGCTGCAGGCCATCCAGCCCGGTGGCGCGTCGTCCAACTTCCTGGGGCCCGACCAGCTCGACGTCCCGCTCGACTTCGGGACGCTCGCCGACGCCGGGTCCATGCTCGGTTCGGGGGCGCTGGTCGCGATCGCCGAGGGCACCGACCTGCTGGCCGCGTCCACGAACGTCCTGCGCTTCTTCCGCAACGAGTCGTGCGGCAAGTGCGTGCCGTGCAGGGTCGGGTCCACGAAGGCGCACACGCTGCTCACGGAGGCGATCGACAGCGGCGGCCTCGACGATGCCGGCCGCGAGCGGATCCTCGAGCTCGAGATGGTGATGCGCAAGACGTCGATCTGCGGGCTCGGCCAGGTGGCCCTCGGCCCGGTGGTGAGCGTGCTCGGCATGCAGCGTGGCGCCACGACGGTGCGGCAGCATCCCAAGAACGACGACCCCGAGGTGGACGACAAGACACCCCGCGCCTGATCCCGCCGGCGTGACCGAGCCGCTCCACCGGACCTGGGAGAAGGCCTCCAACGGCTCCGCACACGCGAGCGCCCGCCCTGGCGAGGGCGGGCGCTCGGGTACGTCGGTCGGTTGCCTGCCCGGCTACCCCACGGCGAAGAAGAAGGCCGCGACGACGCCGGCGTAGGCCGTGCAGAGCGCGATGCCGTGCCCGCGGGTGGTCCGGCCGCCCATGAACAGCAATGCCGGCAGGAGCGTCGCAACGGCCATGCCGATGAACTCGACGGGGGTGAAGACGAGCGGCAGCGGGCTGATCACCAGCGACAGCAGCACGACCGCGGGGATCAGGCCGGTGGCCACCTGCGCGGCGGACTGCAACCCGATCTCCGCGGCGAGCAGGACGTTGCCCCGGGCCGCGATCACCACGGCGCCGCCGTGTTCGGCGGCATTGCCCGCGATGGCGACGATGACCGCAGCGACGAACATGTCGGAGAGCCCCGCCGCCGCGCCGAACTCCTCGATGGAGCTGGTGAGCACCTCCGAGACGGCGACCGTGGCGACGGTCGCGAGCCCCAGCGTGACCACCGCTCTGGGCAGCGACCACTCCGGGTCGCCCTCCGTGCCCTCCTCACGATGTCTACGGCGTTCCTGCAGCACCGAGCGGACGGTCACCGCGCAGTAGGTGGCGAACAGCACGACGGCCACCGCGATCGCGATCCCGTTGGTGCCCGACGCGCTAGGGTCGATCGGCCCGGTCACCCCGGACGAGACCCCGAACAGGACGATGGCCAGCGCCACCATCCCCACCGCGCTGTACGCGCTGCGGCGCCCGATGCGTCCCCGGCCCCCGGCGACGAGCGAGCAGCCGAGCACGAGCAGGAGGTTGCCGATCACGCTGCCGACCAGCGAGGCGCGCACGACCTCGTACAGGCCGCTGCTCACCGCGAACAAGGAGATGATGAGTTCCGGCGCGTTGCCGAACGTCGCGTTGAGCAGGCCGGCGATGGCGGGTCCCGTGTACTCCCCTACCTGCTCGGTGGCCTCGCCGATGATCCAGGCGAGGGGGATCAGCGCCAGCACCGAGAGCAGGAACAGCGAGACGTCGTCCATCTCGAGGAGCCGGGCGACGACGGCCACCGGCACCAGGATGAGGGAGGCCCACAGGAGCGTGCGGCCGCGGAGCACACGCTGCTGCAGGAACTGGGAGAGCCGAGAGGACGAGCCGGGCGGCGCCTTCGCACCCGACGCGGTGCGGACCCCGCTGTCCAATTCCTGTGACACGATCACTGATCCAATCCCGCAGCGTCCTGCGCCCACCTGGGCAGGCAAGGGCCACCGGAACGGCGGACCTTCCTACCGACGGTAGGCCTCGACAGGCGCTGCGTCTCGATTATGTGGTCCGTCGAACCCGCCGGCCCCGTCGCGGCGGAGCCTGCCGGTGAGGGCATCGGCTCCGCCGCGACGTCGAGAGCTACGAGGACCGTGACTGCCTCCCTCTGGCGGCCGCTCCGGTCGCCGCCGTGGGCCGGCGGCGAGCGCGCCTGCGCTCTCGCGCCTCCCAGAGCGCCGCTGCGTGCACCGCATAGCGGGCGTATACCCGCTCCGCGACCGGGTTGTGGTCCTTGATGCCGGCGAGCCACGCCGGCGTGAGCCGCTCGAACAGCCAGACGAAGCCGATCGCGAAGCCAGGGCTGATCAGCGCCTGGAACGCGAGGAACGTCGGGATGCTCTCCGGCGGTGTCGGGCTCCCGCCGAGCAGAACCGGGGTGATCGTCTCGTGCAGCAGCCGCGCGAACGGGAACCCCACCAGCCAGAGGACCGCCGCGGGGGTGAACACGCCCGGCCTGACCAGACCGAGCGCGACGACGGCCCCGTAGCCGCCACCGAGCAGTGCGAGCGGTATCCCGAGCGCGACGGCACCGGTCAGCGCCCAGCCGACGGGCTGGCCGACGAGCGCGGCCATCACGCCGACGACGGCACCGGCGAGCACCCCGATCACGGCGCCCGGGACCGCGGCCTCGGCGACCTGACGTACCTGGTTCATCGACATGTCAGCTCACGATCACTCCGAAGCGGACCAGACTGTAGAAGAGCATGCCCAGGTAGAAGAAGGCGCCGAAGCCGATGATGAGGTTCGTCCAGATCTTCGGCCGGATCGGCTTGGGCAGCAGCCTGTTGTTCACCAGCAGGAGCACGATGCAGTAGGCGCCCATGGCGAACGTGGACAGGAACGCGAGGATGTCCAGGATCGCCGCGGGGCCGTCGGCCGGGCCCCACAGCAGGATGCAGATCCCGAAGATGATCACACCCCAGAGGAACCCGGCGTACAGGTGGGCCATCCGGAACCGCTTCGCCCCCGGGATGAAGTGGTAGGTCATGTCCGCCTGCCCCCGGGCGAAGGAGTCGAACAGACCCAGCGTCGCGTTGAGACCGATCAGCGCGATGAACCCGAGGAACACGGTGCCGAGCGCGGGCATGCCGATCGAGCCGAACGAGTCGGACATCGCCTGCAGCGCGGCCGACCGGTCACCGTCGCGGAGCAGCGCCACGACGTCCGGGCTCTGCCGCGCCGCGGCCTGTGCCAGCACGGTGAACGAGATCGTGACCAGCATGGTGATACCCCAGAACAGCAGGATCGCGTCGAACGTGACCCAGCGCCGCCAGCCGCGCCACTTGGCCATCTCCTCGGGGTCGTCCGTGTCGAACATGAAGCCGCGGGAGGGCTGCTCCTCTTCCTCGCCCGCGCCCCGCAGACCGCGCAGCTGGGGGATGTGCGCGCCCATGCCCGCGCCGCTGTCGCGCAGGTGCAGCGTGTACCACATCTGCTGCATGCCGGACGGGCCGGCGAACGCGATCGAGCCGACGATCACCGGGAACCATTCCGCCGTGTTCGCCTCAGCCGGAATGTAACCGAACGCGAACATCCCGGTGATCGTGGTGGCGAGGTCGCCCCACGTGCCGACGAGCGAGGCGATCACGGCCGTGCCGAGCACCAGCACACCGATCAGGATCCCCAGCACGCTCTCGACGAGGTTGTAGACCACCTTGGCGAGCGTGAACAGCGTGCCGACGAACAGCATGCCGATGATCGCGGCCACCTGCCAGGGGATGCCGGTCGCCTGTTCGAAGGCGCTCGCCCCGGCCGAGAGGTGTCCTGGCCAGATGTAGATCAGGATCGCGATCGTGAAGAAGAACCACATGATCGGTTTGAAGATGCGCGCCGCGCCGGTGAAGATGCTCTCCCCGGTCGCCATCGCGTAGCGCGCCATCTCGAGCAGGACGAACGCCTGCAGGGTGACGCCGATGAGGAACAGCCACCGGATCTCGGGCCCGAACAGCAGCACCAGCCGGGGCCACATGTAGGACTCGCCCATCCCCACACCGAGTGCGACGAGGAAGACCGTCGGGCCGATGAGGTGGACGGACGGTGGCGCCTCCGGGAGCTTCCGGATGGGCATCGGTTCGAGGCCGCCCGCCCGCCACACTCGTTCGCTGCCTGCTTGGGCAGCCGTGGCCGGCAGGCCGGCGTCAGGTTGCTTGGAAGTCGTCACTTCTGGGACCTCTCCGTTGGGATCTCCTGTGGTTTGACTGCCCGGGCCCTGCTCTGCCTCCTCGCCTGCGGTGGTCATGCGGTCGCCGGGCGACCCGGCAGGCTCCCCGGCGGGTGGGCGAGATCCCCGGGGAGCCGGCCGGGCCGACCGGTCCGAGCCGGTCAGCGCCGGCCTGGTTCTGTTAGATGTGCCCGGCGCTGCGGGCCCAGCGGTACTTCGCGCCCAGCACGGCCACCGGCTTCTCGGTGGTGTACGGGTAGGCGACGATCCCGTGGTCGTAGAGGTAGGTGCTCGCCTCCTCCACCTCGGTGTCCCCGGCGAGGGACGCCACGACCGGCTTCTCGATCCCCTTCTCCCGCGCCTCGGCCACGACGCGCGCGGTGAGCTCGGCGAAGACCATCGGCGGGGTGACGATCGTGTGCCAGTAGCCGAGGACCAGTGCGTGGATCCGGTCGTCCTCCAGGCCCAGCCGGATCGTGGCCTCGTAGGTCGACGGCGGCTCGCCCCCGGTGATGTCGATCGGGTTGCCCGCGGCGCCGAACGGTGGGATGAACTTGCGGAACGCCTCGTCGAGGTCCGGCGGGATCTCCATCAGCGACATGCCGTTGTCGACGATGGCGTCGGACAGCAGCACGCCGGATCCGCCCGCGCCGGTGATGATGACGACGTTCTCGCCCTTCGGCGTGGGCAGCACCGGGATGCCGCGGGCGAACTCGAGCATGTCGTTCAGCGAGTACGCCCGCACGACCCCGGACTGGCGCAGGATGTCGTCGTAGACCTTGTCGTCGCCGGCCAGCGCGCCCGTGTGCGAGCCCGCGGCCCGGGCGCCCATAGCGGTGCGGCCGGCCTTCAGCACGACCACCGGCTTCTTCTTGGTGATCCGCTGCGCCGCGTCGACGAACGCCCGGCCGTCCTTGAGGTCCTCGAGGTGCATCGCGACGACGTTGGTGTCGTCGTCCTGCTCGAAGTAGGTGAGCAGGTCGTCCTCGTCGAGGTCGGACTTGTTGCCCAGGCCGACGATGGCCGAGACACCCGTCTTCGTGGTGCGGGCGAACCCGAGGATCGCCATCCCGATGCCGCCGGACTGCGACGTCAGCGCGACGCCGCCCTTGACGTCGTACGGGGTGCAGAACGTCGCGCAGAGGTTCTGCGGCGTGTAGTAGTAGCCGTAGATGTTCGGTCCGAGCAGGCGCACGCCCAGCTCCCGGCCGATCTTCACGATCTCGTCCTGCAGCTCGTGGTTGCCGGTCTCGGCGAACCCGGAGGGGATCAGCACCGCGGCCGGGACGTTCTTCTCGCCGACCTCGCGCAGTGCCTGCGGCACGAACTTGGCCGGCACGGCGAACACCGCCACGTCCACGTCGCCGGGGACGTCGCCGATGCTCTTGTAGGCCTTCTTCCCGAGGATCTCGTCGGCCTTCGGGTTGATCGGGTAGATCTCGCCGGCGTAACCCCCGTTGATGAGGTTCTTCATCACGGAGTTGCCGATCTTGCCGTTCTCGGACGACGCCCCGATGACGGCCACCGCGCTCGGCCGCATCAACCGGTTCATCGTCGCCAGGATCTCCTCCTGGCTGTACTGCACCGGCTGGGCGGGCTCCTCGGCGTCCAGCAGGATTCGGACATCGGCGGCGGATGCACCGTCGGGACGGGCGAACACCGGGTTCAGGTCGAACTCGCGGATCCGCGGGAAGTCGGTGACCAGGTCGGAGAGCCGCTTGATGATGTCGGCGAGCGCGCCGGCGTCGGCGGGCTCCGCCCCGCGGGCACCCTTGAGGACCTCGGCGGCCTTGATGTCGTCGATCATCCCGCGGGCGGTGCCGGCGTCGACCGGTGCGAGCCGGAACGTCACGTCCTTGAGCACCTCGACCAGCACGCCGCCGAGGCCGAAGAGCACGACCTTGCCGAACGTGGGGTCCGTGGTGGACCCGATGATCACTTCCTGGCCGCCGCGGAGCAGCTGCTGCACCTGCACGCCGTCGATGGCGGCGTCGGACTTGTAGGCCTTGGCGTTGGCGACGATCTCGTCGAACGCGGCGCTGACCTCCGCGTCCCCGGAGACACCGACCTTGACCCCACCGGCCTCGGTCTTGTGCAGGATGTCCGGCGACACGATCTTCAGCACGACCTCGCCGCCCAGCTCGGCGGCGAGGCGTACCGCGTCGTCCGCCGTGCTGGCCAGGCCCTCGCCCGGCGTCGGGATGCCGTACGCCTCGCAGACGCGGCGGCCTTCCGGGGCGGTGAGCGAGTCCCGCCCCTCGGCCAGCGCCTTGTCGAGGACGTCGCGTACGGCCTCCTTGTCGTACCCGGAAGCGGCGTACTCGGCTCCCATCGTCAGATCACTCCGTTCGTCTTGAGCTCGGCGAGGCGCTGCGGGTCGACGCCCAGCTCGCGCACGTACACGTCCTCGTTGTGCTGGCCGAGCAGCGGCGAGGTCTCGACCTTCACCGGGGAGTCGGACAGCTTGATCGGGCAGCCGACGGTCTTGAACGCGCCGCGCTCGGGGTGGTCGACGGTGACGATCATGTTGTTGTCGACCAGCGAAGCGTCCTCGATCAGCTCCTTGGTGGACAGGATCGGGCCGCACGGCACGTTCAGGGCGTTCAGCTCGGCGAGCGCGTCCCACTTCGAGAGCCGGGACGACCACTCCTCGATGAGCTGGAACATCTTGTCGAGCTTCGGCAGCCGGGCCTCCGGCGTGGCCCACTCGGGGTCGTCGGCGAGCTCGGGCCTGCCGATGAGCTTCGCGATCGGGGCCCAGCCCGGCGGCTGCACGATCACGTAGATGTAGTCGTTGGGGCCGCCGGGGGCGCACTTGACCGCCCAGCCCGGCTGGCCGCCACCGGATGCGTTGCCCGACCGCGGCACCTCGTCGGAGAACTGCTCGTTCGGGTACTCCGCGAGCGGGCCGTGGGTGAGGCGCTGCTGATCGCGCAGCTTCACCCGGCACAGGTTCAGCACCGCGTGCTGCATCGCCACCGTGACGCGCTGACCGCGCCCCGTGCTGGCCCGCTGCACGAGTGCCGCGAGGATTCCCGCGACGGTGTGGATGCCCGTGCCCGAGTCGCCGATCTGCGCGCCGGTGGCGGTCGGCGGACCGTCCTCGAAACCGGTGGTGCTCATCGAGCCGCCCATCGCCTGGGCCACCACTTCGTAGGCCTTGTAGTGCGTGTACGGGCCTTCCCCGAAACCCTTGATGGACGCGTAGACCAAGCCGGGGTTGAGCTCCTGCAGCCGATCCCACGTGAATCCCATGCGATCGACCGCGCCGGGCCCGAAATTCTCGACGAGAACGTCGGACTTCTTCACCAGCTCGATGAACAGCTGCTTGCCCTCCTCGCTCTTCATGTTGAGCGTGATGCTGCGCTTGTTGCAGTTCAGCATCGTGAAGTAGAGGCTGTCGACGCCGGGCAGGTCCCGCAGCTGCTGGCGGGTGATGTCCCCGGTGGGAGCCTCGAGCTTCACCACGTCGGCGCCGAGCCAGGCCAGGATCTGGGTGGCCGACGGGCCCGACTGGACGTGGGTCATGTCCAGGACGCGAATACCTTCGAGCGCACTCATCTACCGCCCCCGATCACTTGTACATGGTCTGGTTCATGGTGCCCGGGGCATATACGTCGGGATCGACCCACACGTTGATGAGTGAGGGCAGACCCGATTCCCGGGCGCGTTGCAGTGAACGCCCCGTCGCCGAAGAGCGCGACGACTTCCTCGCCCGGCCGGGCGTGCTTCGCGGCGGGTGGATCGGCGACCCCGGTGCTCGAGGCACGCCCGGGGATCGTCTGCGTCATTGGGAAGCATCTCCTCGTCGTCACCGCCGCGGAGCTCGACGGCCTGTCTACTGCATACGGTATGGCTGTCTTGGTACTCCACGGCTCGCCCGTTGTCCAGAGGAAGCAAGCCGAACCTTGACGGTTCGTAGACTCCATACTGCATACTGCATGCACAGTCACCGAGGACGGGAGCCCGACGTGAAGGTTGCTGTGCTGGGAGCGGGTGCGATCGGCGCGTACGTGGGAGCGAGCCTCAGCCGGGCGGGTGCGGATGTGCACCTCGTCGCCCGGGGGCCGCACCTCGCGGCGCTGCGAGAGCGGGGGGTGCAGGTGCGCAGTCCGCGGGGGGATTTCGCCGCCCACCCGAACGCCACGGACGATCCGGCCGAGATCGGTCCGGTCGACCACGTCTTCCTGGGGTTCAAGGCCAACGCCTACGCGGCGGCCGGCCCGATGGTCGCGCCGCTGCTGCACGAGCGCACTACCATCATCGCCGCGCAGAACGGCATTCCCTGGTGGTACTTCCACGAGCTGGCGGGCCCGTACGAGGGGCACCGGATCGAGAGCGTCGACCCGGGCGGCGCGGTCACCAGGGCCTTGCCGCTGCACCGCGCGCTCGGCTGCGTCGTCTACGCGGCCACCGAGATCGAGTCACCCGGCGTGGTCCGGCACCTCGAGGGCACCCGCTTCTCGATCGGCGAGCCCGACATGAGCATTTCCGCGCGCTGCACCGAGTTCGCGGACGCGATGGTGGCCGGCGGGCTGAAGTGCCCCGTGGAACGCGACCTGCGGTGCGACATCTGGATCAAGCTGATGGGCAACATCGCGTTCAACCCGCTCAGCGCCCTGACGCGCGCGACGATGGCAGGCATCTGCCGGCACGCGGGCACGCGCGCGCTCGTCGCGCAGATGATGGAGGAGACGCTGGAGGTGGCCCACCGCCTCGGCTGCCGACCCGAGATCTCGGTGGAGAAACGGCTCGCCGGCGCCGAGCGGACCGGAGAGCACAAGACCTCCACGTTGCAGGACCTGGAGCGCGGCCGCCCCATGGAGCTCGACGTGCTGCTCACGGCGGTCGTGGAGCTGGCGGACCTCACCGGTGCCGAGGTACCGACCCTCCGGGCCATCACCGCGGTGGCGGACCTGCTCAACCAACAGGTGGCCGCGGCCTCCTGAGGGGTGCCCGCCCGGAACGCGCAGGGAGGGCCGCGCGGGGAAGGGGCTCAACCTCCGACGTGCACCACCGGGCGGCGGCCCAGGTCCTTCTCGGCCTCGCGGAGGATCTCGCGCGTGACCGGGGCCGTCTCGCCCTGGCCGAGGAGGATGTAGCGAATCAGGTGCAGCAGCGGGTTGCCCTCCGACCACTGGAAGTGCAGGTGCGGGCGCTTGCCCGTCTCGTCGCGGATCGTCAGGGCGACCGCGGCCAGCGCGTTCGGGACGGCGGGGCTCTCGGTGCGCAGCACGCGGTAGCCCTCGACGTCCACCCCGCGCACCTGCAGGTCACGGGAGAACTCGGACGGGTCGCTCACCTCCACCTCGAGGAACACGATGGGGCATTCGTCGGGGATGGGGTTGAGGGTGCGCTGCTCGTGCTCCTTGTCGCGGTACTCGGCGAGGTCACCGGCCTGCCGCTTGTTCGCGATGATGTGCAGCTCGCCACGTTCGATGCAGGAGTCGATGTAGTGGCGGGCCGTGGCATCGAACCCGATCTCGCCGGCACGCAGCTCGGTGGTCCGCGTGATGCGGGAGAGGAACGAGACCACGATGATCCCGACGATGAACGCCGCCGAGATCACGATCCCGTCCGGCTTCTCGATGACGTTGTCCACGAGCGCGTAGGCGAAGACGAGGGTCACGGTGCCGAAGCCGGCGACGGCGAGCGGTCGCCGCTTGCGCCGTGCCCAGACCGTCACGGCGATCGCAGCCGACACCATCATCGCGAGGATCCCGGTGGCGTACGCGCCCGCCTGGGCGTCGACGTCGGCCCGGAACAGCACGGTGATGAGGATCGACACGGCCGTGTACACGAGCACGACCGGCCGGACCGCCCGCGCCCATTCCGGGGCCATCCCGTAGCCCGGGAGGTAGCGCGGCACGATGTTGATCAGCCCGGCCATCGCGGACGCCCCGGCGAACCAGAGGATGAGGATCGAGCTGATGTCGTAGACGGTGCCGAACGCGTCGCCGAGCAGCTCGTGGGCCACGTAGGCCAGTGCGCGCCCGTTCGCCGCGCCGCCCGGGGCGAACTGCTCGGGAGGAACGAGCACGGTGGTGATCAGGGTCGTCACGATCAGGTACCCGCTCATGATCACGGCAGCGACCGTGAGCAGCTTGCGGGTGTTGGCGATGCGCCCGCGCAGGTGCTCCTCGTCCGTCTCGCCGTCGGCCCGGACGAGCGGCATCATGCTGACGCCGGTCTCGAACCCGGACAGCCCCAGCACGAGGAGCGGGAACGCGAGCACCGCCGTCCACGCGGCGCTGCCGATCCCGCCGGAGGCGAGCAGGGCGTCGACCCAGCGCTCGAACGGCACCGGGTCGGCCACGAGGTCGACCGCTCCCGCCGCCACCACGATCGCGTTGAGCAGCAGGAACACCGCGACGAGCGGGATGGCCACCCCGACGGCCTCCCGGAACCCGGCGAGGAACAGCCCGCAGAGCACGAGCAGCAGCACGACCGTGATCGCGATCTGCTGGTCGCTGAGCCACCCCGGGAGGAACGGGTTCTCGACGGCGTGCGCGGTGGCGTCCGCCGAGGAGAGCGTGATCGTGATGATCCACGAGGTGGCGACGAAACCGAGCAGCGCGAGCACGAACAGCTTGCCGCTCCAGTACGGGAGCAGCCGCTCCAGCATCGCCACCGAGCCCTGCCCGTGCGGGCTCTCGGCGGCGACGCGCCGGTACATGGGCAGCATCCCGCACAGGGTCAGCAGCACGATCAGCGCTGTCGCGAGCGGGGAGACGGTCCCGGCGGCGAGCGCGGCGATGCCGGGCAGGTAGCTCAGGGTGGAGAAGTAGTCCACGCCGGTGAGGCACATGACCTTCCACCACGCGTGGTCCTCGTGGTGGGTCGCCTTCGCCGCCGGCCCCGCCACGGACTCGACGCGGTGCTGGAGCAGCCAGTCCGCGAGCCTGGTGCGGCCGGGAGGACCGGCCGCACCGGACGACTCGGATGCCTCCTCCGTGGTACCCATCGGCGCCCTTCCCCTCCGCGTCCGGCTGCGTCACGTCAGCCTTTCCCGCGGTGGGCCGTTGCGCCACGCCGGCGTCCCGTTCGGGCGGAATGAGTTCGCCGGAACGGAGGGCTCAGTCGGACACGGGAACCAGGTCCGGCACCGGCTCGAACTCCGTGATGGCGTCGAGGGACGGGCCCATCGCCGCGTTGGCCTCCCGTTCCACCATGATCTCGACGAGTACGGGCAACTGCTGGGCCTCTGACTCGAGGGAGGCCCACGCGAGGGCGTCGGCGATCTCGTCCGGCTGCTCCACGCGCCGGGCCGGGCAGCCGAAGGCCTGCATGAGGGTGACGTGGTCGATGCCGCCCTCCCCGTAGTGCAGGTCGACCGCGTAGTTCATGTCGTAGCCGAGCTCGGCCTGCCGGATCAGGCCCAGGTACTCGTTGTTCACCATGACGATCACGAACGGGATGCGGTACTGCGCCGCGACCGCGATCTCCTCCATCAGGAACTGGAAGGAGTAGTCGCCGACGACGGCCACCACCTGCTTGTCCGGGAAGGCGCACTTCACGCCGATCGCGGCCGGGACCTCCCAGCCGAGCGGGCCCGCCTGCCCGCACACGAGGTAGTGCCGCGGTCGGAACGTCTGCTGGAACTGGCCGGACCAGATCTGGTACAGCCCGATCGCCGTGACGAACGTGGTGTCCGGCCCGAACCCCTGGTTCAGCTCCCGGTAGACGCGCGGCGGCTTGATCGGCTTGTCGTCGAAGTCGTCGCGGCGCAGCAGCGTGCCGCGCAGCCCGGCCACCCGCTCCACCCAGCGCCCCGGTGCGTGTGGGGGTGAGGCGTGGCGAGCGTGCTCGGCGAGCGCGGCGAGGGTGGGCTTGGCGTGGCCCACGATCCCGAGGTCCGGTTCGAAGACCTTGCCGATCTGCGTCGGCTCGATGTCGACGTGGACGAACCGGCGCCCGCGCCGGTAGGTCTCCAGGTCACCGGTGTGCCGGTCGCCGAAGCGGGCCCCGACGGCGAGCACGAGGTCGCTCTCCAGGAACGCCGCGTTGCCCCAGCGCGTCTGCGTCTGGATGCCGGCCATGCCGGCGAAGAGCGGGTGGTCCTCGGGAAACGCGCCCTTGCCCATCAGCGTGACCTGCACCGGCACCTGCAGGTGCTCGGCGAGCATCCGGAGCTCCTCGCACGCCTCCGCTCCGATGACACCGCCGCCGGCGAGGATGATCGGACGCTCGGCGTCGAGCAGCATCCGGACGGCCGCGGCGACGGGCTGCGGCCGCGGCAGCGGGACGTCGACGGGGAGCGGGGCGTCGAGGGCGGGGTCGTAGACGCAGGTGCCCTTCTGCACGTCGAGCGGCAGGTCGATGAGCACCGGCCCTGGCCGGCCGGAGCGGGCGATCCGGAACGCCTCGCGGAACACCCACGGCGCCTGCGCAGGCTCCTTGAGCTGCACCGCCCACTTCGTCACCGGTTTGGCGATCTCGACGATGTCGACCGCCTGGAACGCCTCCTGGTGCAGCTTCGCCCGGGGCGCCTGGCCGGTGATGCAGATCATCGGGATGGAGTCGGCCTGCGCCGTGTACAGCCCGGTGATCATGTTGGTACCGGCGGGGCCGGAGGTCCCGATCGACACCCCGACCTTGCCGGTGGCGCGGGCCCACCCGTCGGCGGCGTGCGTGCCGCCCTCCTCGTGCCGGACGGTGAGGTGGCGGATGCCGCTCTTCCGCAGCGCGGCGTACAGCGGCAGGATCGCGGCGCCCGGGATGCCGAAGACGGTGTCGACGCCCTCCGACTCGAGCACCGCGGCGACGGCTTCCATGCAGGGGATCCGGGTCATTGGGCAGCCTTTCCCGAGACGTTCTCCAGCACCTTCAGCAGCACCGAGTGGTCGAGCGAGCCGTGGCCCTGGGCGCGGGCGGCGGCGATGAGCTGGGCGGTGAGGCCGGTCATCGGGAGGGCGACGCCGGCCTCCCGCGCCGCGGCGATCGCGATGCCCATGTCCTTGTGGTGCAGGTCGATCCGGAAGCCGGGGGCGAACTCCCTCGCCACCATCGACTTCCGCTTGAGGTCGAGGATCCGGCTGCCGGCGAGCCCGCCCGCCAGCACGTCGAGCCCGGGGCCGGGATCCACGCCGGAGGCCTCCAACAGCACGATGGCCTCGGCGACCAGCGCGTAGATGCCTCCCACCACGAGCTGGTTGGCGGCCTTCACGGTCTGGCCCGCGCCGCTCGGCCCGACGTGCACGATCGTCGTGCCGAGCACCTCGAACACCGGCCGGGCCGCCTGGAACGCCTCGGCGTCGCCGCCCACCATGATCGACAGGACGCCGTCGATCGCGCCCTTCTCGCCACCGCTCACCGGTGCGTCGAGCGCGCGGACGCCGCGCGCCTTCGCCGCGGCGGCGACGGCCACCGAGGTGTCCGGCCGGATCGTGCTCATGTCGACCAGCAGCAGGCCGGGCTCCGCGTGCTCCAGCACCCCGCCCGGGCCGAGGACGACCTCCTCGACCTGCGGCGAGTCCGGCAGCATCGTGATCACGACGTCCGCCGCGCTCGCCGCGGCCACCGAGTCGACGTACTTGCCGCCCGCGGTGACGAGCCGCTCCGCGGCGGCCTGCCGGGTGTCGTGGCCGAGCACGGTGTGGCCTGCGGCGACCAGGTTGGCGGCCATCGGGCCGCCCATGATCCCCAGCCCGATGAACCCGATGGTGGTCACGCGATCTCCTCGACGGTCGCGGAACGGAGGTGGTGGGGGAGCCAGGCGAAGCTCTCGGCGCTCGGGCCGACCGGCTTGTACTCGAGCCCGACGTGGCCCTCGTAGCCGCTCGCGGCGAGCCGATCGAGCACGGCGTCCCAGTCGAGCTCGCCGGTGCCCGGCTGCCCGCGACCGGGCGGGTCGGCGATCTGGACGTGGCCGAACCGGTGGCCACGCAGCTCGACGAGGCGTTCGACGGGCTCGCCCATCCGCGCCAGGTGGTAGAGGTCGGCGAGGAAGCCCACGTTCGGCACGCCGTGCACGACCTTCAGGTAGTCGACGAGGTCGAGCGCCTTCTGCGACGAGGTGATCGGGTAGTGCGGGCTCTCGTAGCTGTTGAGCGCCTCGATCACGACCGTCGCCCCGGCGCGTTCCGCGGCCGCCGCGGCCATCACGAGGTTCTCCGTGGCGAGCTCCCGCTGCACCGGCACGGTCACGTCCGGGTCGCGGTTGCCGTACAGCGCGTTGAGGACGGTGCAGCCCAGCGAGGCGGCGAAGCCGACGGCCACGTCGACGTTGGCCCGGAACCGGGCGCTGTCCGACGGGCGGGAGAGCAGCCCGCGGTCGCCCGCGGCCATGTCGCCGGCGTCGAAGTTGAGCCCCACCAGGCGGACCCCGGCGTCGGTGATCGCGGTGCGCAGCGCGTCCAGGTCGTGGTCGGCGGGGGCAGGGTCGGGGAACGGCCACCAGAGCTCGATCGCGTCGAACCCCGCCGCGGCTGCGGCCGCGGGCCGCTGCAGCAGGGGCAGCTCGGTGAAGAGGATGGAGAGGTTGACGTCGTAGCGCAGCGGTGCGGGGGTCACGCGCGCCCTCCGGCCGTTGCAGCGAGGGGGCCGTGCTGCAGTTGCGCGAGCTGCTCCCGCATCAGCGCGGCGGTCTCGCTGGGTGTCTTGCCGACCTTGACGCCCGCGGCCTCCAGGGCGTCCTTCTTGGCCTGGGCGGTCCCGGCCGAGCCGGAGACGATCGCCCCGGCATGCCCCATGGTCTTGCCCTCCGGGGCGGTGAACCCCGCGACGTAACCGACGACCGGCTTGCTCACGTTGGCCTTGATGTAGTCCGCGGCCCGCTCCTCGGCGTCCCCGCCGATCTCACCGATCATCA
>NZ_BAABJO010000062.1:0-21955 GCF_039543345.1 Pseudonocardia adelaidensis | reverse complement strand
GTGTGCGACCGCGCCGACCCCACGGGACTCGACCGGCAGCGGCGGGTGCCCGACGCGAGCTCACGTCCAGCTTGGGCGGCGGCGTTCAAGCTCTGCACGGTCGCGGCCGAGCATCCGGCGTGGGGCGGGATCGGCGACGAACGCCTGCACCCGTTGCAGGGTCACGGCGGGGTCGGTGACCCAGTCGTCGAACCGGTCCATCAACGCCGCCTTGCCGGTGACCGGCAACAGCCGCGGGTCCTCGACCCGCTCGGGCAGACCCGCATAGAGCTGCCGATAGAACGGTGACCGGGTGCGGACGTAGTCCACCTGAGCGGCCAGTTGACGTTCGATGCGTGGGCTGCTCTTCAGACGACCCCGCGAGAGCTGAGCCAGCAGCTGATCTCGGTCCACCGGTTGGTCCACGAACTGCTGCCGACAGGTGCGTGCAGTGACCGGTCCGGCGCCAGTCGATCCATTGATGGGCCAGGTCGCCGGACATGTGGGCATCGGCGTCTCAACTACGGATCCGATGCCCGGCCTGGCTGAGCGCCGACAGCCGCCAGGTCGCCGCCCAGCGCGAGCTGGATAAGCTCATCGACACCGCGCTGACCCCCCGCTCCAGGAGCAGGCGGGCGAGCAGCTCGACCTGTTCGCCGACACCGCCGGTTGACCCCAATCGGTCGACGACGGCGCAGGTCAGAGGCCAGGTTCCGGCGCGATTTTCCTGGTTTCACCACGCGGACGCCCCTTGCCGTCCTAGCGTCGACCCCGCGAGCACGACCAGGCACCTACACGACTGCCGAGGGCTGGCGCTTCCCCAGTGTCGGCCGGCCCGGTGGCCGTTCGAACAACTCAGGGGTGGGGCATGAGCGAGTGGTTGCGACGCTGGACCCGACGCGGACAGGAACAGCCAGCGGAATCGACGAGTGAAGAGGCGCGGGAGGTCCTCGACGCCTACAACTCGCGGGCCAGCCTGCGCGACGGTGACCGGATCCTGCTCAACCCGGGGCAAGTGCTGGAGAACATCCGCGAGGCGATGGAACGCTGGACTTGGACATCAACACCGCGATCAGCATCGAGGAGGACGTGGCCACCCTCGACGAGCTACTCGCCATGATCGAGCAGATGCGGATGGGGCCGACCGTGATGGTGCACGTGGTCAACACCGGCGTGCAGATCATGCTGCGCCGCTACCCGGCAGACCTCGTCGACCGCACGTTCACCTCCCGCTACGACCTGCGGCAGATCACACCGATCATGATCAGTGACGAGCTGCACGACATCGCGGTACGGATCTTCAATCTGCGTACGCTCAGCGCGGACGACTTGATTGAGAACGATGTGGCCAGGATGTTCGACGGACTCGACGGCGCTGACCAGGCCACGGTCTTCACCGCGCTGATCTATATGTACGGCACCAAAATCGGAGCATTGAAGAGCTGCACCGGCCTTCACTGACGCCCGACTGAGCCGGAGAGTTTCGCCGGGGCGGCGAGCGGCACTTATGATCGTTGCGGTCAGGACGCAGGTCAGCGCCCCTGACGTGCGTACGTCCCGACGGCTCCCTCTAAGGCGATTAGCAGGGTGGTACAGAGCCAAGTAGGGGCTTGCGTCGAGCATCGCCGGGGTAGACCGTGGACACGTGAGCCACGAGGCGCTCTCCGAGCAATTCTTCGCCATCAACAACCTCATCGATATCCGTGTCGAGATGCCGGAAACAGACTGGCACGCGCTGCGGCGAGCCGAGCCGCACGGGGGCAGGTGCGCCCACTCGTACACCGGCGATCGGTACGACTGGTATGAGGCCTCATGCGTCACGCTGGTCGGGTCCGCGTTTCCGGGCGGCGGACCGCATATCTTAGATTCGGTCGGCATCAAGAAGCGCTCGTACGCTGGATCGTACAGCAAAAGCAAGCCGTCACTTGCGCTCAACTTCGGCAAGTTCAGCGCCGCAAGCGAGGCCGTGGCAGAAAATCTGATAGGCACGAAGTACATTACGTTGAGCAACTGTCGCCAGGACGACTCCTTCATCCGACAGCCACTAGGCTTCGCGCTCTTTCAGCTCGCCGGACTGCCGTACTCCCGCTGCAACTTCGCCCAGCTTCGCGTGAACGGTGACCCGATGGGTCTCTACGTCAACATTGAGCCCGTGAAGGAGCCTTACATTCGACGAAATTCCAAGGGCAACGTTGCCGGGCAACCTGTACGAGTTCGAAAAGGAAGACCTCACGGAGGACTTCGTTGACAGTGGCCGCCTAGGTTTCGAGGGCTTCTCCGCGTTTGAGGACGGAAAGGACCTGCGGCTAGCCGCGCAGACTCTGGCCACAGCAGGCGCGGATGGCATCGGACTCGTCATCGACACTCCACAGTTCGTGCGGTTCCTCGCGATGGAGATCCTGCTGCGGCACTGGGACGGGCATAGCAACGCCCTCAACAACGCCCTCGTGTATAACGACGTCCAAGCCGTTGCCAACCCCGGGGTCGGTGACGTAAACCTCAAATTCATCCCGTGGGGCCTGGATCAGATCCTGCCCCGGGCGCGAAGCTTCAACCTTTACGACTCCTCCGTCCTCGCAGAACTCGTTGTCGAGAGCCCTTCGCTTCGCCACAGGCTACAGATCCAGCTGCAGAACTACGTCCGATTCGTATTCGGCCGCACCAGTTATCTCAATCATCTGCGCCCACTTCTCGCAACGATGGAGGGCATCGTGCTCGCCGCCGCACCCAGCGCCGCAGAGCACATCGCGTCGGTCCGTCGACAACTGCGCCGAACCCGCACATTCGATCTGGGATTGCCGCCGGAGTGGCGAACGCCGGTTCTCCACGCAATCCTGACACACTGAGCCGAGTAGGAGCGCAGCAATGGCACACAACGCGACAGGGCGCGTCGAACGACTGTGCGTACGTAAGGACAACTGCTTCATCCGATTAAGGTCCGTCCCCATCGAGCCATTGGAGAACTACTTCCAACTCCCAATTGGGCACGCCAACTACGGGTCGCTGTATGCACTAGCGCTCGCGTGCGCCCTCAACGACCTCCCGCTGACGGTGCGCACCGAAACCGACATCATCGCCGGCCAGCAAGCGAACATCCGCTACCTCGTCGTCGACTTCTGAGCGTCGATCCGGTCCAGGCGTGTCGCGGGCAGGAAGGGATGCGAGACGGACCGGGACGGCCGAGCCTACGGACCGGGACGGCCGAGCCTACGGACCGGGACGGCCGAGCCTACGGACCGGGACGGCCGAGCCTACGCGGACCGGAAGAACCCTGATCTTCGAGGTGAGACGGATCGGCTACTACCGCTCGCTTTCCGCGGCTGGCCGCAACTAGACCCTCTGCCTTTAGCACTGCGACGGCACAGTTCGCCGTGCCGGCAGCGACCTTGTAGCGCTCACGCAGGGTGTCGATAGTGGGCAAGGGGTCGCCTGTTGTGAGTGCCCCGCAGGCAATCGCCGCACGGAGGTCGGTGGCGATCCTCTGGTACGGGCTGTCTGGAGCTGGCTGCTCTGATCCATCGGTGGAGCCGAGGCTGCCCTCGCTGCTGATCGGCGGAATGGGCCTGCGGACGCCTGGCGCCTTCATCGCCCGTTGGTCGGGCCACCCATGCTGTGTATGCGCGAAGCGTTGTTGAGCCTCCGCCGCCATGGCCCGAGGCGGCCGGCCACTGTCCGCACGTCGACGCCGGCGGCGATCAGCTCTGTCGCCGAGTAGTGGCGAAGCTGGTGGAGGTTCATGTCCCAGCCGAGCCGGGCGCACATCCGCGCGTAGCGGTTGGAGACCGAGGACGGCCGGAGCCATGTGCTGTGGTCGACGGCTGCCGAGAACAGCCGACCGTTGGGGGCAACCGTGAGGCCGGCGGCGGCAGCGTCCTGCTCGCATTGCTCCCGGTAGGCCCGGAGTAGGGAGACCGTGTTGTCGTCGAGCGCGATGCGGCGTTGCTGATGGGTCTTGGTGTCCTTCTCCCAGGTGTGGGTGCCCTTCTGGGCGATGCTGGTCCGGATCGTCAGGACGGCGCGATCCAGGTCGACCCGGGTCTCAGCGCATCGCGCACAGCTCCCCACGTCGCGCGCCGGTCGTCATGGCGAGCCACAACAGGCAGCCCCACATGACGTCCGGGAACGCGGCGTTGAGGATCGCGGCTGCCTGTTCGGCGGTTGGCGGGTCTGGGTCGGACCTGGACCCGCGGGGAGGCTCCGCCTGGTCCAGTGGGTTGACGGTGATCCATCGCCAGCGGACGGCCCGCGCGAGCGCCGCCGCTCAAGCAGAAATGCACCTTCCGAATGGACGACGTCGCGAGCGGCCGGCAGACGTGGGGCTTGCACGCGGGCGAGCAGTCGTGCGGGCCGTCGGCCGCGTGCTCGATGTGTGGCCGGCCGTCGCAGTGGGTCCGGCAACGGCGCAGGATCGCTTGGTGGGCGTGAGGGTTTCGCCGTCGAGCTTCGCCACCGGCAGGTGGCCGAGGAGCGGGCGGATGTGGATGCGGATGGCCTGCTCGTAGCGCTCGTGGGTCGTCTCCTCGACGTCGAGGAGTTCGAGGTAGCGGTCCATGAGCTGGTTGACCGTGGCCTTCGTGCGCGGGTTGCGCTGTTCGTCGACCTGGTTGCCGAGGCGGCGGCGGATCTCCTCCGCTTCGGCGTAGGCCTTCGGCCCGGCAGGCACGGACTCCGTGAGGTAGTGCGGGCGCCCGGTGAGGGCGTCGACGCCGGCGTACACGCGGACCCGCAGTGAGCCGCTGGCCCTGGCCTCGATCTCGCCGCGCTGGCGGGTCCGCTTGCGCGGCATGGGAGCGAAGCGAGCACCTCTCGCTCCCCGGATGGCTCCCCAGCGGAGAACCTGATCAGCGGCCCGAGCTGCTGACCTGCGTGCCCCCGGCAGGATTCGAACCTGCGACACCCGCTTTAGGAGAGCGGTGCTCTATCCCCTGAGCTACGAGGGCTTGCGGGCCGATCCTAGCGGGGCGGTTGCCGTGGGCGGGCGCCGGAGCGACCGTCGGCGGCTCAGCGGAGGTGGGTCTGCGCGTCGAGGCGCCGGGGTCGCTGGGCGGTGAGCACCTCGGCGGCCATGGTCCTGGACGTGATCACGGTGCGCGCCACGTCGAGCAGCCGCCGGTTGTGGCTGCGCGCGTAGTGGCGCAGCGCCGTGAACGCTTCGTCCACGTCGATCTCGTGCAACCCGGCGAGGACGCCTTTGGCCTGCTCGATCGCGACCCTGCTGTCCAGCGCGGTCTGGAGCTGGTTGATCAGGATGTCGTGGGAGCGGGAGGTGCGTTCGTTGACGATTCCGGTGGCGGCCACGTCGGCCAGTGCCTGGCCGAGGGCGATGTCGTCGTCACCGAGCCCCACGCGGCCGGCGGCGAACACCTCGAGGGCGCCGACACCGCGTACTCGTCGCTGCAGCGGGAACGCGTAGACCGAGCCGAACCCGGCGGCGCGCGCCGCGGGGGCGTACCCGGGCCAGCGCGCATCCGCGGCGGCGAGGTCGTGGCAGCGCACCGGCAAACCGGTGGCGAAGCACTCGAAGCCCGCGCCTTCGTGGATCTTCAGCGCACGGGAGTCCAGGAGGAGGCTCAGCTGGTCGGGCGTGGCGCTGCCCGGGGTCTCGGCCGGGTCGGCCAGGAGGATGCCTGCGGCCCGCGCGCCCAGCAGGTCGACGGTGTGGCTGCTGAGCAGGTCCGCGTAGGCGGAGAGGTCGAAAGCGTCGCTGAGTGTGTCGGCGAGCTCGACGAACGCCGCGGCGACCTGCCGATTCGGCACGTCCACCCCGAGGAGTCTACGCAGGGAGGTGCCCGACCGGGTGACGCGCATCGGGTGAGACCGAGGCCGCCGGGGACCGCGACGGCGGGGTGCAGTCACCCGTCGTGGCAGCGCAGCGCGGGGCACTCCCGGACAGCTGCTGCTCTGCCGACGCGTTCGCCGCGCCGCGCATCTGGTCCCGAGTCGGAGGTCCCCCACGTACCTCGACGGTCCAGCTCCACGCTGAGCGCGGATTCGCCGATACACGCACCGAACTTCCGAGTCGGGACCCTAGTGTGGGACGTTGTGGACGTCACCAGCCTCGTCGAGATCGCCCCGCGGGAACGGTTCACGCGGATCTGTGCGCTCACCGGCGCGGGGATCAGCGTGGCGGCCGGGCTCGGGACGTTCCGCGGCCCGGACGGGCTGTGGACGCTCTCGCCGGAGATGGAGCGGGCGATGCACGCCCACCTGCTGCCCGGCAACGTCGATGCGCTCTGGGAGGTCTGGGGCGGCATGTGGAGCACGGCCGCGGCGGCCGGGCCGACGCCCGCGCACCGCGCGCTCGCGTCCGCGGGGGCGTCGGTGATCACGCAGAACGTCGACGGGCTGCACCAGGCCGCCGGCTCGGTCGACGTCGTCGAGCTGCACGGGTCGGCAGGCCGGGCCCGCTGCCTCGACGACGACTTCTGCGGCTGGACCGGCCCCGCGGACGAGGCGCGGCGCGCCGAGCCCCCGCAGTGCGGGCAGTGCACCGAACCGGCGCGACCGGCCGTCGTCCTGTTCGGCGAGATGCTCGACCCGGAGGCGCTCGGGGCGGCGCGGCGGCTGGTGTCGGCGTGCGACCTCTTCCTCGCGGTCGGCACGTCCGGCCGCGTGGCGCCGGCGTCCTGGCTGGCGCCGACGGCCCGGGCGGCCGGAGCCTTCTGCGTGAACGTCGACCTGCACCCGGACGGGCCCGTCGACCCGGCCTTCCACGCCCGCGTCGTAGGTGACGCGCAGGACGTGCTGACGGAGTGGGCGCGGTAGCGGGCGCCGATCCTCACCTCGGAACGATCACGCCCTCGAGGCCGTGGCGGCTGGTGCCGAGCACCTGCTCGCACAGCAGCGCCTCGACCTCCGGGATCTCGTCGACATCGTCCATGCCGCCACGGTGCACGTGCCCGTGCGGTCATGGCGAGGAACGTTGCCGATCCGGCAACGTGGCCCACTCGTGGTGCGCGCCCTCGTGCAGCCCGGCGTAGACGCGGTCCCGCACGGCGTTGGCCTCGGCGTCGGTGAGGGTCCGGTCCAGCGGGCGCAGGACGAGCCGCAGCAGCAGGTTCACCTGTCCGGGCTCGGTCCCGAGGCGGGCCCGGGCCGGCGCGGGGAGCTGCTCGTGGGGTGTGCGGGCGAGCACGGTGAGGCTCTCCAGCACACCGACGTCGGAACCGAGGGCGGCGCGGGCGCGGTCGCCGAGCAGCTCGTCGTCGACGGCCGCCGCGGCGACGATCGAGAGATCGCGCCGGACGGCCGGCAACATCGAGACCGGGCGCCAGGGCGCGAGGTCCAGCATCTGCTCCGCGATCCGGGGGTCGGCGGCGCGGAGCAACCTGATGTCCGGAACCCCCTTGCGCAGCATCACGGCGCGGTCGAGCCCCATGCCGATGGCGAGGCCGCGCCAGTGGCCCGGGTCCAGCCCCGCCGCGGCCAGCACGTGCGGCGCGGCCGGCCCGCACTCGGCGAGCTCGACCCAGTCGTCGCCGACGCGGACGTCCACCTGGCGGCCCTGCTCGGTGTACGGGTGCCGGGCGGGCACGGTGCGCAGGCGGGCGCCGGGTAGGACGGCCGCGACGAGCGTGTCGACCAGGTCCTGCAGGTCGACGTCCCCCCGCGTGATGCGCCACAGGTCGACCTGGTGCGGCTCGCCGACGTGCATGCGGTCCACGACGTCGCGCCGGTAGACCAGCCCGGGCAGTACGAGCAGCACGTCGGCGGGTGGGTCCGGCTCGGCGGCGATGGCACGCAGCGCAGGGGGCACGCCGGCAGTGGTGTGGCTGCGCAACATGACCGTGTCGCCGAGGTAGCGCGAGTAGCGGGCCTCGCGGGTGATCGCCGACGCCGGGTAGCCGAGGCGGTCGTAGTTGTCCTCGACGGCGACGACGGGGGACGAACGCAGCACCCGCACGGTGCTGCCCCAGCGGGTGGCGAGCGCGTCGACGGCGGCATCGAGCAGGAGCCCGACGGCGTGCGTCCCGTGGGCGGGGTCGGACAGGTCGCGCAGCGCGAGTGCGGCGGCGACGTGATCGGGGGACAGGATGGCGGGCACGGCGATCCTCACGGGTGGTGGCGGGTGGGCCCACCCCCGGCCGCCCCGGCGCGCGGATCAGACGGATGCGTCGGTGCCCGCGCGGCCGCACCGCGGCCGGGGGCACGGAAATCGCCGTGAGCACAGCATGTGGAGAAGGTAGCCCGGCCGGGCTCGGGGCGCGCCCGAATTCGCTGGTCACCCGCGTGGGGAACATTGCCCGCGCCACAGCCAGCTCTCAGGCGCGTCTCAGATCACGCGTACACACTGACCGCATGCGCATCCTCGTCGTGGACGACGACCGGTCCGTCCGGGAGTCGTTGCGTCGCTCATTGGCCTTCAACGGCTACCAGGTCGAGCTCGCCAGCGACGGCCAGGCGGCCCTCGACGCCGTGCTCGCGCAGCGCCCGGACGCGATGGTCCTCGATGTGATGATGCCGCGCCTCGACGGGCTGGAGGTGTGCCGGCGGATGCGCGCCGCCGGTGACGAACTGCCGATCCTCGTGCTCACGGCCCGCGACGCCGTGTCCGACCGGGTGGCGGGCCTCGATGCGGGCGCCGATGACTACCTGCCGAAGCCGTTCGCGCTCGAGGAGCTGCTCGCCCGGCTGCGTGCGCTGCTGCGCAGGCGCTCGCCGGACGACATCGCCGCTGCGGCAGGCCAGACCAAGCCGCTCGAGTTCGCCGACCTCTCGCTGGACCCGGACACCCGCGAGGTCCGCCGCGGCGACCGCCCGATCAGCCTCACCCGCACCGAGTTCTCGCTGCTGGAGCTGTTGCTCACGAACCCGCGCCGGGTGCTCTCCCGCGCCCAGATCCTGGAACAGGTCTGGGGTTACGACTTCCCGACCACCGGCAACGCGCTGGAGGTCTACATCGGCTACCTGCGGCGCAAGACCGAGGCCGGCGGCGAGCCGCGGCTGATCCACACCGTGCGGGGGGTCGGGTACGTCCTGCGCGACACGCCGCCGTGACCTGGCCCGCCGCGCCGCCGCAGCACGGCAGATCGAACGGGGCGACCCGGTTGGAGGCGTTGAACCAGGTCTCGCTGCGCACCCGCGTCGGGGTGCTCGCCGCGCTGGTGGCGGCGCTGGTGGTGGTGCTGGTGTCGGTGGCCGCGTTCGTCACCGTGCGGGTCAACATCATGCAGACGCTCGACTCCAACCTGCTCCAGCGCGCGTCCGCTGCGGCGCAGAGCGAGCTCGCCGACCCCCAGCAGCTCGCGACGATCCCCACCGAGGTGCTCGGCGCGGGGGACATCCGGCTCGCGCTGCTGCTCGCGAACGGGCCGGCGATCTCGGCCGAAGGTGCGGCCTCCGCCCCACCGCTGGGCGAGGACGAGCTCGAGGTCGCCAAGGGCGACGTCCACTCGTCCGCGCGCACGGCCACCGAGGACGGCGTGCCCTACCGGGTGGTGGCCGTCCAGGCCGGGCCGGGCCAGGCGCTCGTGATCGCCCAGCGGCTCGACGCCACGCAGCAGGTGCTCACGAAGCTCGGCTTCGCGCTGCCGATCGTGGGTGGGGTCGGCGTGGTGATCGCGGCGATCGCGGGGGCGGCGATCGCGCGCGCCGGGCTGCGTCCCGTCGACCGGCTCACCGCCGCTACCGAACGCGTCGCCGCCACCGGGGACCTGCGGCCGATCCCGGTGGAGGGATCCGACGAGCTCGCCCGGCTGACCGCCAGCTTCAACGAGATGCTCGGCGCGCTCGCGGCCTCCCAGGAACAGCAACGGCGGCTCGTGGCGGACGCCGGGCACGAGCTGCGGACCCCGCTCACCTCGATGCGCACGAACCTGGAGCTGCTCGCCGCCGCGAGCAGGCCGGGCGCACCGAACCTCCCGGCCGCCGAGCGCGCCGAGATCCTCGACGACGTGCAGGCCCAGGTCGCGGAGCTGTCGACGCTGGTCGGTGACCTCGTCGAGCTGGCACGCGAGGACGCCCCGATGGTCGTGCACGAGCCGCTCGAGCTCGCCGAGGTCGTCTCGCGGGCGCTCGAACGGGCGCGGCGGCGAGCGGGCGACGTCGAGTTCGACCCGGTGCTCGTGCCGTGGACGCTCGCCGGGGATGCCACGGCCCTCGAACGCGCCGTGCTCAACCTGCTCGACAACGCGGCGAAGTGGAGCCCGCCGGGTGGGCGGGTGCGGGTGCAGATGCGGCCGGTGGACGAGTGGTCGATGGTGCTCGAGGTCGCCGACGCAGGGCCGGGCATCGCCGAGGAGGACCTGCCGCTGGTGTTCGAGCGCTTCTACCGCGCTGCGACGTCACGCACCATGCCGGGCTCCGGGCTCGGGCTCGCGATCGTCCGCCAGGTCGCGGTGCGGCACGGCGGCGCCGTGTGGGCGGGTCGCGCCCCGGAGGGCGGTGCCCTGCTCGCGATGCGGCTGCCGGGACACCGGCTGTTCACCTGACCCGGAAGATCGCTGAACCGGTGGGAGCGTCGCTAGGCTGGTGCCCGCAGGTCCCCCTGACGCGAATTCGGTGATGGCATGGCGAACCACCCCTCCGACCACCACGACGGGGCTGTGGGAGGACCGGGCGAGGGGGTGCCGCCTGGCCCCGGCGACCAGGTGCACCACGTCCAGCAGCCGGGGCAGGTCACCGAGGTTCCGGCATCGAACGGCACCGGTCCGGGGGCCGGCGCCACCGTGGAGATCCCCGCACCCGGTGGCTGGCAGGGGCGTGCGAGCGGTCTGCCCGAGCACGGTGCGTACGCCCCGACGGCGGCGTGGCCGGGCGCGTGGCCGGAGCCGCGACCCGACGTGTGGTCGGCGCAGGCCGCGCAGAGCCCGTGGTACTACGGCCCGCCTCCCGCGCAACCCCAGAACGCCTACCCCCCTCCGCAGAACACCGCCTACGGCCCGCCTCCGGGTGCCTACTACCCCGACCCGCCCGGCGGCGGCTCCGCCTCGCCGCGCCGGGGCACCTTGATCGCGCTCGCGCTGGTCGCGATGCTGCTGTCCGGGGCGATCGGTGGCGTCGTCGGCCACTCGCTCGCGGGTAGCGGCCGGGGCGGGTCCATCGGCGTGCTCGGCGAGCCGTTGCCGTCCCCGGACGAGGCGGCCGCACCGACCACCCCGGTCGAGGCGGTGGCGGCGCGGGTGCTGCCGAGCGTCGTGCAGCTGCGGGTCGAGGGCCCCACCGCCACCGGCGAGGGCTCGGCGATGGTCCTCTCCACCGACGGCCTGCTCCTCACCAACAACCACGTCGTGGAGGAGGCCGCCGAGTCCGGAACGGTCACCGCCGTGTTCCAGGACGGCACCACGGCCGCCGCGCTGATCGTGGGCCGGGATCCCAGCTCGGACGTCGCGGTGATCCGCGCCCAGAACCTGTCCGGGCTCACGCCGGTGGAGCTGGGCAACTCCGACTCGGTCCGCGTCGGGCAGCAGGTCGTCGCGTTCGGGGCGCCGCTCGGGCTGGGCGGCACCGTCACCACCGGCATCATCAGCGCCGTCGACCGGGCCGTGAACGTCGGGGAGGAGACCGGCGCCAACACGCCCACCGTGCTCAACGCCCTGCAGACCGACGCCGCGATCAACCCCGGCAACTCCGGCGGCCCGCTCGTGGACATGGAGGGCAGGGTCGTCGGCATCAACTCCGCGATCGCCACCACCGGCGCCCAGGGCGGGTCGATCGGCGTCGGCTTCTCGATCCCGATCAACCAGGCCAGGCGCGTCGCGGAGGAGCTCGAGCGCACCGGACGCGCGTCCCGGGCCGTTCTCGGCGTCACCGTGGCCGACGACCCGCGGCAGGCCGGGGCGATCATCCGCGGCGTCACCCCCGGCGGCGCGGCCGAGCAGGCCGGCATCCACGAGGGCGACGTCGTGCTGCGCTTCGGCGACCAGCGCATCTCCACCGGCACCGACCTGCAGGCCGCCGTGAGCTCGCGGGCGCCCGGCGAGGTGGTCGAGGTGCAGCTCGGCGACCGGACGGTGCAGGCCACGCTCACCGCGGCCCCGAACTGATGCGGGTTTCGCCCCACCAGGCGATCGTTGTGGCCAGCTGTTGACGCGATCGTCACGTTCTGGTCTCGTTCAATGGTCCCGGTTGTGGTGCCCCACGCCGGGCGCCCGTCGCGTCGGCGCCGGTCCCCCTCCCAGCGCCGGCGCGACCCGGCGTTCGCCGGACCGGGTGACCAAGGGCCACCGGGCCCCCCGCTAAGTTGAGCATCATGGAGATGGCGCCGCCTCAGATCGGTCGAGCCCTCGTGGTGGTCGTGGACGACCGGGTGAGCCACGGCGAACGCGAGGACTCGATCGGGCCGCTGGTCACCGAGCTGCTCGAGGAGGCGCGCCTCGTCGTCGACGGTGTCGTCGTGGTGCCCGGCGACCCGGTGGCGATCCGCAACGCGCTCAACACCGCGGTGATCGGTGGCGTCGACCTCGTGGTGACGGTCGGCGGCACCGGGGTGTCCCCGCGCGACGTCACGGCCGATGCCACCGCAGGTGTGCTCGACCGGCCGATCCCCGGCATCGCGGAAGCCATCCGGGCATCCGGCCTCGCCGCGGGGGCCGTCGACGCCGGGCTGTCGCGCGGGCTCGTCGGTGTCTCGGGCAGCACGCTCGTGGTCAACCTGGCCCCCTCCCGCGCTGCGGTGCGCGACGGGATGGCCACGCTCACCCCGCTCGTCTCGCACGTGATCTCGGAGCTGTCCGGGCTCGAGTAGCCGGGGTCGCGCTCACCGGGTGGGCGGCGGGCCCTCCGGATCGGTGGCGTCGGGGTTGGTCGTGGCCGGGGTGATCGGCTCGTCGGCCGCTTCCTCCGGCTCGACGACCACGGTGGGCGGCTCCGCGGCCCGCGGCCGGTCCAGCGAGTGCTCCACCTTGGCCGTGAACTCCTCGATCCGGTGGTGGTAGCGCCCGCCGGTGGCCCGGTCCACCCCGCTCCCGGCGGCGTCCGCGGCCTTCACCGCCAGGTCGGCGGCGCGGTCGATGTACCCGGGCGCCTTCTCCCGCGCCACCTCCGACAGCTCACCGGCCTTGAGCAGGGCGGCGTCGGTGAGCTGCTTGGCCTTGTCCGTGAGTCCCATGCGTCTCATGGTGGCACCGGTGCAGGATGGTGGGGTGCAGGAACTACCGGACCGGGTGCGTCGCATGCTGGACGAGGTGTTCGGCGACGTGCTGCCCAGCACCACGTCCGACGAGCGCGACGACCGGCCGGACCCGCACGCGGGCGACGCCGAGCTGCTGGCGAACCGGCCACCGCACCACGATCAGGACTAGCGGGTGCCAGATCGACCGCGGCTCGTGGCCCGGGGAGCAGCGTGATCGGCTGGATCGGGACATGAGCCGCAGGGGTGCGGCTCAGGTCACGATCCCGTCGATCATGGGTTCCGGCGGGCACGTCCTGGGGCTCGGACGGGGCCGGTGATCAGCCGATCCGGGTGATCAAGGGCTGACGCTATCATCACCACGTGATCGGGGCCGGACCCTGACCGTTGACGATCAACGGCCACACCAACCCTGACACTGAGGTTGCGCGGGCGGCCGTCCCCGACGCAGGGGCACGCCGGAGTGAACACGCCCAGGCCAGGACGAGGCGGGTGGCAGGCCGCGACCGCTCGGGCACGGCGCGCCCACCGCAGCGGATCGCCACGCGTGATCACCAGCCGCAGCGGCGATTCGGCAACACTCTCGCGGTGCAGCTCCTGCCGCCTTCCCGCTGATCAGGGGATCGGGCGTGTTCGTCTATGGCTGACGCTCTCCGGCCCTCTCGTACTGCGCGCGCAGCAGGTCGCGGATCTCGGTGAGCAGTTCGACGTCCGTGGCTTCCGCGGGCCCCGTCTCCTCTCCGCGCTTGCGGCGTTCCTTGAGGTGGTTCAGGGGGAGCACGATCAGGAAGTAGACGACCGCGGCGACGATGAGGAAGTTGATCGCCGCCGAGATCACCGAGGCGACGTCGACGTAGGTGCTCTCCTTGCCGGGGACGACCTGGACGCCGAACCCGGGGCTCTCCGGCGGGGTGATCGCGTTGATGAGCGGTTGCAGGATCCGCTGGGTGAACGACGTGACGATCGTGCCGAACGCCGCACCGATGACGACGGCGACGGCCAGGTCGACCACGTTGCCGCGGAGGATGAAGTCCTTGAATCCCTTGAACACGTCAGCGGAGGGTAACGGCCACCTGTTCGGTGAGCGATGCGGCCGCCACCCGCGCGGCGATCGCGGACGGCATCGCCACCAGCACCAACCGCCCGGACGACGGGGAGTCGGGCGGGAGGACGGCGAGCACGGCGGCGGCCGTGGCCAGCACGACGGGCTCGCCGCTCGACCCACCGACCGTGACGACGTCGACCGCGTTGCCCGGGACCAGGAGCGCGGCGGCGCCGGCGTCGGCCAGCCGGACGGGCACGGCGGCCGCGCCCGCCGGGGCACCGAGGGCGGCGGCCGGGCCGGCGAGGCGCGTGTCGGTGATCGGCTCGCCCGCCCGGGCGGCGCCGACGTCCCCCCGCCCCTCGGCGCCGGCCGGGTCGGGGAGCGCGCCGCCGGGCACGAGCTCGGCGGGCCAGTGGCGCACGGTGAGGTCGCCCGGGCGGAGGGTGGAGCCTGCCGCGACGTCGCCGACGGTGACGACGACGGGCACCCCGCCGGATCCGGGCGCGGGAGCGAGGGCCAGCACCAGCGCGAGCGCGGCCAACACCGCAGCTGCGGCCCGGCGCAGGAGCACCATCCGGCGCCAACTCGGGCCGACGACGAGCGCCCCGAGCCGGGAGAACGGCCGGGGCGCGAGCCGGGAGTCGGTCATGGGGCCGACGCTAGGTCGGCGGTGACGTCGGTGGGGCGGCGCCGGTCAACCTGTGGACAACCCGGGGACGATGTGGATGGGTTGTCGCGGAGAGGGCTCCACTCCGGGGTTCCGAGATGCGGGGCCCTGCTGAGCACTCCTGAACGGGAACGGCGTGCGGCGCAGGCGCGGCGGAAGTGCTAGGACGCCGCGGCCGCGGGCGTGCTCGACGACGAGCTGGACGAGCTCGACGAGGAGCTGTCCTTCGAGCCGTTGCTGCTCGACGAGCCCGACTCGCTCTTGCTCGAGTCGCTCTTGCCCGAGTCGTTCTTCGCGGTGACGCCACCGCCGCCGGAGCGGCTGTCGGTGCGGTAGAAGCCGCTGCCCTTGAACACGATCCCGACCGAGGAGAAGACCTTGCGCAGGGGGCCCGAGCACGCCGGGCACTCGGTGAGCGACGCGTCGGTGAAGGACTGCACGGCGTCGAACCGGTGGTCGCAGGCGGTGCAGGCGTATTGGTAGGTCGGCACGTGTCCCTCCGGAGGCACACACGAACGAGCTGGCACTCGAACAGTTTGAGTGCCAGCATAACCCGTCAGGGCCGGCGGTTGTTCCCCAGCGTGACGAGGCCCGCTCCGGTGAGCAGGGCGCCCGTGACCGGCCGGTCGTGCGGTTCGGCGGGCAGCCGCTCCACCAGCTCCTCGTCGTTCAGCACGATGATGATCGGCACGTCCGGGGAAGCGAGCCGCAGCGTGCGGTCGTAGTAGCCCGCGCCTCGTCCCAGCCGCACACCGCGCCGGTCGGCGGCGAGCCCCGGCACCAGCACGAGACGCGCGCGCGTGATCGCGTCCGGTCCGAGGCGCGGACCGGTGGGTTCGCGCAGCCCGAGCGGACCCGCGCCCAGGGACCCGGGGCCGGTATAGGCGGCCCAGTCGAGCGGCCCCGGATCGGCGGGCACGACGGGCAGCAGGACCTCGTGCCCCGCCTCGTGCAGGGCCGCCACCAGCTCGGGGGACCCCGGCTCCGACCCGACCGGGAGGTACGCGCACACCGGGCCCCCGGTGGCGGTGGCCACGTCCACCGCCGCGGCGGCCAACGCGGCCGCCCGCTCCGCCCGTTCGTCGGCCGAAAGGGCCCGCCGGGCTGACACGAGCGCGGTACGCCACCGGGTCTTCTCGGCGAGAACGGCGCGTCCCGTCACACATCGACCCTACTCTCGCCATTAGGCTCCGGCCATGAGCGAAGACGTGCCCGGGAAGTCGCCGTTCCGCTCCGCGGTTGTTCCAGCCGCCGGCCTGGGCACCCGCTTTCTGCCGACCACCAAGGCCGTACCGAAGGAACTGCTTCCGGTCGTCGACACACCGGGAATCGAGCTCGTCGCCGCCGAGGCGGCAGAGGCGGGCGCAGAACAGCTGCTGATCGTCAGCTCGCCCGGCAAGGACGCGGTGGCCGCGTACTTCGCCGATTCCTCCGAGCTGGAGAAGGAGCTCGCCGCCCGCGGCAAGGACGAACTGGTCGCGAAGGTGCGGCGCGCTCACGAGCTGATCGCGGTGCGCACCGTCACCCAGGAGGAGCCGCGGGGGCTCGGCCACGCCGTCGGGTGCGCGCGCGACGCGATCGGTCCCGACGAGCAGGCCTTCGCCGTGCTGCTGCCCGACGACCTCGTGCTGCCGAACGGCGTCCTCGGCAAGATGGCGCAGGCCCGCGAGCGCTACGGCGGCAGCGTGCTCTGCGCGTTCGACGTGCCGCGCGAGGAGATCTCGGCGTACGGCGTCTTCGAGGTCGAGGACACCGACGACGCGGACGTCAAGCGCGTGCACGGCATGGTCGAGAAGCCCGCGCCGGAGCGGGCGCCGTCCACGTTCGCCGCCGCCGGGCGCTACCTGCTCGACCGCGCCGTCTTCGACGCGATCGACCGGATCGAGCCGGGAGCGGGCGGCGAGCTGCAGCTCACCGACGCCGTTGCCATGCTGATCAGCGAGGGCCACCCGGTGCACGTCGTCGTGCACCGCGGCCACCGCCACGACCTGGGCAACCCCGCTGGGTACGCGCGCGCGTACGTCGACTTCGCGCTCGCCGACCCGGAGATCGGCCCCGACCTGCGTGCCTGGCTGGCCGCCCGCCTGGAGAGCTAGTCACGTGCCCCCGACCGAAGGACCAGCACGCGTCTCGACGGCCCAGCTTCCCGCTGGGCGCAGCGGCGAGCCGGCCGAGTACGCCCGGTACGAGGCCGGCCCGTCGGCACACCCGGCGGAAACCTGGATCCGCCGATACACACACCGGACCTCCGGTCGGGGGCACTAGTGCGAACCGTCGACGAGCAGCTCGAGCGGATCCTCGCGACCGCGGTGCGCCCCGCGCCGGTCCGCGTCGCGATCTCGGACGCCCACGGGCTGCGCTGCGCAGAAGAGGTCGTCTCCTCGCGACCGCTCCCCGGCTTCGACCAGGCCGCGATCGACGGCTACGCGGTGCGCAGCGTCGACCTCGCGGGCGCATCGGTGAGCGAGCCGGCGTCCCTGCCCGTCGTCGGTGAGATCCCGGCGGGCTCCCGCCAGCCGCTGCGCCTGCAGCCCGGCCAGGCGGTCCGGGTCGCGGCCGGTGCCCCGCTGCCGACGCTCGCCGACGCCGTCGTGCCGGTCGCGAACACCGACGCCGGCACCGCCCGCCTCGATGTGCACCAGGGCGTGCCCTCGGCGGCCTTCGTCCGGCGGATCGGTGAGGACGTGCAGCCGGGCGACGTCGCCGTGCGCCGCGACACCGTGATCGGCGCGGCGCAGGTGGCCATGCTCGCCGCGGCCGGCCGCGAGAAGGTGCTCGTGCACCCGAAGCCCCGCGTCTCGGTGATCTCGGTGGGCGACGAGCTCGTGGAGCTCGCCCGCACCCCCGGCGCCGGGCAGATCGCCGACGTCTGCTCGCACGCCCTCACCGCCGCTGCGCGGGAGGCGGGCGCCGACACGGCCAGGGCCGGGCTGGTCCGCGGTGACGCCCGCGAGGTCTGCACCGCGATGCAGGACCGGCTCCCGTTCAGCGACGTGATCGTGGTCTGCGGTGCGGTCGGGGGAGCCGCGGGCGCCGAGATCCAGTCCGCCCTCGTCGGGCTCGGCGACCTCGACACCACCCGCGTCGCCATGCACCCCGGCTCCACGCAGGCGTTCGGTCGCCTCGGGCCGGACGCCGTGCCGACCTTCCTGTTCCCCGCGTACCCGGCCACCGCGCTGCTGCTGTTCGAGGTGATGGTGCGCCCGCTCGTGCGCCTCGCGCTCGGCCGCACCGACCCGTACCGGCGCATGATCACAGCGCGGCTCACCTCACCCGTCACCTCGATGAAGGGACGGCGGGGGTACGTGCGCGGCAGGCTGCTGCGCGAGCAGGCCACCGGCGACTACCTCGTGCAACCCCTCGGCACCTCCGGCACGCACCTGCTGTCCTCCATCGGCGAGGCCAACGGCCTGATCGTCCTCCCCGAGGACCTCACGGAGGCCACCGTGGACGAAGAGGTCACCGTCGCGTTCCTCCCCGCGCCCCACTGAGGGCCGGGGATGGCGCACGCGTACCCCGGACGGACGTCCGCCCGCCATCCCGGCTGGCCCACCCGGCTCGGCCCGCTGCGCGTCCGCGCGGGCGTGGTCGCGCTGCGCCCGGTCCGGCTGCGCGACGGCGGGGCGTGGTCCGCGATCCGCATCCGCGACGAGCAGTACCTCGCGCCGTGGGAACCAACCATGCCCGGGAGCTGGGCGGAGCGGCACGCGCCGGGCGAGTGGCCTGCCCGCTGGTTGCAGCTGCGTGCCGCCGGGCGGCGCGGCACGGCGCTCCCGTTCGCCGTGACGCTGGACGACCGCTTCGTCGGGCACGTCATGGTCGGCAACGTCGTGCGCGAACCGCTGCTGTCGGCCTACGTCGGGTACTGGGTGGACTCGTCCGTCGCGGGCGGAGGCGTGATCACCGCGGCCGTCGCGCTCGTCGTGGACCACTGCTTCAGCCGGGTCGGCCTGCACCGCGTCGAGGCGACCGTCCGCCCGGAGAACGCCGCCAGCCTGCGCGTCCTGGAGAAGCTCGGGTTCCGCGAAGAGGGGCTCTTCCGCCGCTACCTCGACGTCGACGGCGGATGGCGCGACCACGCATGCTTCGCCCTCACGGCCGACGAGGTCCGCCCCGGTGGGCTGACCGGGCGGCTGGTCGCGGCCGGGCGGGCGGAACGCGTCCACGGCGCACCGGCGTAGGAGTGAACCTCGGCGCGTCGGCGCGTCGCTGCCGCTATCACCCGGCGGTGCTCACTACCGTGGACCCGCGGGAGCGATCTTGATCGGGGAGATCCGGGTCGCCCCGGACTGCGCCGCGGGGGAGGGGTAGGAGGCAGCCGTGCCGAGCTCGATGATCTTCGCGAGCCTGGTCGTGCTCTGGCTTCTGATCCTCGTCCCGGCCGTCGCACGGCGCCGGCAGGAAGTGGCACGACCGAGCGTCGCCGCCCTGTCGGGGCGCGTGCTCGACCGGCCACGGCGGGGTCCGGCCACGGGCCGCGAACGGGAGGTGGACGGGATGGACGAGACGGGACGCGCAGACGAACCCGTGGAGGACGCCCACGACGACGTCCTCGACGACGCCGACGAGGACACCGGCGACGACCGCGACGATCTCTTCACCCACGCGGCCGACGAGCGCGACGACGGTCGCTGGGAACCGCCGGCGCCCCGCTACCGCCCCGGCCGCGGCGGATTCGACCCGGAGGCGGCCGCGCAAGCCGCCCGCAGACGCTACGCATTCCGGCAACGGGTCGTGCTCGCGATGCTGATCGTCGCGCTCGTCACCGGCGTGATAGCCGCCGTCGCCATCACCGGGATGTGGTGGGCCCACGCCGCCGTCGACATCGCGCTCGTCAGCTACCTCGTCTACCTGCGCCGTCAGGTCCGCCTCGAAGAGGCCATCCGCGAGCGCCGGGCCGCCCGCATGGCAGGCACCCGCCGCACCGCCGCCGCCGACGACCCCGAGCTCGACGCGTGGGCCCGCCGCGGCCGCGACCTCACGCGCCGCGAGGACCGCTACGCGGCGGCCCAGGACGACGAGCACTACGACGACTGGGACGACCAGGACGCCGCCGACGACGGCCACCGCGACGACGGCCACCGCGACGACGGCCACCGCGACGACGGCCACCGCGACGACGAGGAGCCGCAGCGCACCATCGCAACCGGCGCGGCGCCGCGCGAACGGCACACCCCGGACCGCGAGCCCGAACCGGCCGAGCCTGCGCTCCCGCGCCTGCGCCCGGCCCCGCCGCCGGCGCTCCCCGCCGGCACCTCGCTCGTCGAGGCCGACGAGGACGACCCGGAGCAGTACGACCTCGAGGGCCCCGCCCGCCCGGGCTACCGCCGTGCAGCCGGCGAATGACCCCCTGCTAAGGTTTTTCCCGTCCGCCCGCGAGGCGGACACGGGGCTGTGGCGCAGTTGGTAGCGCGACTCGTTCGCATCGAGTAGGTCAGGGGTTCGATTCCCCTCAGCTCCACCCTCAGGCGACGCCTGCTCGCGGAGTGCGCTCGCCGGGTCGGGCGTTGCGTGCCTTCTGGGGGCCCCGCCCCCAGACCCCCAGGCCGGGGGCTCGCCCCCGGACCCCCATCCCGCCTGGTTCCGTTGGTTGCATCGCCTCGTTCTGCAACCGTCGCTGCCGGCGCTCCGGGGAGCCCGCCGTGCTGCCGTGCGGGGGGCCGCCGGATGACAGCAAGGTGGCCATACTGGCGCAACGCGGCAGCATGGCCACCATGCTGGCGTCAGCGCCCCCGCTGGCCGGCACGGCGCCCCGGGGGCAACGACGCGGGGCTAGCAGCCGATCTTCGAGCGGAGGGAACGGATGTCCGGCTCCCCCTCGGGCAGGTCGGGAACGATCGTCCGGATGATGCGGTGGAGGATCTCGCGGAGCTGACGCGCCTGCGCCTTGGTCAGCGGGTCGAAGACGAGGCGCCGGACCGCCTCCGCGTGCCCGGGGGCGGTGTCGTGCAGCTTCTGCAGGCCGGCGTCGGTGAGGATCGCCAGGGTGCAGCGGCCGTCGGTGGGGTCGGTCTCGCGCCGCACGTAGCCGCGCTTCTCGAGCCGGGAGATCACCTGGGACAGGCGCGAGAGCGAACCGTTCGTGAGCACCGCGAGCTCGCTCATCCGCATGGTGTGGCCCTCGTGCATGGACAGGCCCATGAGCGCCCAGTGCTCGAAGTGGTTCATCCCGGCGTCGCGCTGCAGCTGCTCGTCGAGCGCCGCCGGGAGCTTGATCAGTACGCCGACCAGCGCAAGCCAGGTGGGCAGCTCCTCCTCGGACAGCCAGGGCGCCTGCTGCATGGTCTCCACGGCGCGGAGTGTAGCCCGATGGGGGCGGGATTTTACTTCATGGTTGAAGTGACTGACCGCACACCCCGCTTGTTTCCTTGATCGCGTAACCGCTAGCTTTACTTCAGCGTTGAAGCTACATGGTTGAAGTGATGGCGCGGGGGATCGTCTGATGCACGTCGTCAGGTTGATCAACGCTGCCTGATCCAGCCACGCCTGCGGCCTGCAGAGTTGCGGCCGCCTCGAGTTCCAGCTGACTGAAGCTTCAAGTTCGTGTCCGGCTCCCCGGTGGCCGGCGTTCCAGCATGTGAGAGGTGTCCTGTGGAGTCTTCGCGGATCTTCATCGTCGGTTCGGGTGTGGTCGGCGCGGCAACGGGGGAGGGCTTCCTCGCCGCCGGCCACAAGGTGACGTTCATCGACATCGCGCCGCCGCGGGTCGCCGAGCTGGCCGCGCGCGGGCTCGACGTGCGCACCGAGATCGACCTGGCCGGCGAGCCCGAGTCCTTCATCTTCCTGACGCTGCCGACCCCGCACGAGGGGCACCGCTACGACCTGTCGGCGTTCAGCGCGGGCACCGCCTCGGTGGGCAAGGCGCTGGCCGGCTCGGCCGCCCGGCACACCGTCGTGGTGCGCTCGACCGTGCCCCCGGGCACCACCGAGGGCCTGGTCAAGACCACCCTGGAGGAGAACTCCGGCATGGTCGCCAACGAGGGCTTCGGGCTGGCGTCGAACCCGGAGTTCCTGCGCGCGGTCTCCGCGGCCGAGGACTTCGCCAACCCGTGGATGACCATCATCGCCAGCCGCGACCCCCAGACCGTGGAGCGGCTGCGCGAGCTGCTCTCCCCCTTCGGCGGCGAGCTGCGCACCTTCACCAACCCGGCCGAGGCCGAGTTCATCAAGTGCGCGCACAACATCTTCAACGCCA
>NZ_BAABJO010000061.1:0-22507 GCF_039543345.1 Pseudonocardia adelaidensis | reverse complement strand
CAGCAACGCCGAGCGCGCTGCCGCGCTTGCCTCATGGGTCAAGTACTACAACACTCGACGCCGCCACAGCGCACTCGGCGGGCTCCCACCGATCAGCCGCCTGCCACCAACCTGATGGCCGAGTACACCTAGGTCGAGCTCCGCCTCGAAGAAGCGGGTGCGGTGTGTCGATGCCGAGCCCGATATTGCGCCGCTCGTCTTCCACCGCAGCGGCTTCACACGGATCACCACGGACACCTCACCTGAGGCGGTGTCCTCGTGCCCGCTCGCCACCCGCCTGAGTTCCGTCAGCGTGCGGTCGACCTTTCTCCGGGCGCCCGGTCGCGATGCCGCCGACATCGGCAGAAGCTGGATCGCGGCCCCGCACCTCCACGACCTCGCTCGGTGCCGTGCCACCCGTGGATCGCGCTCTCCGCTGTGGTGGCAGAGGCACGATCGGGCGCGGCGTCCTGTCAGCTCGGTTCCGACGTTGGGCGACGGGTGTCTGTCTGGACGATGCGCGATACTGCGGTGATGACGGCGTGCCGGTGCGCGGCGAGCCGGTGCGGATCGTGTGGGTCGCCGCCATCTGCCCTGAGCAGGCCGTCGGGCGTCAGGTACCAGGCTTGTGAGACGGCGTAGATGAGGACGAGAAGGTCGACGGCGGTCAGCGGGTCGCTGTCGGTCCTGGACACGGCGGTGGTTTTGGCGAGGTAGCTCTCCATCGGTTCGGATGCGGCGTGCGGGCGTTCCAGCTGCGCCCACAGGTTGATCCGCAGCGCCGCGGGTTCGCGCTGGTGGTAGTCGAACAGGTCGCCCGCCCACGCGGGTAGATCCTCCGGTTGGGGCGGGACCTTCGCGGCCATGGACTTGATCGCGCTGGCGAGCGCGGCGTCGAAGAGCCCGTCCTTGTTGCCGAAGTAGGCGTAGATCATCCGGATGTTGGTCCCGGCCTCCCGGGCGATCCGTTCGACGCGCCCGCCGGCGTGGCCATGCTCGGCGAACTCCGTGACGGCCGCCTGCAGGATCCGAGCCTTCGTCGCCTGAGCGTCACGTGCGGGCATGTGGTCTCCGTCTCGGTGCGCGGCGTTGGACGGCGGGCAGGTGCGACCCTAGCCTAGAAGTAAATAAATTCTTACTTACTAGGAGGTTGGATGCAGCCCGAGATCGAGAAGGCGCTCGCGATCACACCGGCCTCGCGGGCACGGGAGCGCACGATCGACATCACGACCGTCGGCGCGCGCACCGGGCGCCCGCGGCGCATCGAGGTGTGGTTCTACCGCGTGAACGGGCGGATCTACCTGAGCACGCAGCCCGCCCGGCGTAGCTGGTACGCGAACATCCTGCGCAACCCGTCGTTCACGTTCCACCTCAAGCACGGCGTACGCGCGGACCTGCCCGCCATCGGGACGCCAGTCCGCGATCCGCAGCTGCGCGAGGCCGTGTTCCGGTCAATCATCGCCGACCTCAACCAGCCCTGGAACCCCGCGAGCATCCGGCAACCCGTCGAGCCGCTCGAGGAGTGGATGGCGGGCAGCCCGCTCGTCCGTGTCGACTTCACCGAAGGAGCACGTTCATGACCGAACACCGGATCGCATTGGTCACGGGCGCGAACCGGGGGCTCGGGCGCAGCACCGCGCTCGCGCTCGCCCGGCGTGGCGCGAGGGTTGTGGTGACCTACCGGGGCGGCGCTCTCGGGGCCGCGGAGACCGTGCAGATGATCCAGGACGCGGGCGGTGACGCGTTCGCCACGCAGCTCGACATCAGCAACGTCGACTCGTTCGCGACCTTCACCACCGAGCTGGCCGACGAGATCCGCACCCGCTGGGGGAGGACGAAGCTCGAGGTCCTGGTCAACAATGCCGGGATCGGCCTGTTCGGCCGGCTGGAGGACGTGACGGTGGACAGCTTCGACGCGCTCGTGGGCACCAACTTCCGCGGCACCTTCTTCCTCGTCCAGGCCCTCGTGCCGCACCTCGCCGACGGCTCCCGCATCATCAACGTGTCGACCTCGCTGACCCGCCATGTCAGCCCAGGTACGTCGGTCTACTCGGCGTCGAAGGCGGCGGTCGAGGTCCTCTCCCGCAGCCTGGCCGTCGAGCTCGGCCCGCGCGGCATCCGCATCAACGCGATCGCCCCCGGCCCGAGCGCCACCGACTTCAACGGCGGCGCCATGCGGGACGACCCCGAGCTGCGGGGGACCCTCGCGGCGCGGACCGCGCTCGGCCGGGTCGGCAAGCCGGAGGAGATCGGCGACGCCATCGCCGCGCTCGCCTCCGACGACATGCGCTGGATCACCGCAGAGCGCATCGAGGTCTCCGGAGGAGCCCTCCTGTAGACGGCCGGCGCGTCGCAAGACCGCCGGGCTTCGAGAAAGGAAACAAGTGGGGCGTGCGGGGGTTGACCCGCACCGCGGCCATCGAGCTCGGACGCGACGGCATCCGGGTCAACTTGATCAACCCCGGTGTCGTGAACACGCCATTGATCACCGAGCTGTTCCGCCCTGGAGCGGCGCGCGTGAGCGACTACGACTCACCGGAGCCGTTCGCGACCAAGCGCCTGGCCGACCCGCAGGACATGGCGAACCTCCTGCTGTTCCTCGCCTCCGACGACGCCGCGTTCGTCACCGGCTCGGAGCACATCGCTGACGGTGGGCTCCTCCTCGGACCGGCGCTCGCCGCCGGCCAGACCCAGCACCACAGCTGATCGCGGCACCGGGGTCCCGCGGCGGCAGCCCACCCGGGCCCCGGCCCGGTCCCCCTCCATCCCAGGACGCACATGTCATTCCAACTCGATCCCAGAATCGCGCGGCTCGTCGACGGCGGCGCAGGCCCTGCCTCCCCGACCGGCTTCCGCGAGGGCGACTCCGCCCACCTGCGCCGGATCCTCGACGACGGCCTGACCCAGCTGAGCGCCCTGCCCGTCGACCCGGACGTCACGTCCGAGGCGTACTCGATCGAGACCGGCGACGGGCATCGACTCGCGCTGCGGTGGTATGCGAAGAGCGGCTCCACTCCGGGCTCCGCCGTGGTCCACGTCCACGGCGGAGCGGTGATCGCCGGCAGCGTCGAGCTCTACGACCCGCTCGTCCGGACGTACGTGGCGTGGACCGGCGTCCCATGGTCGCCGTCGACTACCGGCTCGCCCCCGAGGCACCCGCAGGTGCCGCTGCGTCGGACGGCCTCGCCGCCGTGACGTGGTTGCGGGAACGGGCCGACGAACTCGGCGTCGATCCCGCACGCATCGCCGTCATGGGCGACAGCGCCGGCGATGGTTGCGGGAACGGGCCGACGAACTCGGCGTCGATCCCGCACGCATCGCCGTCATGGGCGACAGCGCCGGCGGCGGAGTCGCCGCCTCCGTCGCGATCCTCGCCCGCGACCACCGGATCCCCCTCGCCAGGCAACTGCTCGTCTACCCGATGCTCGACGACCGCACCACCGAACCCGACCCCCATCTCGCGGCGGCACCCACCCTCTTCTCCTACGCCTTCAACCGCACGGCCTGGGCCGCCGTCCTCCGCGGGCACGACGGGACACGTCCAGTGGCGCCCAGCGTCGCCCCGGCCCGCAACACGAACTTCGCCGGGCTCGCGCCCGCATACATCGAGGTCGGCGAGATGGACATCTTCCGCGACGAGGACGTCAGCTACGCCCGACAGCTCTGGCGGGCCGGGGTGTCGACCGAGCTCCACGTCCACCCCGGGATGCCACATGCGTTCGACGTCCTGCCGCTGGGAGGCGATCTCCGCTATCAAGCGGACAAGATCCGCGTCATCCGCAGCGCGTGAGGCCGCGAATCTCCCGGATCAACGCATCGGGACACCGGGCAGGATCGGGTAGCACGGCTACGCCTGCGCGCCAGCCCAGGGCCGTCGGCTCGGACGGCGTCTTCCTCGTCGGGTACGAATGTCATCGACGACATGCACAGCCGGCTCCTGCTCGCCTACCGCTGCACGTGTTCACCTGGCCTTGAGTCGATTCCGGTTGGCCACCAGAACCTCCTCCGACAGGTCCGGGGCGACGTCGACGATGGCACGGGAGAGGAGCAGTGCGCCGACCATCTGACTGAACAGCGCCACCGCCTGCTCCCTGGCCTCGGCAGGAGTGATCTCGGTATCGGACTCGCAGCCGTATTCGATCAACATGGCCGCGATGGCGTCGAAGTAGCCGTCCAGGCCCCGGCGGTACTCGGCTTGAGCGGCGGCGCCGTGGCGGCCGGCGTCGGAGACGAGGGCGGCCGAGGCGCATCCGACCTCGGGGTGGTCGCGATGCTCGGCGCCGACGTATTGATCGATCATGTCGTGCAGGGCCGCGCGAGCCGAGCGCGGGTGTGCCGCGCGGATGGCGTCAAGCGCCGCCAGCGAGTCGGTGAAGCCCTGGCGCAGGACCTCGATGGCGAGGTCGCCCTTGGAGGCGAAGTGGTTGTAGAAGCCGCCGTGGGTCATGCCGGCCGACTTCATCAACCCTTCGATGCCCACGCCGTCGATGCCGCGCAGCCGAAATCCCTCGCCGGCCGCGGTCAGGATCCGCTCGCGGTTGAGCCGCTTCTGCTCCCGTGTGACGCGGGGCACGTCGACCACCTCCCCGGACGGAGACCCTCCTGGACAGGCGAAGTCTAGCCAGTTCCGATGATGGCCACCATCAAACCGGGCGATCCATAGGACGTCCGGCTTGACAGCGGCAGCCGATGGCAATATTAATGTCGGTCATCATCAAACGTAAGGAGTCGTCGTGAGGTTCGGGACCATCGGCGCCGGGGCGGTCGCGCAGGCCATCGCCGGTCATCTGGTGACGGCAGGGCACACGGTGACCCTGAGCAACAGCCGCGGCCCGGACACGCTGCGCGATGTCGTGGCGCAGCTGGGACCATCGGCGAGCGCGGCCACGGTCGAGGAAGCCGCCACCGCCGACATGGTGTTCCTGACCGTGAGGTGGCCGCAGGTCGGCGAAGCACTGGCCGGGCTCCCACCATGGGACGGTCGCATCCTCGTGGACACGACCAACCAGATACCGACGTCGCCGAGCGTCGCCGATCTCGGTGTGGCGACACCGAGTGAGTTCGTCGCGAAGCGGGCCCCGGGCGCACACGTGGTCAAGGCGTTCAACACCCTCTACGCCCGGTACATCGCCGCCGACCCCCGGCACCCGGAAGGACGGCAGCTCCTGTTCTACGCCGGCGACGACACCGTCGCCAAGGCCACGTTCCACGACGTCGCCGACAGCATGGGGTTCGCGCCGGTCGATGCGGGATCGCTGCGCGAGGGCGGCCGGCTGATGCAGATCGGTGGCCCGCTCTCGGCCATGCACGCCCTGAAGCAGGACTGACCGGAGGGAACGGGCACGGCATGAAAGCACTCGCCTACGAGAAGGCACACCCGCTCGACGCCTTCGCCATAGACCTGGACGACATCCCCGAACCACAGCTGCGTGACGGTGACCTGCTGGTCGAGGTACACGCGATCGGCATCAACCCGGGCGAGGCCGCGATCCGGCAGACCCGCAGCGCCGACCCCGGCGGCCGCGTTGTCCTCGGGTGGGAGTTCGCCGGGGTCGTCGTCGCAATCGGGCCCGCGACCACCGGGTTCGCGATCGGGGACCGGGTGATGGGCACCGGCGACATCACTCGCGACGGCAACTGGGCCGAGCGCGTCGCAGTCGACCACCGGGTCGCCGCCACGATCGCCGAGGAACTCACCTTCGCCGACGCCGCCTCCCTGCCCATCGGCGTGCTCACCGCCTGGGAGGCACTCTTCCGCGACCAGGACACCCTGCCCGCCGGCGTCGAGAACGTCCTGGTGATAGGCGGCGCCGGCGGTGTGGGCTCGATGGCCACGCAGCTGCTGAAGGCGCGGACCTCGGCGTTCGTGATCAGCACGGCCTCCCGGCCCGAGTCACGGGAGTGGGCCACCGCGATGGGGGCCGACCTCGTCGTCGATCACCACGCCGACCTGGCCACGCAGCTGCGCGGAGCCGGGATCGACGACGTCGATCTGGCGTTCTCCACCTCGGACACCGGCCGCCGCTTGGCGTCGATCGTCGAGGTGCTGCGCCCCTTCGGACACCTGGCCTTCATCGACTCCCCCGGCCGGCTGGACGTGGAGACGTTCGTCGGCAAGTCGCTGTCGGTGCACAGCGAGATGGTGTTCAGCAAGATCGTCGCCGGCGGCGACGCCAGCAGCCAGGGCCGGATCCTCGCTCGCGCGGCCGACGACGTGGTCGCGGGCCGCCTGCGTCCGATCGTCACGACCACACTCCGGGGACTGACTCCCGAGACCATGAGGACGGCGCACACGCTCGTCGAGACCCGCCGGACCATCGGCAAGATCGTGGTCACCCTCTGAGCCGTCGCCTCGCCGACTCCGCGTCTCTCCGGCCCGGCCGGACCTGAGACTCCCACTCACGAGAGGAACCACCCGACATGACACGGAATCTGCTCGACGGCGAGTTCGTCCCCAGCTCCGATCCGGTGACCCGCGAGCAGGTCGAGCTCTACGAGCGCACCGACGGCCGAGAAGGCGCGACGATTCAGGGCGCCCCCGTCATCATCCTGACCACGCGCGGGGCGCGTTCGGGCAAGCTGCGCAAGGTCGCCCTGATGCGCATCGAACGCGGCGGCGTCTATGCCGTCGGCGCCTCTGCCGGCGGCCAGGCCCGCAACCCGAGCTGGTTCTACAACCTGGTGGCCAATCCGACGGTGCAGCTGCAGGACGGCCCCCACCGGTCGCTGATGACCGCACGCACCGCCGACGGCGCCGAGCGAGAGGACTGGCTCGCCTACGCCGACGAGCTCTACCCGTTCTTCAGCGACCTGCGCGACCGCGCCGCGGAAACCGGCAACCGCGAAGTACCGCTGATCCTGCTCGAACCCGCCACGAACTGACCTACCGACGGGCTCGCCGCTGGTGACCGCGGGTTGGGCTCCGACCCGACGTTTCGGGGCCGACACCACAGTGGGCAGAAGCGAAAGCGACCCCAGCGCGTCAGTGACCGCAACACGAGCGCCGACCACGACGGCGACGGCGACGGCGATTTGCCAGGGCCGCAGCCAGCAGCTCTGGCTGGTCACGGTCACCCGCCGCGACGACGGCGAGGATCGCGACGATGCGTCCCGCCAGCCCGGTCCACTCGCCGTCGTGGCCGAGCAGCCGGGTCCAGTACCCGTCCGGGACGTTCCGCACCGGGGCGTGTCCCGTGATGACCACCGAGCACAGTGGGGCGTGCAGACGGACGTTGCTGCGTTCGTCGAGCGTGCTGACGGCGAGGCGCCGCTCGTCCTCGTCGCTGCTGGCGAGGCCGGCGACGGCGGCGCGCACCTGGTGGCGCGCCAGCCGCTGCAACTCGACCTGTCGGGCCACTGTGTCGAAGACGGTCGAGAAGGGCTCGAGTGCTTCCGGCGTCACCCTCCGGTGCGGGTCGATGAGGTAGACGAAGGCGGTGGCGGACGTCCGGATGCGCAGCGGGATCACCAGTCGCTCGTAGAGCTCGAGATCTGGCGCTGCCGGGATGCGCACGATGCCCGACGCACGGCGCGCCGCGTCGTTCACGTGGTGCAGCACCGCCCGGCCGATCTCGGTCTCGGCGTCGTTCACGAGCAGGACCCGTCGCCGCAACGGGTCCGCCAGCTCGGGCGGTTGGTCCGAGAACGCCAGGACCCGGTCCTGTGCGTCGAGCAACGTGGCAGGCGTGCCGAAGGTGCGGAACAGATCGTCGACCAGTTCCTGGAACAGGTACTCCACACCGGTCCGGTACTCACCGGTCGAGACCCGCGTGAGTTCGCCGATCGGGTGGACGTGTTGCTGGCCCCGCGGTCGCTGTCGGGCGGTACCAGGCGGTGAGGGCGACATGCAGCAGCCGGACCGACGCGGTGGCGGCCAGATCGGTGGTGGGCAACCCGGGCGCCCCGTACAGCCGCCGAGCCCAGCGGGGCAGCAGGGCGAACGCGAGTGCGACGACCGATGGCGCCGCGAGCCGGAGGCCGATGAGATCGCGCGGCAGCGGCGGGTTCAGCATCCGCAGTGCGCTCTCGCGCGCCTCCCCGCAGGCATAGATGCGGGGCCGCATCCGCGCGAAGTACGCGGCGAGGTCGGCGCGGCTGCCCGGCGCGAGGTCTATGGGGATGCCGACGACCTCCGCGGCCCGGCGGCTCTCGGCCACGTACCGGTCGGCGTCGGCGCGGTTCACGATGCCGCAGCGGTACGCGACGTCGACGTAGGAGTCGATCTCCCCGCAGTGCACCCACAGCAGGTTCTCGACGTCGTCGAGGGCGAAGTCGGTACCGGTATCAGGGTCGTACCCACGCAGCCGCGCATGCAGGCGACGGACCCGGCGGGCCGCCCGCTCGACCTCCGCGGAGCTGCCGAACGTACGGATCCCGACGAACTCCGCGGTGCGCTGGAACCGCTGCCACGCCCGCGCGGGGTCCGCCAGCGCGGAGTTCTGGGCCGTCCCACGCATCACGCGCGGGTGCAGCGATTGCAGAAGCAGCGCCCGGATCCCGGCAACCCAGAGCACCGGCTCGACGTGCACGCGCCAGGTGACCGAGCCCGACCCGAACAGGCCGTCGTCGGTTCGCGCGTCCGTCGGCTGCACACCGGAATCGTGCCTCGCCTCGGCCGAGCGCGCGCGTCGAACGTGCGGGTCGAGGCGGCGCGCATCGCCCGCCCGACCTGCCGTTCCCCGACGAGGGTGTGGAGACCTCGACCGCAGGACAAAAGCGAGCGCACACGGCGACCGTAGCCCGCAACGCCCGCAGGAGGAGTGGTTCTACGACCCGGAGATCTCGCAGATCGCGGTGAACTGAGCGACGGTGTCCCCCACGGCCACGGCGACCCCCGTCACGACGCCCGCCCGGTGGGCGAGCACCCGGTTCTCCATCTTCATCGCCTCGAGGACGGCGACGAGGTCGCCCTCCGCCACCTCCTGCCCCTCCCGCACCGCCACCTGCACGATCGTGCCCTGCATCGGCGCGGCGACGGAGTTCCCGGAGACGGTGGGCGTCGCGTCGCTGCGCAGTGCGGCCGCCTCCTGCCGGATCGCGTCGCCCCGCTCGCCGAGCAGGGCGAGTCCGGGCACCCGCAGCGTCAACACCCGGCGCCCCACCCGGACCGGCAGCGCGTCCGTCGCCTGCCCCGCGCCCGGATCCGTCCACGGCTCGACGACCCCGTCGAACTCCGTCTCGACCCAGCGGTTGTGCACCGCGAACCGACCGGCGAAGTCCGGGTGCTCGACGACCTGCCGGTAGAAGGGCACCGGCGTCGGCACGCCGTCCACCTGCACCTCGGCGAGCGCGCGGCGAGCCCGGTGCAACGCCTCGTCGCGGTCGGGCCCGCTCACCACGAGCTTGGCGAACATCGAGTCGAAGCGGCCGTCGACCGGGTCCCCCGCCTCGACGCCGGCGTCAACCCGGATGCCGGGGCCGGCCGGCATCCGGAAGGTGGTGACCGTGCCGGGCACGGGCACGAAGCCGCGCCCCGCGTCCTCGCTCGTGATCCGGAACTCGACGGCGTGCCCCCGCGGCTCGGGGTCGGCGTCGGTGAGCAGCTTGGCGCCCGCCGCGATCCGGAACTGTTCGGCGACGATGTCGATCCCGGTGGTCTCCTCCGTGACCGGGTGCTCGACCTGCAGCCGCGTGTTGACCTCGAGGAACGAGATCAGCCCGTCCTCGCCCACCAGGTACTCCACCGTGCCCGCCCCGCTGTAGCCGGCGGCGCGGCAGATCTCCTTCGCCGACTGGTGGATCACGCGCCGCTGCTTCGGCGTCAGGAACGGCGCCGGCGCCTCCTCCACGAGCTTCTGGTTGCGCCGCTGCAGCGAGCAGTCGCGGGTTCCGAGGACCACGACCGTGCCGTAGCCGTCGGCGAGCACCTGCGCCTCGACGTGGCGGGCGCGGTCGAGGAAGCGCTCGACGAAGCACTCCCCCCGGCCGAAGGCCGCCGTCGCCTCCCGCGTGGCCGACGCGAACAGCTCCGGGATCGACGCGGCGTCGCGCACGACCTTGAGCCCGCGGCCACCGCCACCGAACGCCGCCTTGATCACGAGCGGCAGCCCGTGCGTGCGCGCGAACTCCTCGATCTCGGCGACGTCGCGCACCGGGTCAGCGGTGCCGGGCGCGAGCGGCGCCCCGACGGACCGCGCGATCCGCCGCGCGGTCACCTTGTCGCCCAGGTCGCGGATCGTCGCGGGCGGCGGCCCGACCCACACGAGCCCGGCGTCCAGCACCGCCTGCGCGAAGTCCGCGTTCTCGGCCAGGAACCCGTAGCCGGGGTGGACGGCGTCGGCGCCGGCGGCCACCGCGGCGCCGACGACCGCGTCGACGTCGAGGTAGGCCGACGCGCCGGACAGCGCGACCACCTCGTCGGCGAGCCGCGTGTGCAGCGCCCCGCGGTCGGGCTCGGTGTGCACGGCCACGCTGCGCAGGCCGGCGTCGCGGGCGGCTCTGATCACCCGGACGGCGATCTCGCCGCGGTTCGCGACCAGCACCTTCCGCAGCGGGTTCCTCGGTTCGTCGGACAGCACCTGCGCCTGCTTCCCCCTCCTGGTCACGCCGCGACCAGCGCGGGCGCGACCTCGTGCACGAACGTCTCCGCCGCCCGTTCCAGCTCGTCCTCCGCGACGGCGGGGGCGAAGAGCACGGTCCCGGCTCCCGCCTCCGCGTACTCGGACAGGCGCGCGGCGACCTGCGCCGGCGTCCCGGCCGGGACGTAGCGGTCGGCGAACGGGCCGAAGTCCTGCCGGTAGATCCGCGAGAGGACCTCGAGCGCGGTGCGCCGGGCGCGGGCGCCGTCGGCGCCGACACCCGCCCAGCAGAACAGCGCGCCCCGCACGGCCCGGGCCGGTCGCCCGGCCGCCACGGCTTCCGCGCGCACCTGCTCCAGGCTCTCCCCGAACCGCTGCGGGTCGACCATGTAGGGCATCCACACGTCGGCGAACCGGCCGGCCCGCCGGATCGCCGCCCGGCGCCGGCCTCCAACCCAGATCGGCAGGTGCCGGCGCTGCGGTAGCGGGTCGAGCGCCAGCCCGTCCAGCGTCCAGAACGCCCCGTCGTGGTGCACCCGCTCCCCGGCGAGGAGCCGCGTGATCAGGGCGAGCGACTCGTCGGCCCGCCGGCCGCGCTCGGCGGGGTCGACACCGCACGCGAGCAGCTCCGGCGGGTACTCGCCACCGACGCCCACGCCGAGCTCGAACCGCCCGCCGCTGACCCCGTCGAGCGTGGCCGCCATCTTGGCGGCGAGCGGAGCCGGGTACACCGGAAGCACGGTGGCCGCGCTGAGCAGGCCGATCCGGCTCGTCGCGCCCGCCGCGGCCGCGAGCGCGACGAACGCGTTGGTCGTCGGGACGTGGAAGAACACGTGCTCGCCGCACGCCACGAGGTCGTAGCCGAGTTCCTCGGCCCGCCGGGCGAGCGGCACGACGTGCGCGAGGTCGAGCTGCGGCGGGAGCATCAGGCCGAACCGCACGCGCGCTCCCCTGCCGCTGTGTCGTCCGCTGCTGTGTCGTCCGCTGCTGCGAGCACCCGCCGCGCCATCGTCACGTGAACGGCGTCGACCATCTCCCCGTCCACGACCCCGACGCCCTGTTCCGCGGCGGCCAGCACCGCGCGGGCGTGCTCGACCTCGGCCTCGGACGGCGTGAACACCTCGTGCGCGATCGCGACCTGCACCGGGTGCAGGCAGATCTTGCCGCGGTAACCGATGTCGCGGCCCTGCCCGGCGTCGGCCCGGAACGCGTCCGCGTCCCGCACGGCGACGACCGCCTGGTCGAGCGCGAGCACGCCCGCGAGGTGCGCGGCGAGGCACACCGCGCTGCGCGCGTAGAGCACCTCGGTGCCCGCCGCCGTGCGCCGGCCCCCGATGTCGGCCGCGTAGTCCTCGGCACCGAAGTAGGCGGCGTCCGGGCGCTGGGCGAGCAGCGGGCGTGCGTCCGCCACGCCGCGCGCGGTCTCCAGGCCGACCACGACGCGCGCGCCGGAGGGCAACGCCGCCCACACCGCGGCGAGCTGGTCCGCCCGCTCGTACTTGGGCAGCACCACCCCGTCGATCGCCCCGGACGCGCCTGCGCCCGCCGCGGCGGCGACGTCGGCCTCGTGCCACGGCGTGCCGGGCGGGTTGACCCGCAGCAGGACGGTCCCCGCGTCCGGGCGGCCCGCGGTGAGGGCATCGACGGCCGCCGCGCGGGCGGTGTCCTTCGCGTCCGGTGCGACGGCGTCCTCCAGGTCGACGACCACCGCGTCCGGGCGGGCCCGCCCGACCTTCGGGAGCAGGTCGGGCCGCCCGCCCGGCACGAACAGGAGGCTGCGCAGCCGGGCGATCACGCTGCGCCCTCGCGCACCACGAGGCACTTCAGCGTGGCGACCAGCACCTCGGTCCCGTGCTGGTTGCGCACGACGAACCGCGAGGTGACGACCCCGTCGTCGGGTCCGCGCGGGGTGATCGCGAGGACCTCGGTCTCGACGTGCAGCGTGTCGCCGATGTGGGTCGGCGCGACGAACCGCAGCCGGTCGATGCCGTAGAACGCCTTCATCGCCTCGGGCCGCAGCTCCACGAGGCCGAGCGCCACCGAGATCACCAGCGCGCCGTGGGCGATCCGCTGCCCGAACCGCGGGTCGGCAGCGGCGAACTCGACGTCGGTGTGGATCGGGTGCCAGTCGCCGGTGAACATCGCGAACGACACCAGGTCGGTCTCGGTGATCGTCCGGGCCCGGCTGACGTGCCGGTCGCCGACGGCGATGCGGTCGAGGTGCTGGGTGATCACGCCGGTGTCCCCCCGACGTCCACCCGGCGCACCTGGTCCATGTCCGCGCTGCCGCGGGAGAGGTCGCGCTGCGACACCGCCGCCACGCACACCAGCGAGAGGACCGACAGCACGGCGATGTAGGCGGCGACCGCCATCGAGGTGCCCCAGTACGCCACCAGCGCCGTGGCCACGATCGGGGTGATCGCCCCGCCGAGCAACACACCGAGCTGGAACGACACCGTCGACGCGCTGAACCGGACGGTGGCGTCGAACAGCTCCGTGATGAACGTGGCCTGCGGCCCGTAGGACACCGAGAAGACGATCGCGCCGACCACGTAGGCGAGCACGAGCAGCACCGGGTCGCCGCTGTCGATGGCCAGGAACGTCGGGAAGATCCAGACCGTCATCGCGGCCAGCCCGGCGATGATCAGCGCCCGCCGGCCCCGGCGCTGGGCGATGGCCCCGAACCAGGGCATCGCGACCACCGCCACCACGGCCGACACCAGCACGGCGACGAGCATCGCGTTGCCCGTCTGGACCTTCGCGGACTTCGCGTACGCCAGCGCGTAGGTGTTGACGCCGTAGAAGTACGCACCGGTGCTGATCATCGAACCGGTGGCGAACAGCACCTGGCGCGGGTAGCGGCGCACGGCCTCGGCCAGCGGCGCCCGCGCGGCCAGCCGGTTGCGCTTGACCTCCTCGAACACCGGGGTGTCGCCGATCGTGAAGCGGACGTAGAGCCCGACGCCGACGAGCACGATGCTCACGAGGAACGGCACCCGCCAGCCCCAGGACAGGAAGGCCTCCTCGGGGAGTTGCGAGACCAGGAAGAACGCGGTGGTGGCGAGGAAGAGCCCGGCGGGCACGCCGACCTGCGGGAGGCTGCCGAAGAACCCGCGCCGGGCCGGGCTCGCGTGCTCGACGGCCGTCAGCACCGCGCCGCCCCACTCGCCGCCGACGCCGAAGCCCTGCACGAGGCGCAGCAGCACCAGCAGGATCGGGGCGGCGACGCCGATCGTCTCGTACGTGGGCAGGAGGCCCATGAGGAACGTGGCGACGCCCATCATCGACAGCGAGAGCACCAGCATCTGCTTGCGGCCGATGCGGTCGCCGAAGTGGCCGAGCACGATCCCGCCGAGCGGGCGCGCGAGGAACCCGACCGCGAACGTGCTGAACGCGAGCAGGGTCGAGGCCACCGGGTCGCCGCCGGGGAAGTACAGCGGGCCGAGCACGAGCGCGGCGGCCGACCCGTAGAGGATGAAGTCGTACCACTCGATGGTCGTGCCGATGAGGACCGAGGCGGCCACGCGGCGCATCGGGGCGGGGGTGGGGGTCGTCATGGCTGCTCCGAGGGGGTGGCGGACGGCCTGCGGTGCATGAGCCCGGTGCGGCGGGCCCGGCAGACGAGCTCGTCGCGCTGGTTGTGGGCGCGGTGTTCGAAGACGACGAGCCCGGCGTCGGGCCGCGAGCGCGACGGCCGGGCCGAGACGACCTCGGTCTCCACGCGGATCGTGTCGCCGGGGAACACCGGCTTGGGGAACGACACCTCGTCGATGCCGAGCTGCGCGATGATCGTGCCCAGCGTCAGCTCCGGCACCGAGAGCCCGACGACGAGGGCCACGGTGAACATGCTGTTCACCAGGGGCCTGCCGAACTCGGTGCCCGCGGCGTAGTCGGCGTCGAGGTGCAGCGGCGCCGGGTTCATGGTCATCGTCGTGAAGAGCACGTTGTCGGTCTCGGTCACCGTGCGCCGCGTGGCGTGGTGGACCACCGTGCCGACCTCGAGCTCCTCGAACCAGCGACCGGATACCGGCCGGTTCTCGATGCTCGTCATCGTGCCTCCAGGTGTTGCGGATGGGGTGGGAACTCCGGGGCGCGACCGGCCCGGAACGCGGCGAGGCCTTCCGCCGCGTCGGGCGAGGTCATCAGGTGCCGGACGAGCGCGGTGCGCTCGGCGGCGAGGGCGGCTCGCGGCGCGACCGGGGCGGCCGCGCGGTACATCCGTTTCATGCCGGCGAGCGCGTCGCGGCCGTGGCGGGAGAGCCGGGCGACGAGCGCGTCGACGGTCGCGTCGAGGTCCGCGAGCGGGGCGGCGTGGCTCGCGAGCCCCCACTCGGCCGCGGTCGCGCCGTCGATCATCTCGGCGGTGTAGAGCAGCCGGCGGGCGCGCATCGGGGGCAGGGCTCGGGGGAGGCGGACCGAACCGCCCGCGCCCGGCAGCAGCCCGTACTCGAGGTGCCGGTCGCCGATGCGGGCGTCCTCGGCGACGACGGCCATGTCGCAGGCGAGCAGGATCTCGCAGCCGCCCGCGAGCGCGTACTCGGCGACCACCGCGACCGACACGAACGGCGCCGCCTCGATCCGGTCCAGCACGGCTCCGATCGAGGCGATGTAGCGCGTGATCGCGGCCTCGTCGCCGAGCAGGGTCTGCAGGTGCGGCAGGTCCGCCCCCGCCGAGAGCGTCCCGCCGGCCCCGCGCAGCACGAGCACCGAGCAGCCCGCCGCCAGTGCCTCGTCGACGGCGGTGTCGAGGCCCGCGAGCACCGCCGGGCTCAGCGCGTTCTTCGCCTCCGGCCGGTCGATCAGCACCCGGGCGACGGCGCCGTCGACCTCCGTCACGACCCCGCTCACGGGCGCCGCACCGTGACGCCGGCCTTCTCGCGGTCCCACAGCTCGCCCAGCCGCTCGCGGGCCGACACGGCGAGCTTGTACTTCTCGATCTTCTCGCTCGGCGTCTTCGGCAGCTCGGGCACGGCCTCCACGTAGCGGGGCACCATGTAGTAGGCCATGTGCTCGGCGCAGAACCCGACGAGCGCGGCGTAGTCCACCTCCGCACCCGGGGCCGGCACGACGTAGGCCATCACCTCGTCCTCGCCCAGCTCGGACGGCACCGGTACGGCCGCGGCCTCCACGACGTCGGGGTGGCGGCAGAGCACGGTCTCCACCTCGAACGCGGAGATGTTCTCGCCGCGGCGGCGGATGGCCTCCTTCTTGCGGTCGGCGAAGTAGAGGTAGCCGTCCTCGTCGAGGCGGCCGCGGTCGCCGGTGTGGAACCACAGGTCGCGGGTGGCGGCGACGGTGGCCTCGGCCATCTCGTAGTAGCCGAGCATGATGCTGCCGCGTTCGTTGGGGCGGATGCAGATCTCGCCCACCTCGCCGGGCGGCAGCGGGCGCCGTTCGTCGTCGACGATCTGGACGTCCATGTAGTCGCGCACGCGCCCGGCCGACGACGCCTTCTCGGGCGGGTCGTCCGGCCCGAACACCGTCACGGCGGTGTTCTCGGTCATCGCGTACACCGAGGTGACGCCGATGCCGTAGCGCTCCCGCCACGTCTCGGCGAGCTCGCGCGAGCTCGGCACCATCATCGCCGTCCGCACGCGGTGCTCGCGGTCGCGCGGCGAGGGCGGCTGCTGCCAGATGATGTTCGCCATCGCCCCGAGCGCGTTGAAGACGGTGGCCCCCGACTCCCGGATCTCGTCCCAGAACCGGCGCGCCGAGAACGCGGGCGAGAGCGCCACCGCGGCGTCCGCCCACAGCGCGGCGTAGACGGTGTACCAGAGCGCGTTGCCGTGGAAGAGCGGCAGGCACGTGTAGAGCACGTCGTCGGGCCCGTAGCCCGACAGCGACGCCATCCGCAGCCCCACGCCGTGGCCCTGCGAGTGCGGGCTCACGACGCCCTTGGACGGCCCGGTCGTCCCGGAGGTGTACATGATCAGGTGCGGGTCGTCGTACCGGACGTCGGCCATCTCCGGCGGGTCCGCGGGCGGCAGCGCGGCGAACGCGGCGAGTCGGTCCGGCCCCATCACCTCGCGTACCGCGGGCACCTGCGCCACGACCGGGTCGACGCGGTCGCGGTAGCCGTCCTCGGCGACGAGCAGCACCGAGTCGGACTGGTCGAGCAGGTAGCCGAGCAGGTCGCCCTTCGCGGCGGTGTTGATCGGCACGGCGACCGCCCCGAGCTTGCCCAGGCCCCAGAGCGCCCACAGCATCTCCGGCCGGTTCGGCAGCATCAGCGCGACGTGGTCGCCGCGCTCGATCCCGGCCCGCCGGAAGCCCTCGGCGTAGGAGTTGGTGACGGCGTGGACGTCGGCGTACGTGAAGCGGTCGCCGAGGTAGGTGAGGAAGGTCCGATCCCCGACGGTCCGGGCCTTGTCGGCGAGGATCCGGCCGATCGTCCGGTCCTCGAGGGCGTAGAGCCGCACGGGCGTCCCCTCTCAGCTCCGCACGGCGGCCGCGACGACGTCGAGCGCGGCGGGGTCCTCCATCGCGCTCGTGTCGCCGGTGGGCCTGCCGTGCACGACGAGGTCGCGCAGCAGCCTGCGCATGATCTTGCCGGTCCGGGTCTTGGGCATCGCCGCCGTCACGTGCACGGCGTCCAGCCGGGCATAGCCGCCCATCTCCGCCACGACGTGGCGGCCGATCTCGTCCCGCGCGGAGGCGGCGTCGACGTCGCCTCGCAACGTCACGAACGCGATCGGGATGGTGCCCTTCGTGTCGTGCGGGACGCCGACGACGGCGGCCTCGACCACCGCGGGGTGCGCGGTGACCACCGCCTCGATCTCCATCGTCGACATGCGGTGCGCCGCCACGTTGATCACGTCGTCGGCGCGGCCGAGCACCCACAGCTGCCCGTCGTCGTCGAGCACGGCCTCGTCGTGCGTGGCGTAGCGCCCGGGGAAGCGGGAGAAGTAGGTGGCGAGGTAGCGGTCGTGGTCGTCCCACACCGTGCGCGCGAGCGTCGGGAACGGCGCGGTGAGCACGAGGTTGCCCTTCACCCCCGTGGGGACGGGCCTGCCCTCGTCGTCGACGATCTCGAACGTGTGACCGGGCACCGGCGTGCCCACCGAGCCCGCCTTGAGCGGCTCCACCCCGTACACCGGGTAGGTCCACGTCGACCCGGTCTCGGTCTGCCCGTACGCGTTGACGACGGGGACGTCGAAGGTGCTGCTCGTCCACTCGAAGGTGTCGGCGTCGAGCGGCTCGCCCTGCATCGTGATCAGCTTCAGGCCGGGCAGCGGGTGCGCGGCGGCGAGGTCGTCGCCGAACTTGCGCAGCATCCGGGCGAGCGTCGGGGCGGCGAGCACCTTCGTCACGCCGTGCCGCGCGCAGATCGTGTAGAAGCGGGCGGGCGTCGGGGTGTCGAGGGCGCCCTCGAAGCAGGCGATCGTCATCCCGCAGGCGAGGCCGCCGACCACGGCCTGGATCGGGAACGTCAGCCAGCCGACGTCGGCCGCGACCCAGTAGACGTCCCCCGGCTCGTAGCCGGCCTGCCAGTGCGCGTTCGCCCAGGTCCCGAGCAGGAACCCGCCGACGCTGTGCACGACGCCCTTGGGCTTCGACTCGGTGCCGCTGGTGAAGATGAGGAACGACGGGTCGTTCGGGTCGAGCGGTACGGCGGGGGTGCCCGCTGCGCCGCGCTCCAGGACGTCGGCCCAGGCGTGCTCGCCTGCGTCGAGGGCCGCCGCGTCCCCGGTGCGGTCGACCACCACGGTCGCGCGCACCGACGGCGCCCGCTTCCGGGCGGCGCGCAGCGTCTCCAGCAGCGGGATCCGCCGGCCCCGCCGGTAGCTCGCGTCGGCGACGATCACGACCGAGGCGCGGGCGGCCTGCAGCCGGGACGCGACGGCCTCCTCGCCGAACCCGGAGAACAGCACCGTGTAGATCGCGCCGATCCGGTTGCACGCGTGGATCGCGGTGAACGCCTCGACGAGGTTCGGCATGTAGATCCCGACGACGTCGCCCCGGGCCACACCCAGCGCCAGCAGCCCCGCGGCGAGCCGGGACACCTCGTCGGCGAGCTCGGCGTAGGTCACCGTCCGGACATCACCGGGCTCGCCCTTCCACACGACGGCCGCCCGGTCCCGGGTGGCCGGGTCCTCCGCCCAGCGGTCGACGCAGTTGTCGGCGACGTTGATCCGGCCACCCTCGAAGTAGCGGAAGTCCTCCAGGTCGCCCGAACGCACGGTCCGCCAGGGCGTGGACCAGCGCTGCTGCCCCGCGACCCACTCCCAGTAGGCGTCCGGGTCGGGGAATGCCCGCGCGGCGCGCAGCGCCTCGACGCGCTCGGGCACGATCCACTCGGGGCGCAGCGGCTGCAGCGGTCGGTCGATCAGCTGGCTGAGGCTGTCGGTCGGGCCGGACATCGTCGTCCTTTCCTCTGCGGGTGCTAGACGGGGCTCACGAGGTGGTGTCGGCGTCCGGGCGTGCGCGTCCACCGGTCGGCGTCGACCATGCGGGCGGCCAGCTCGGCCCGGAGCGCGTCCGGCTCGACCACGGTGTCCACGACGAGATCGCTGCCCATGCGCAGCAGGTTGATGTCGGCCTGCTGCTCGGCGGTGCGGGCCGCGACGAACGCGGCGCGCTCCTCCTCGTCGGCGATCGCCGCGATCTTGTTGGCGTAGACGGCGTTGACGGAGGCCTCGGCCGCCATCGGGCCGATCGTCGCCGTCGGGATCGCGATCGTGGCGCGCGGCTCGAACCCAGGTGCGCACATGGCGTAGTAGCCGGCGGCGTAGGCCTTGCGCAGCACCACCGAGTACTTCGGGACCTCGGCGGACGCCATCGCCGCGATCATCTTGGCCCCGTGGCGGATGATCCCCTGGCGCTCGACCTCGACGCCCACCATGAACCCCGGGACGTCCTGCAGGAAGACGAGCGGGATGTTGAAGGCGTCGCACAGCGAGATGAACCGCGCGGCCTTGTCGGCCGAGTCGACGAAGATCGCGCCGCTGCGCACGCTCGGCTGGTTGGCCACGATCCCGATCACCCGGCCGTCGAGCCGCGCGAGGCCCACCACCATCTCCTGCGCCCAGCGGGCCTTGATCTCGAAGAACGTGCCACCGTCGACGATCCCGTCGATCACGTCGCGCACGTCGTAGCCGACGTTGGGGTCGGCCGGCACGAGCCCGTCCCACTCTGGACGTTCCGGGGGCGCGGGCTCGTGGAGCCGGGGCGGGGAGCGGAAGTCGTCGGGGAGGTAGGACAGCAGCAGCCGCGCAGCGGCCACGGCCTCCCAGTCGGAGTCGAACACCTCGTCGCCGCAGCCGGATACGGTGGCGTGCATCATCGCGCCGCCCATCTCCTCCAGCGTCGTGCGCTCCCCCGTCACCTTCTCGGCGACGCGCGGGCTCGCGAGGTACATCGACGCGTTGCCGGTGACCATCCCCACCCAGTCGCAGAAGGCCGGCATGTACGCCCCGCCCGCGGCCGACGGCCCGTGCAGGCAGCACAGCTGGGGGACGCGGCCGGACAGCCTGACCTGCAGGTTGAAGATCGCCGAGGCGCCGCGGCGGCCGGGGAAGAAGCCCATCTGGTCGGTGAGCCGGCCGCCCGCCGAGTCGACCAGGTAGACCACCGGCAACAGGTCGCGATCGGCCCGCTCCAGGATGCGGATCTGCTTCTCGCAGGTGAGCCCGCCCCACGAGCCCGCCTTGACCGTGAAGTCGTGGGCGATGACGGCGACCGGCCTGCCCTCGACCCGCCCGACGCCGGTCACCACGCCGTCGGCGGGCAGGCCGCTGTCGGCGGCGGCGAGCAGCCCGTCCTCCACGAAGCTCCCCGGATCGAAGAGGATCGCGAGCCGCTCGCGCACCGGCAGCTTGCCCGGCCAGCGCGCCGGGTCACCGCCACGCAGGGCACGATCCCGGGCCGCGGCGACGTCGGCCGCCGTCATGAGGCCATCCCCTTGCTGAGGATCTCGAGCTGGATCTCGTCGGTGCCGCCGCCGATGCGCAGGATCCGGGCGTCGCGGTAGTGGCGGGCCACCGGCGACTCCTCGACGAACCCGGCCCCGCCGAAGAGCTGCACGGCGTCGTCGACGACGCGGTTCGCGGCGAGCGCCGCCGCGTACTTGGCGCGGGCCACCGACTGCAGCGCGTCGAGGTGCCCGGCGTCCAGCCGCGCGGCGGCCTGGTAGGTGACGAGCCGCGCGGCCTCCAGCTCCACCTCCATCGCCGCGACGCGGTGCCGCACCGTCTGCAGGTGCGCGAGCGGGGCGCCGAACGCCTCCCGGTCGCGCACGTGGGCCCGCACGAGGTCTATGCACTCGGCGGCGTGCCCGAGGCCCATCGCGGCGAGCGCGACCCGCTCGAGCTGGAAGCCCTCCATGATCTGGTGGAAGCCGCGGCCCTGGATGCCGAGCACGGCATCGGCGGGCAACTCGACGGCGTCGAGCACCACCTCGCGCGTGTCCGAGGAGTGCCAGCCCATCTTGGCCAGCGGCCGGCCGAACGACAGTCCGCGCGCGCCGCGCTCGACGAGGAACAGGGTGATCCCGCCGTGGCCCGGGCCGCCCGTGCGCGCCGCGACGACGAGCACGTCGGCCAGCCCGGCGTTCGTGATGAACATCTTGCGGCCGTCGAGCACCCAACCGTCGCCGCTGCGGCGGGCGGTGCTGGTGATGCCGGCGACGTCGGAGCCGGTGCCGGGCTCGGTGACGGCGATCGCCGCCACGGCGTCGCCCGCGGCGAGCGGGGCCAGCCAGCGCCGCTGCTGCTCGGGCGTGCCGTACCGGACGATGTGCGGGCCCGCCATGTAGGCGCTCACCAGCGCGGTGACGGCGATCCCGCCGCTGGCCCTCGTCAGCTCCTCCGCGAGCAGGGCCACCGCGAGCGAATCGCCGCCCGCCCCGCCGAACTCCTCGGGCGTCACCAGCCCGAGCAGCCCCGCCGCGCCGAGCTCCTTCCACAGCCGCGCCGGGAACGTGCCCGTCGCCTCGGCCTCCGCGACGAGCGGCCGCACGGTGCGGTCGGTGAACGCCCGGCACGTACCGCGGAAGTCGGCGTGCTCGTCGTCGAGCTCCCAGCCCATCAGCGCCTCCTCCGAAAAGTTCGACCGACCGGGCGGTCGAACTTTGGCGGGCGAGTGGGCACGATGTCAACCCTCGGCCTCGCGTTACGGTGGAGTGGCCGATGACCGGAGCGGGAGGGCTGCATGACCGGAACGACGCTGAGCCGGGCGGACACCCGCCGGCTGCGTCTGCTCTCCACCGCGGCCGAGATCTTCAGCAAGCGGGGGTTCCGCGCCACGTCGATGAAGGAGATCGCGGCGGCCGTCGGGATGTCGAAGCCGACGATCTACCACTACTTCACCAGCAAGGAGGAGCTCCTCGTCCGGCTCTACTCCGACGTGCTGGACGAGAGCCTGGACGCCGCGCGGGAGACCGTGGCCGCCGCGCCGACGCCGCTCGACGCGATCCGCGACCTCATCACGTCCCGGGTGGCCTACACGTGCCGCAACCAGGCGCTGCTCAAGGTCTGCTTCGAGGAGGAGCACGAGCTGCCCGCCGAGCTGGCCGAGCAGGTGCTGGAGCGCCGGCACGCGTTCGAGGACTTCTTCGGCGACGCGCTCGCCGCCCACCTCGAAGCACACCCGAAGGTCATGCTCGGGATGCCCCCGAAGATCTACGTCAACATGTGCCTCGGCGCCGTGAACTGGTGCTACAAGTGGTACCGACCCACCGGTCCGTCAACCCCGGAGGAGCTCGGGCGCCAGATCGCGGCGTCCCTCACCGCCACCCTCGACGTCCGCTGACCCGCGGCGGGCCGGCCCGATCGGGTGATCCTCCCCCGCCGCGAGCCCCGGTGGTTGCGGACGGGACCGGCGCACCGAAACCTGCAGGTATGTCGATCAACCGACGCTCGCTGGCAGCCGTCTGGTCGCCGGGGCGGCCACGCTGGCGGGATGCCAGCCGGCGGCCCCGGCCGCGCTGCCGGCACCGTCGCCCGCCGCCGCGGGCCCGTCCTCCGCGGCCGCCCCGACCCACGCGGCCCCGCCCGCGCCGCCGGCCGCGCCCG
>NZ_BAABJO010000060.1:0-22671 GCF_039543345.1 Pseudonocardia adelaidensis | reverse complement strand
AACTCACCGCCTGGCAACACGCCACCAACACCGACCAACGCCAGGTCGACTGGCAGTTCACCACCACCGACGCCCGCACCAAACTCCGCCACCTATACCCAAACAATTAGCGGCGACGGTCTACTAGGCTCAGCTGGTGATCATCGAGCATCGCGGCCACCGCCCCAGCGTCCCCACGTCCGCGTACGTGGCGCCGTCGGCGGTGGTGTGCGGGGCCGTCGTGCTCGGCGAGCGCGCCCGCGTGCTGCACGGTGCCGTGCTGACCGCGGAGGACGGCCAGGTCCGCGTCGGCGACGACGTCGTGGTCATGGAGAACGCGCTGGTCCGCGGCCGCGGCCGGGCCCCGGCCACCCTCGGCGACGCCGTGCTGATCGGGCCGCACGCCCACGTCAACGGCGCCACGGTCGAGGACGAGGTGTTCGTGGCCACCGGTGCCTCGCTCTTCCCCGGCTCCGTCGCCGGTACCGGGTCGGAGCTGCGGATCAACAGCGTGCTCCACGTCAACTCCCGGCTCCCGGCGGGAACCGTGGTGCCGATCGGCTGGATCGCGGCGGGTGACCCGGCACAGCTGTTCTCGCCCGATCGGCACGACGAGCTGTGGGAGGTCCAGCGCCGTCTCGACTTCCCGGGCACCGTCTACGGGGCCTCGCGCGACACGTCGATGCGCACGATCATGGCCCGGCAGGCGGAGTTCTACGGCGAGCACCGCGCGGACCGGGTGGTCGACGGCGACGAGCCGGCCCCGTAGGCGGGCTCAGCGCCGGAGGGCGGTCTCGCGCTGCATGTGCGACAGCTTCTCCGGGTTGCGCACGGCGTAGAGCCCGCTGATGAGGCCGTCGTCGATGCGGAGCGCCACGACGGTGTCGAGCTCGCCGTCGAGATGGATGATCAGCGCCGGGTGACCGTTGACCTGTGCCGGGTGCAACGAGATCGCGTCGGCCACCCTCCCCAACCCGGTGGCCATCAGCCGGGCCACCTTGTCGGCCCCCGTGACGGGCCGCAGCACGGCCTGCTTGAGCCCGCCGCCGTCCCCCACGAACACGACGTCCGGCGCGAGGACGTCGAGCAGGCGTTGCACGTCGCCGGTCTCGATCGCCTGCCGGAACGCCTCGATCGCCGCCCGGGTGTCGGCCGGCGAGACGACACCTCGCGGCCGGCGTGCCGCCACGTGGGCCCGCGCCCGGTGGGCGATCTGGCGCACCGCGGCCGGACTCTTGTCGACGGCGTCGGCGATCTCGTCGTAGCCCAGGTCGAACACCTCGCGCAGCACGAACACCGCCCGCTCCGTCGGCGCGAGCGTCTCCAGCACCAGCAACATCGCCATCGAGACGCTGTCGGCCAGCTCGACGTCCTCGGCCACGTCGGGCGCGGTGAGCAACGGCTCGGGCAGCCAGGAGCCGACGTAGGACTCCTTGCGCCTCCCGAGCGTGCGCAGCCGGGTGAGGGCCTGCCGGGTCGTGATCCGGACCAGGTAGGCCCGCTGGTCCAGCACGGTGTCGAGATCGACGCCCGCCCACCGCAGCCAGGTCTCCTGCAGGACGTCCTCCGCGTCGGCGGCCGAGCCGAGCATCTCGTAGGCGACGGTGAACAGCAGGTTGCGGTGGGTGAGGAACGCCTCGGTGGCGCGATCCGGACGGCTGCCGGCCATGGATGCCTCCTGTTCCCCTCGGCTGCGTCGCCCACCAGACGCCGGGGCGCGCCGTTCTGTGACACCGAGCCGGCCATGGCGTACGTCACGCCACCGCGGCGTCACAACGACCGGGGCACCGGCATCTCGTGGTCGTCGGAGCAACACAGAACCACGAGTGAGGACCACGTGATGGAACCCCGTGTGATGGAACCCCGTATCGACATGCTCGGCAACGACGTCGCCGCCAGGTTCGGCAAGCGGTTCGCCAACGCGAGCCTCGTCATCCACAACTCGTCGCTGCCGAAGTCGACGCAGGAGCTGGTGTCGCTGCGCGCCAGCCAGATCAACGGCTGCGGCTGGTGCGTCGACATGCACACGAAGGAGCTCGCCGCCGCCGGGGAGACCCCGGTCCGGATCAACCTGGTGTCCGCCTGGCGCGAGTCCACCGTGTACACCGAGGCCGAGCAGGCCGCGCTCGCACTCGCGGAGGAGGGCACCCGCCTCGCCGACGCCCACCACGGCGTGTCCGACGAGACCTGGGCCCAGGTGCGCAAGCACTACGACGACGACCAGATCGCCGCGCTCGTCTGCCTGGTCGCACTGATCAACGCGGCCAACCGGATGGCCGTCATCGCGCACCAGAAGGGCGGCTCCTACGAGCCCGGCATGTTCGCGGACATGGTGGGCTGACCAACCGGCGATCACGCCAGCGGCGTCACCGCCTCCGCCAGCGGGCGGAGGATCTCCGGCGTGGTGTCCAGCGGGAGGTTGAGCACGATCAGGTCGACGCCCGCGTCGGTGAACTCGCCGATCTGTTCGAGCGCGCCCTCGATGGCCTGCCCCACCGGGACGTCGCCGTCGATCCGCACGTTTACCGAACAGGTGATCTCGGCGGGGTCGCGGCCCACCTCGGCGCACCGGGTGAGGAGCGTGTCCTTCAGCGGGCGCCACTCGGCCGCGCTGGGGACGATCACGTTCCACTCCTGCGCCCAGCGGGCCACCGCGCCGAGCGTGCGGCGCGGGCCGCGCCCGCCGATCGTGATCGGCGGGTGCGGCCGCTGCACCGGCTTGGGCTCGCAGCGGGCGTCGGTGAGGGTGACGTACTTGCCCTCGAACGTCGTGACGGGGTCGCGCAGCAGCCCGACCATCGCCTCGACGCCCTCGTCGAACCGGTCGAACCGCTCCCGCAGCGGTGGCAGCGGGATCCCGTACGCGTCGCACTCCTGCTGGTTCCAGCCTGCGCCCACCCCCAGCACCAGGCGGCCGTTCGAGATGATGTCGACGGTGGCGGCCATGTTCGCGAGCACGGCGGGGTGGCGGTAGATCATGCCGGTGACCTGGCAGCCGATCCGGATCCGGCGGGTGGCCTGGGCCAGCGCGGCCAGCGCGGTCCAGCCCTCCAGGTTCGGCCCGGCGAGATCACCGCTCAGCGGGTAGAAGTGGTCCCAGTTCCACGCCGACTCGAAGACGTCGAACTCGTCGGCGGCCACCCAGACGTCCCGCATCCGTTCCCAGGTCGTGTGCTCGGGCCGGGTCTTGATCGCGAAGCGCATACCGCGACCGTAGTCCGCTGCCGGGTGAACGAGGAGTGGCTCGCGAGCCCCGGAGATCACGGACGGGGCCCGGTACTCCACAATCCGGGCACATGTCGATCAACCGACGCTCGCTGGCGGCCTTCGTGGTCGCCGGAGCGGCCGCGCTCGCGGGATGCCAGACGACGACGGTGACCGGCCCGTCACCGGCGCACCCCTCGGCCGCCGCGAGCACGCCCTCCGCCGCCGCCCCGGCCAGCGGGACCGTCCCGTCGAGGACATCGGGGTCCGAGTCGGCACCGGCCGAGCGCTGCAGCCTCGACCAGCTGACCGCCTCGCTGGGCCGCACCACCGGCGAGGCCGGTCAGCGCCACACCGCCGTCGTGTGGACGAACACGTCCCGGGCCGCCTGCGTGATGGACGGTTTCGGCGGCGTCGACCTGCAGGGCCCGGACGACCCGATGGGCCCCACCTACTCGCTGCCCCGCACGTCCGAGACCCCGCAGTCGTTCTCCCTCGCCCCCGGGCAGGCGGCGCACACCACGATCACCTGGCTGCCGCCGCAGGACGGTCCGGGCTGGACGCCGAGCGGGATGCTCGTGACGCCGCCGAACGAGACCCGCTCGGCCCGCATCGACTGGCCGGGCGGCGCGGTGCTGCGCCAGGACGGCGCGACCCACCCCGGCACGTACATCGGGCCCGTCAGCCCCGGCGCGGAGGGCTGATCCGAACCCCGAGATCGCCGGTACGATCCTCGGCCAGGTGAACGACACGACCGCGCTGCGCAGCCTCGGGCCCGGATGGTTCGCGCTCGTCATGGCCACCGGCATCGTCTCCACGGCCGCCGCCCGGCAGGGGCTGGCGGTGATCTCGGTGGTCACGCTCCTGATCGCGGTCGTCGCTTACCCGGTGCTGGTAACGCTCTCGCTGCTGCGCCTGTGGCGGTGGCCCGCCCTCGTCCGGGACGAACTGTCACGCCGAGCCGGTCCTTCACCTTCTTCGCCGTGGTCGCCGGCACGGCGGTGCTCGGCGAGCGCCTCTACGAGCAGCGCGTCGAGACGGTCGCCATCGTGCTGCTCGCGCTCGCCGCGCTCGGCTGGCTCGCGCTCGGCTACGCGGTCCCCACCCTGATCGTGTTCACGTCGGCCAAGTCCGGGATCGCCGACGCCGACGGCACCTGGCTGCTCTGGGTCGTCGCGACCCAGGGGATCTCCACCGGCACGTCGATGGTGGCACCGCCCACGGGCCGCGCGGGCGAGGCGGCGGCCGCGGTCGCGGTGACGACCTGGGCCGTCGGCGTGGTGCTGTACGTCGTGCTGCTGACGCTCCTGCTCGTACGGCTGCTGACCGCACCGGCCCGCCCGCACCAGGTGACGACGCCCTACTGGATCATCATGGGCGCGACCGCGATCAGCGTCCTCGCCGGCAGCCGCATCCTCGAGCTCGACCGCGGGCTCCCGGTGGTCCGCCTCGCCGTGCCCGTCGTGGAGGGCACCAGCCTGCTGTTGTGGTCCTTCGGAACGTGGACGATCCCGCTGCTGGTGCTGCTCGGGGTCTGGCGGCACCTGCTGCGGGGCGACCGGCTCGCCTACGGCCCGCAGCTGTGGGCGCTGGTCTTCCCACTGGGCATGTACTCGGTGGCCACCGCCGAGTTCGGCAGCGTGACCGGGCTGCAGTTCCTGACCGACATGGCCCGGATCGAGTTCTGGCCCGCGCTCGCCGCGTGGGTCCTCGTCTTCGCGGCCATGATCACGTGGCTGGCGCGGGTCATGTCACGGCGAGGGCCGCGACGGGAGCGCCCGCGGCACCCGTGACGGGCAGGGGGTCACCGCTCCGGTCCGAGCACCGGCTTGATGTCGATCACCGGGGTGCCGTCGACGGCCTCGAGATCGCGCACGGCGAGGGTGGTGCCGTCGACGCCGGTGATGGTGACGACGTGCAGCCCGACCGGGTTGGGCCGATCCGGCGAGCGCGTCGAGAAGACGCCCGTGAGCGGCCTCGTCACATCGTCGCGGGGATGCACGGACAGCACGGTGCGATCACCCTCGTGGAGCCAGGTCAGCACGATGACGGTTGCGCCCACCTCGAGGTCGGCCATCGCCTCCGCGAACTCCGGGCTGATGGCGATGCTGGCGGGCGGCGCGCCCTCGTCGCCCTGCTTCGGTGCGGCACCGCGGTCGGTCAGGGGCGACCGGACCCGTCCGATGGGGCGCAGTTCGTAGGTCTGCACGTCGCCCATGCTCCTCGCGACTCAACCCAGGGTCGCGACGATCACCCCGGCGTCGACCCCGTCGGGCTGCGGGCGGCCGTAGGACCGGGCGAGCTCGCCGAAGTCGCGCACCTCGGTACGCCATCCCAGCGCGCGGAGCCACTTCGGCGCATCGGGTCCCAGCCCGCGCTCGGCCGGCGTCGCCGCGTCCCGCACCCGTTCGACCCCCCGCACCGACCGGACGGTGTCCGCCACGGCCGCCGCCGACATCTGCGGGCAGGTCAGCCTGCTGCCGGGTGCGGACAGCTCCGTCAGGACGGTGACCAGCCGCTGCGCGTCGGCCCTGGCCAGGAAACCGAGCACCGCGGCCTCCCACGCGGTGGGCACGGTCTCCCGGAACCCCAGACCGGGCAGAGCCCCCGACCAGTCCTCCCGCAGGTCGGCGGGCACGGTGCTGCGTGCGCAGCGGGCGACGGCTCCGAGCTCGCGGAGCACCGGCTCCTTGAACGCGAACATCGCCGGGAGGTCGACCTCGAACAGGTGCACCGGATGCGGCCAGTCGAGCCGGAAGGCGTGCGTGTCCAGCCCCGCGCCGAGATCCACGACCTGCCGGCACCCCGCCGCCACGGCATCCTGCAGCAGATCGTCCGTGATCCGCACTCCGATGGTGCGGGCCTCGTAGAACGCGTCCACCAGCTGTCGGACGGTCGCCCAGGTCGCGGCGTGCTCCGGCGAGCCGGGGTCGAGGAACTCCCGCTCGGCGACGTCGACGAAGGCCTGCGCGTAGGGATCCTCGTAGAGGCGGTCGTCGCGGTCGGTCTCCCGGGCCCGGATCAGCGCGACCCCGATCGCCGTGGTGCCCACACCCGCCAGCGACTCCGGAACGCCATCCGCCATCCGCCCTCCCGGTGACCGACCGGTGATCACCGTAGCCTCCCCCGCACCCCGGAGAAGACGGCGATCAAGACGGTGCAGGTCCTGGTCGGAGTCCTCGAACGGTGCGGCGTAGCAGGCGGGCCCCGCCTACGACGCCGGCGGTAGTGCGGTTGTCGCCCCGAGCAGGACGCGGCCGGCGCCCTCGCCGCACGACCATGGCGCCACCATCCGCCACCGTCACGGGGAGACACGACGATGACCGTCCGGACGCCCACCACGCCGCGCTGGGGCCCGATCACCGCAGCCGCCGGGTTCCTGCTCGCCTTCCTCGCGGTCGGGCTCGCCACCGACCCGCTCGCCGACCGGCCCCTGCCGATGCCGTGGGCCCCGCCGTCGGAGGTGGCCGCGTACTACACGGCCAACCCCGCGGCCGCGACGATCAACGCTCTCCTGCAGATCGTGTCGGTGGCCTGCCTCGCGGTGGTCGTCCGGTACCTGACCCCACGGCTGCGCGAGGCCGGCCCGGGTGCGGCCCGGCTGCCGGCCGCCGGCTACCTGTCGGTGGCCGCGATCGTCGTGTCGTCGCTGCTGTCCGTCGCGCTGGTGCTGGTCGCCCCGTCGGCGTCGGCCGCCACGGTGGACGTCCTGCGGCAGGCGAACTTCTACTCCGGGGGCGTCGTCGCCGTCGTGGCGCTCGGGGTGTTCGTCCTCGGCGCGGCGCTGGTGCTGGGCCGCCGCGGCGCCATCGGACGCGTCGCCCGCTGGTTCGGCCTCGTGGCCGGGGCCCTGGCCACGCTCTCGGTGCTCTCGCTCGCGATCTTCTACGCCACCCCGCTGCTGCCGATCGGGCGGGTGCTCTGCATGGTCTGGACGATCATCGCCGCGGTCCAGCTGGTCCGGCGCGGCCGGATCTGACAGGGTCCCGCCATCCGATGTCCCGTTTCCGCTGATCAGGCCGGCCGGCGGAGCTCCAGGGCGTGCCGGCCGGAGGGAGTGATCGACGGGATCGTGACCTGAGCCGCACCCCTGCGGTTCAGGTCACGTCCGTGCTGATCAGACGCCCCGCCACACCCCATGGGCGGCGATACACCGGGCCGGCCGTCACGCACCCCGTCTCCGCCGACACACCGACTCACCTCACGCACCCCGACGAACGGTCGCGCCGGCCGAGACCGGGTGCGCCGCACGCTCGATCCGGCAACTCCCTCACGGGTGCAGCCGATGTCCCGATCCGGCTGATCAAGGACCGGCGGGGTTCCAGCGACGCCACAGTGTTCGATCTTCCCCGAGAGCGACGACGTCGATCCCGAGCCCGTGCAGCGGAACGCACGGGCTCATCCGGCCAGCAGGCCGATCGCCTCCCTCGCCTCCTGCACCTTCTCCCCCGCGAGCTTGCGCGCCCGGGCCGCCCCGGCGCGCAACACCGACCGGACGTGTGCCGGGTCGCGGGCGAGCTCGAGGTACCGCTCCCGCACCGGCGTGAGCGTCGCGACGACCGCGTCCGCCACGGCCTGCTTCAGCTCACCGTTGCCGCCGAAGTCCCGGGCGAGCCGGGCCGGGTCGCCGCCGGTGCAGGCGGCGAGGATCGCCAGCAGGTTCGAGACGCCCGGGCGGTTCTCCGGGTCGTAGGTCACCTCGCGCTGCGCGTCGGTGACCGCGCGGAGCACCTTCCGCCGCAGGACGTCCGGCTCGTCGAGCAGGCGGAGCGCCCCGCCCGCGGCCGACGTCGACTTGCTCATCTTCGCGTCCGGCGCGGTCAGGTCCATGATCCGCGCCGCGACCGGCGGGTTGACCGCGCGCGGCAGCGTGAACGTCGGGCCGTACCGGGCGTTGAACCGGCTCGCCACGTCGCGCGCCAGCTCGACGTGCTGGCGCTGGTCCTCGCCGACCGGAACCTCGTCGGTGTCGTACAGCAGGATGTCGGCGGCCATGAGGACGGGATAGGTCAGCAGGGACATCCGCACCTGCTCCTGCCGTTTCGACTTCTCCTTGAACTGGATCATCCGGTGCGCCTCGCCGTACCCGGTGGCGCATTCCAGCAGGTAGTGCAGCTCGAGAACCTCGGGGACGTGCGACTGGACGAAGAACAGGCAGCCGTCCGGGTCGGCCCCCGCGGCGAGCAGGGCGGTGGCGAACTCGAGGGTGCGGCGCCGGACGTCGTCCGGGTCGTGGTCGAGGGTGAGGGCGTGCAGGTCGGACACGAACACCACGGTGTCGGTCTCGTCCTGGCCCGCGAGGATCGGGCGGATCGCGCCGATGTAGTTGCCGAGGTGAAGATCTCCGGAGGGGGTGAACCCGGTGAGGCGCCGGGGCATGGTGGGCTCCTGGGGGTCGTGGGACACCCTGCCGGACCGCCGTGGCGCCAGAACGCGAAAACGGCCGCCCGAGCTGGGCGGCCGCGGTGAGTGGGTGCGCGGATGAGAGGTGCCGCCCGTCAGGGGCGCCACCACGCAGGACTGCAGGTCATCCGCACCAGCGCAGGGTACATCCGCGGGCCGTGCCACGTCATGACCCACGCCATGACCTCCGGCACGTGGCAGCGGCGCCGCCGGTGACGACCCTCGTCCCATGCGCACCGCCCTGTCCCGCACCGCCCTGTCCCGCACCGCCCTGTCCCGCACCGCCCTGTCCCGCACCGCCCGCCTCCTCGCCGCGGTCCTCGGCGCGCTGGTCGCCGTACTGCTGTTGCCGGGGGCCAGCGCGGCGGTCTTCGCCCCCGCGACCTTCGCCGCCCAGTACGCGCCCGGCCCCGATCGGCCCGTGCCCGCAGCCGCGCCGGCCGCCCACGACCCCACCAGGCCGACCGCGGTGGTGGTCCTGGGCGAGCACGGGGCGATCGTCTCCGACGCCCTCGCCCCGTACGAGATCCTCGCCGCCACCGGCCGGTTCAACGTCTACACGGTCGCGGCACGGCACCGGCTCGTGCCACTGACCGGCGGCCTCGACCTCGTCCCCGACCTCACGTTCGACGAGCTGGCCGCCCGGCTCGGCACCGCAGCCCCCGACCTGGTGGTCGTGCCCGCGCTGCCGGACGTGGGCGAGCCCTCCACGGCGCCGCTGACCACCTGGCTGCGCGCCCAGTACGACCGCGGCTCCCTGCTGCTGTCGGTGTGCAACGGCTCCGGCGTTCTCGCCTCCGCCGGGCTGCTCGACGGCCGTCCCGCGACCGCGCACTGGCTGCGGCTCGCCACGTTCGAGTCGCGCTACCCGCAGGTCGACTGGGTGCACGGACGGCGATTCGTCGACGACGGCGACATCGTCACCACCGCCGGCATCCTGTCCGGCATCGACGGCACCCTGCACGTGGTCGAGCGGCTGGCCGGCCCGTCGGTCGCCGCGGGTGCCGCCGCGGCGATCCGGTGGCGGCACTACCTCGCCGACCCGCCGGTCGTCACCGACGACGCCGCACCGGACCCCGTTGCGATCGTGAACGCCGGCTACCGGTGGGACCCGCCGTCGATCGGGGTGGCGCTCACCGACGGCGTCGGCGAGATCGAGCTCGCGTCGGTGTTCGACGTGCACGGCGGCCACTCGCTCGCCGCGCGCACGCTGGCCGTCTCGGCCGGCGGCGCTCCGGTGCACTCCCGGCACGGCCTGACGTTCCTGCCCCGCGCCGACCTGGCGAGCGCGGCACCGCGGCTGGACCGGCTGCTCGTCCCCGGCGCAGGCGCCGTGACGCAGGTGCCCGGCGGTCCGGCCCCCGAACACGTGCACGACGAGCCCGGCTTCGCCTACGACGCCGCGGTGCGCGACGTCGCCCGGACCGTGGACGTCGCGACTGCCCGGTGGACCGCCAAGGTCCTGGAGCTGCCGACCGACGGCATCGAGCTCGACGGGCCGGCATGGCCATGGGGCCCGACCGCCACGCTCCTCGCGCTGTTCCTGCCGGGTCTCGTGGTGGCGGTGGCCCTCGCGGTTCGGCAGCTCCGGCGCCGGGGGACCCGCGTCGTCCCGGGGATCAGGTGGCGCCGGGCGGGGCAGGCGCGCCCCGGGTGGTCAGCCTGAGGGTGGTGCCGGACTCGTCGCCGTCGATGCTGAACTCGTCCGCGCACGCTCGGATGATGCTGAGCCCGTGGCCCCGGAAGCGGGCCCCCGCCACCGGCTCGCGCCAGCGCCCGTGGTCGCGCACCGTGAGCGCGATCCGGCGCGTGCCGTTCGCCTCGGCGAACACCCGGGCCAGTACCTCCACCGTTCCCCGGCCGAGGTCCGGGCGCGGTGCTCCGGCGTGGATCCGGTACCCGTGCTCGACGCTGTTGCTGACCGCCTCGCTGAGCGCGAGCACGAGGTCCTCGCGCTGCGCGCCGGGCCAGCGCAGGTCGCGCAGCCACCGGTCGAACCGGTCACGCGCGATCGACGGCGCCACCATCTCCGGTGCCAGCTCGAAGTGGAGGCTCTCGGCGACGGGTGTTCCTGCTGCCTCTCCCGGGAGCGGCCGAGGAATGTCACCAGGCCGCTCGTCCTGCTCGGATGGCGGCATCACTGTCCTTCGTCTGGGTACGCGCGGCTCCTGACTACTACCCGCTAGTGGAGCGGGTTACCACTCACCGCTTCCTCGACGTCGTCGTACAGGGCGAGGATCGCGTCGTAGCCGGTGAGCTCGATCGGCCGCAGAACCGGCCGGTTGCTGTCGACCACGACGCGCAACGGCTCGAACCCCGGCTTCGTGGCCGCCTGCTCGGTGCTCTCCGCCAGTGCGCGGAGGCCCGGTGAGCCGAAGAACCGCACGTCGACGAGGTCGACGACCACCGGCCGACCGTCGAGGTTCTCCAGGGCGACGGCGAGCGCGGACCGGAGCCGTGGTGCGGTCAGAACGTCGACGGCACCGCTCACGGCCACCACGACCGCGTCGGGCCGATCAACCCGCCGGACGTCGATCAGCTGCTCCTGTCGCGGATACCCGGACGTCTCCTGGCCACCGTCCGGTCGAAGCTCGTCACCAGCAGGCTTCATCACGCCGCGACCCTATTCCACCCGGTCGTCGACGAGGGCACCGCGCCGGGAGTACGCCGGGTGTCTCCCCTGGGCCGACGACCGGGAGGCGGCGCGGGCGGAATCTGGATCTCCGACGCGAGCACCCGGCAGAACGGGAGAGTCAGATGGTGCAGGCCCCTCGACCCCGTCCCCGGCCGATCATGCAGGCCCTCGCCGCGGTGGTCGTGGCGGCCGGGGGCCTGGTGAGCGGGTGCGGGCACAGCCCCGAACCGCCCGTGCCGACCTGGATCGCGGCCACCGCCGTCCCGTTGACGACCACCGATCCCGCCGGTCCCCTCGACGACCTCGCGCCGCTGCGGGACGCGGTCGGCGACGCCGAGATCGTCGGCCTCGGCGAGTCGGTGCACGGCGCGTCCGAGGAGCTCACCCTCAAGCACCGGGCGCTGCGGGTACTCGTCGAGCAGCTGGGCTTCCGGTCCGTCGCCTGGGAGGAGGACTGGACCACCGGTCGGCGGATCGACGAGTACATCACCGGCGGCCCCGGGGACCCGGCCGAGCTGGTGGCCCGGATGAGCCCGCAGTGGCGGTCCCGCGAGGTTGCCGACGTGCTGCGCTGGCTGCGCGAGTTCAACGGCGGCCGGCCCGACGAGGTGCGGTTCGTGGGCGTCGAGTACTACCTGACCGGGCCCGACGCCTACGACGACGTGGACGCCTACGTGGCCGGGGCCGCCCCGGAGCGGTCCGCCGAGCTCCGCGAGCACCTGGCGGCCGTGCGGCCGCCGACGGACGACGTGTTCGCGCACATCCAGACCTACACGGCCACGCCCGACAAGCAGCCCTACCTGCGCCACGCCTGTGCCGTGCTCGATCTGGTCGACGCGGTACCGCATCCGAGCGGAGACCGCGACCACGCCGTGGCCGTGCACACCGCCCGCCAGATCGTGTCGTTCTACGAACACTTCGCCCTGCCCGAGGCCGACAGCCACGCGTTCCGGGACGCACACGCCGCCGGGAACCTGCAGTGGTGGCAGGAGCTGACCGCCGACAGGATCGCCTACTGGGCGGCGGCCCCGCACACCGCGAACGCCCCGCGGATGCGCATCGCCACGCCGGACGGCGGTGAACTGCGCTTCCGCAGCGCGGGATCGCACCTCCGGGAGCGCTACGGACAGCGCTACCTGTCGGTCGGCTTCACCTTCGACCACGGCAGCGTGAGCGGCGATGCGCAGCCGGTGGCCCTGCCCGCGCCCGCCGACGGCTGGTTCGAGCGGCCCTTCGCCCGGGCGGGGATGCCGACGTTCGTCCTGGACCTGCGGACGACCGCACCGCCACCGGTCCGCGACTGGCTCGACGCCCCGGTGACGACACGCGGCCCGATGGGCCCCGGCTCGTACACCGACGGCGGGAGCGCGTCCCAGTGGTTCGACGTGGTCGTGCACGACCAGCAGGTGACACCGGCGGCGCGGCCGTGAACGCGGTCCCGCGCGCTACCCCCCCGGGCGCCGGCTCTCCTGACCGTCCGCGCCGACGGCTGCCGGCTGTGCCCGCAGCGACGGACCGGCGTCCGGCGCCGGGCGGGGGGAGGGGATCGACGCCTCCGCAGGAGCGGGCTCGGCAGGCGCGGCGGGCGGACCGGGCGCGGCCCGCACGCTGGAGCGCAGGAACAGCGCGCCGAGCACCCCCAGCACCGAGATCACGGCGGTGACCAGGAAGATCTCGTCCAGCACCGCCACGTAGACCTGCAGGTTCGTCTGCTGGTACCAGGCGTAGAGCCCCAAGAGCGACGGGGTACCCGGCGAGCCCAGGGCCGGTGGGGCGGTGGTCGCGGGGACGAGCGCGCCGCGGTCGGCCATCATCTGCGCCTGGTGGCCGGTGAGCATCGCGGTCAGCACGGCCACGCCGAGCGCCGCCGAGGTGCGCTGCACCACGTTGTTGAACGCACCGGCCCGGCTGACCAGGTGCGGGGGCACCGCCGCGAGCCCGCCGGTCATGATCGGCATCATCGCGAGGCCCATCCCGAAGCCGCGGAGCACGAGGAGCCACATGATGTGCTCCCGCGGCGTCTCCACGCGCAGGTCGGTCATCAGGTACGTGCCCACCGCCACGAGGATCAACCCCACGACGGCGGGCAGCCGCGGCCCGAGCCGGTCGTAGAGCCGCCCGGCGATCGGCATCGTCACCGCGGTGGCGAGCGCCTGCGGGAGCATCACCAGCCCGGTCTCGAACGCGCCGAGTCCCTGGGCCTGCTGCAGCATCAGCGAGACGTAGAACAGCCCCGAGAACAACGCCACCGACATCAGGCTGATCAGCAGCAGCGAGTTCGTGAACTGCCAGTGCCGGAATATCCGCACGTCCAGCAGCGGCTCGTCGACCTCGAGCTCGATCACCACGAACAGCGCGAGGCTCAGGGCGCTGTAGATCAACAGGATCACGACCCGGTAGCTCGCCCAGCCCCACGACTCGCCTTCGGACAGCGCGAGCAGCAGCGCGAACAGGCCGCTCGCCACCGCGAGGAAGCCCCAGACGTCGAACCGGCCCGCCCGCCCCGGTGGGAAGCTGGGCAGCGCCAGCACGGCGGCCACCGCGCCGAGCACCCCGATGGGCACGTTGATGAAGAAGATCAGCCGCCAGTCGACGTACTCGACCAGGTAGCCGCCGAGTGTGGGGCCGACGGCCGGCGCGAACACGATGCCCAGCCCGTACATGCCCATCGCCGTGCCGATCTTCTCCCGCGGCACGATCCGGTACACCATGGCGAGCGTGATCACGGGGATGATCCCGCCCGGGATCGCCTGCACGATGCGGAATACCACCAGGCTGTTCAGATCCCAGGAGATGCCGCACAGCGCGGACCCGAGCGCGAACCCGAGCACCGAGAGGATGTAGACGCGGCCGTGGCCGAACCGGTCGCCCAGCCAGCCGCTCAGCGGCACCACCACGCCGAGCGCGAGGGTGTAGGCGTTGGCCACCCACTGCACGTCCTCGACGGTGGTGCCGAAGTCGTTCTGGATGGTGGGGATGGCGACGTTGACGATGGTCACGTCCAAGATCGACATGAACATGCCGGCGACGAGCACCGCCAGTGGCACTCCCCAGCGCGCCTGACGGTCAGCGACAATGCCAAGGCCCGGCCGGACCTCCGTCATGCTGGGGAGTCTAGAGCTGATCTCGCCGTCAGCGCGAGGGATCGAGAGCCACTTCCGCATCCGGTCCGAGGTCGGCTCCGGCCAGGAACGCCGCCGCGGCGGGGCTCGGTGGCCGGTTCGCGGCGTGCACCAGGACCAGTTCGCGGGAGATCCGTGGCTCCGTGGTGAGCGCACGAACCCCGGGCCGGCCGCGCAGGGTCTCCGGCGGCACGAGTGCGATGCCGATGCCGTGCTCGACGGCGCCGATCAGGTCGGCGATGGTGTCGACCTCGCAGATGCTGCGGCGCGCGACGCCGATCCCGGCGTAGGCGGCGTCGATGCGCGCGCGCAGCGCGGAGTCCGCCCGGTACTCGACGAACTCGCGATCGCCAATGTCGCTCAGGACCGCATGGCGGTGCTCGACGAGCGGGTCGCTCTCGCAGACCGCGAGCACCAGCGACTGCACGGCCAGCGGACGGAGGTGGACGTGCCGCGGGTCGAAGGGGCGGTCGACGAAGGCGGCGTCGAGCTCGCCGTCGACCACGTCGCGCACCAGCGACTGGACGGAGTCGTGGTGGAGGTACAGGCGCACGGCCGGGTACCGGGCGTGGAAGTCGGCCAGCAGACGGGGTATCGGGACGTCGCCGATCGCCTGGATGGCGCCGATCCGCAGCCTGCCCCGCAGGACCCCGCGGACGGCGGCCACCGCGTCGCGGCCCTCCTCTGCGGCGTCGACGGCCCGGCGCGCCGCGGGGAGCAGCGCCCGTCCCGCCTCGGTGAGCTCGACCTTGCGCCGGGATCGGACCAGCAGGTCGGCGCCGAGCTCGCGTTCGAGCGCGGCGATCGAGCTGGACAGGCTCGACTGCACCAGGTGCACCCGGGCCGCGGCCCGCGTGAAGTGCAACTCCTCGGCGAGCACCAGGAAGTGCTCGAGCTGCCGCAGCTCCATTCATCGAACGTACCGATCGAGCCAATGGGAAGCATCTGTTGGACTGATGCTCGGCGGCGACGCACCGTGGAGACGTGGAACAGCAGCGGATCGCCGGAGCTAGCGGGTTCTGGGGTGTGGCGTCGGCGTTCGGGGTGACCATGGCCGGCACGACCCTCCCGACGCCGTTGTATCCGCTGCTGCAGCGCGACTTCGGGTTCGGTGAACCGACCAGCACCGCCCTGTACGCGATCTACGCGGGCGGGGTGGTCGTCGCCCTGGTGCTGTTCGGCCGGACCTCGGACGTGATCGGCAGGCGCCGCGTCCTGCTCGCCGGGTTGGCCTGCGCCGCCCTGTCGGCCGTCGCCTTCCTCGGCGCCACCGGGCTGTCCGGGTTGTTCCTCGGCCGGGTGCTGTCCGGGCTCTCGGCCGGCATGGTCACCGGAACGGCGACCGCGGCCCTCGGTGAGCTCCACCCGAGGGGTGACCGTGCTCGCGCGGCACTGGTCGCCACCGTGGCGAACGTGTTGGGGCTGGGCTGCGGGCCGCTGCTGAGCGGCGTGCTGGCCACCGTCGCCCCGGCACCGCTGCACCTGCCCTTCCTGGTGCACCTGGTGTTGCTCGTGCCGGCCGCGCTGGCCGTGTGGCGGGCGCCCGAGCCGGTGCGGAGGGATCCGGGCGTGCGCGTGCGGATCGAGCGTCCCGCCCTTCCCGTCGAGGTGAGGCCCGTGTTCGTCCCGGCGGCGACGGCCATGTTCGCCGTGTTCGCGGTGTTCGGCCTCGTCACCGCCGTCGAACCGTCGTTCCTGGTGCAGCTGCTCGGCGTCCGCAGCCCCCTGGTTCCCGCCGCCGTCGTCTTCGCGATGTTCGCCGGCTCGGCCGCGGGCCAGGTCGCCTCGCGCGGGCTCCCCACGACCCGGGCGCTGTCCGTCGGGTGCGCCGTCATCCTGGTCGGGGTCGGCGGCTTCGCCGCCGCGCTCGCGGTGGGATCGGCGGTGCTGCTCGCCGCCGCCACCGTCGTGGTCGGGGGTGGCCAGGGCGTGGCGTTCCGCGGTGCGGTCGCGGCCATCGGTGCCCGCGCACCGAGCCATCAGCGAGCCGCGACGATGTCCAGCTTCTTCATCGTGGTCTATGCCGGGATCTCGGTGCCCGTCGTGCTGGCGGGCGCGGCCTCGACCCGATGGGGCCTGGAGGCCTCCGGGCTCGCCTTCACCGCCGGCGTCGCCCTGCTCATCGTCGTGGCGCTGATCGCGACGGCGACCGGGGTGAGGCGGACCGCCACAGGAGCATCCGCGGCGGGGCGGGGTCGCTAGGCTGGGTGACCCCGACCCGAGGAGTGAGCAGCCAGTGACGGAGCCGAGTCGCGAGATCAGGACCGACGTGCCGGGCGCGGCCCGCATCTGGAACTACTGGCTCGGCGGCAAGGACAACTACGAGGCCGACCGGCTGGCCGCCGAGGCCGCCCTGCAGTACTACGACATGGCCACCTTCGCGAGGCAGTCGCGGCAGTTCCTCAACCGGGTCGTGCGGTTCCTCGCAGGCGAGGCCGGGATCCGGCAGTTCCTCGACATCGGCACCGGCCTGCCCACCATGCAGAACACCCACGAGATCGCCCAGTCGATCGCGCCGGAATCGAAGATCGTGTACGTGGACAACGACCCGATCGTGCTGGCGCACGCGCGGGTGCTGCTGCGGAACACGACGCAGGAGGGCGTCACCGACTACGTCGAGGCCGACTACCACGAGCCGGAACTGATCATCGAGCGGGCGCGGCGGATCCTGGACTTCGAGCAGCCCATCGCGGTGATGTTCATGGGGGTCCTCGGCCACGCGAAGGGCTTCGAGGAGTCGCACGCGATCGTGGCGCGGGTGGTGGACGCGGTCCCCTCGGGCAGCTACCTCGCAGTTTGGGACGGCAACGACACCAACGCCGCGCTCAACGCGCTCGCCGAGAACTACGCGAAGTCCGGGGGCGTGCCCTACATCCAGCAGCCCGTCGAGCACATCCGCGGGTACTTCTCCGGACTCGAGATGGTCGAGCCGGGCCTGGTGTCCGTCACGGAGTGGCGGCCGGAGCCCACCGAGGTCGGCACGGTCCAGCCGTTGCCCGAGACCACGGGTGGCGTGGCGCGCAAGCCCTGATCGGCCTCACCGGGGGGCCGGGAGCACCGGGACGTCGTCGATCGAGACGGTGTCCGGGTAGAGCAACCCGCTGCCGGTGTTGAGCACCACCACGTCCTCGTCGCCGGTGAGCCACCCCGACTCGCGCAGCTGCTCCACCGCCGCGAAGCAGGCGGCGCCCTCCGGGCACACCCAGGTGCCCTCGTCGCGGGCCAGTGCCGCCTGCGCGGCGAGCAGCTCGTCGTCGGTCACGGCGACCGCGGTGCCGCCGGTGGAACGCACGGCGTCGAGCACGAGGAAATCGCCCAGCGCCTTGGGCACGGTGATCCCGAACGCGACGGTGTGCGGGTCGGGTGGCGCGACGCTCTCGTCCGCCCCCGCGACGAACGCGTCGACGATCGGTGCGCATCCCGACGCCTGCACCGCCACCAGCCGCGGGAGGTCGCCGCGCAACCACCCCAGCTCGCGCATCTCCAGCAACGCCTTGTGGATCGCGATGATCCCGACGCCGCCGCCGGTGGGGTAGAGGATGACGTCGGGCGCCCGCCAGCCCAGCTGCTCGACGATCTCGTAGCCCATCGTCTTCTTGCCCTCGATGCGGTAGGGCTCGCGCAACGTCGAGGTGTCCTGATAGCCGTCCCGTTCGGCGACGGCCGCCTTGATCAGGGCGCCCGCGTCGCCGATGAGGCCGTCCACGAGGGACAGCTCGGCTCCCGTCGCCACGCACTCGCGGCGGGTGATCACCGGTGCGTCCACCGGCATGGCGATCAGGGCCCGGATGCCCGCGCGCGCCGCGTAGGCCGCCCACGCCGCGCCCGCGTTGCCGTTGGTCGGCATCGCGATTCCCGCCACGCCCAGCTCCGCGGCCCGCGACACCCCGACCGCCGCCCCGCGCGCCTTGAACGACCCGGTCGGGACGAGCCCCTCGTCCTTCATCCGCAACGTCGGCACCCCGAGGCGCGCGCCGTGCCGGGGCAGGTCGAGCAACGGCGTCATCCCCTCCCCCAACGTGACGACCCGCGCCGGGTCCCGCACCGGCAACAGCTCGTGGTAGCGCCACAGGTCCGGGGCCCGGCCCGCGATCTCCGCCGGTTCGACCGCCGCGGCCACCCGCTCCAGGTCGTACCGCGCCAGCAGCGGCGCCCCGAGCGGGGACGTCCCCTGCACCACGTCGGCGTCGTGCCGCGAGCCGTCGCGGGAGCACTCCAGGTGGGACAGCATGGAGAAGCCGCCTGCGCCAGGCCCTGTGATCATGTGAACGACAACCGCACCGGTCCTGCCCGTGTTCCGGTCGCTCCTAGTCCGCCTCGACGCCCGCTCGCCCGAGGTTCGACTCCAACCGCTCCAGAACCTGCAGGGCGACCCGGCGCTCGTCGTCGTCGAGCCCGTCGACGGTGAGCTCCTCGAGCCGGTTCCAGACCCGTTCGACCTCACGGCGCAGCGCCTGGCTCGCCGCGGTGGGTTCCACGATCGTCACCCGCCGGTCGGACGTGCTGGGCCTGCGGCGGACGAAGCCCGCGCGCTCCAGCCGCTGGATCGTCCTCGTGATCGTCGCGGAGTCCGAGTCGAGCATGGCCACCAGGTCGGCCTGCCGCTGCGGTCCCGCGTCCCACAGCTGCATCATGAGCAGCTCCTGGTTGGGGTGGAGCCCGATCGGGCGCAGCAGCTGCCCGGCGCTCATGCGGTGGATGCGGGCGAGCCGGAAGATCGCGTGGCTGATCGGTCCGGAGCGGGCCGCGGCGGGCGGCGACCCGGAGCCACCCGCCGGCCCGCCCGAGCGGGGCTGCGTTCCCGAGTCGGGCACGAACACTCATCTCCTCTGCCGGGCCGGCACCCTGCGACCGGCAGCCGGCGACGCATCCTACGGGCGGACGAGCCCGACGATGGGCACCACCGCGCCTCGCGTCCTCGTATTGCTGATCGAGCAGTGAGATGGCCTTCCTTGGCAGATCAGCCGTTTTACCAGAGCGTCGACGTGACCCGAGTCACGCACAGGAATGCTCCTCCCGTCAATTGCTGTTCGAACAGCTAACACCGAGAGGAGCACGACATGACCACCGCATTCGACCCCGTCGATCTCGCAGGCCACCGCCTGGACCACCGGATCGCCCTGTCCCCGATGACCCGCAGCCGCGCCTACGGGCCGGGCCAGTCCCCCACCGCGGCGACGGCGACCTACTACGCCCAGCGGGCGGCGGGCGGGCTGCTCATCACGGAAGGCGTGCAGCCCTCCGTGGTCGGCCAGGGCTACCCGAACACCCCGGGCCTGCACAGCGACGAGCAGGTGCGGGCGTGGCGTGGCGTCACCGACGCCGTGCACGCGCGCGGCGGGGTGATCTTCGCCCAGCTCATGCACACGGGCCGGATCGGGCATCCCAGCCTGCTGCCGGGCGACCTGCACCCGATGGGCCCGTCGGCGGTCACGGCCACCGGGAAGGTGTTCACCGCCGACGGCGGCCTCCAGGACCTCGTGACACCCGTCGCGCTCACCGAGGACGACATCACGCGCACGATCGCCGACTTCGCCGCCGCCGCGCGCAACGCCGTGGCCGCCGGGTTCGACGGCGTCGAGCTGCACGGCGCGAACGGCTACCTGCTGCACCAGTTCCTGTCCACCAACGCGAACCGGCGCACCGACCGCTGGGGCGGATCCGCCGCCAACCGGATCCGGTTCACGACGGAGGTCGTGGGCGCGGTCGCGGACGCCATCGGTTCGCAGCGGGTCGGGCTGCGCATCTCCCCCGGCAACCCGCTGAACGACATCCGCGAGGACGACGCGGACCTGACCTACCCCGCCCTCGTCGACGCGATCGACCCGCTCGGCCTCGCCTACCTGCACCTGCTGGAGGGCGCCGATGCGGACCTCACCGCCCTGCTGCGCAAGCAGTTCACCGGAACGCTGGTCCTCAACCCGTACACCCCCGGTCGCCACACCGGGCCGGAGGACCTGCACCGGATCGAGGACGGCACCGCCGACATCCTCTCCTTCGGCGCGCTGTACCTCGCCAACCCGGACCTGCCGGCCAGGCTCGCGGCGGGCGGGCCGTTCAACGCCCCCGACCGGGCCACCTTCTACGGCGGCGACGAGCGCGGCTACACCGACTACCCCACCCTCACCGACTGACGTACCCGCGCGGCGACGACGTCCGGCCGGTCGAGGGGCACGAAGTGGCCGCTGCCCGCCACCGCCTCCCCCTCCAGGTCGTCGGCGATCGGCTGCAGCTGCCGGTACAGCCGGTCGCCGACCCCGCCGCACCGAGGGCGAGGGTCGGCACGTGGAGCCGGCCCGCCGCCCGCACGGCGTCGGCGTTCTCGACGCTCGCCCGGCAGTTCCTCCTCGGCCACGGCCGACCTGCGCGCCTGGTGCGGGCTGGCCGGGCTGCCCCGCGCGGTGGCGGCGATCCGCGACGAGCTGGTGGCGTTCCGGGACGAGCGCGGCCGCGAGCTGCTCGACCTCCCGGACGCGCCCCGACCCCGGCACCCCGGCACCGGTGCGGTTCCTGCCCGCGTTCGACAACACGCTCCTCGGCTACGGCGACCGCAGCCGCATCGTCGACGACGCCCATCGCGGGCTGTCGGTCGCGGGCGAGCGCGCCGTCCTCGTCGACGGCCGGGTCGCCGCGACCTGGGCCCTCGGGGCCGGCACCGTGGTCGTCACCCCACTGCGGCGGTTCTCCCGCGCCGACCGCGCCGCCGTGGCCGAGGAGGGACGCGAGCTCGCGGCGTTCCTCTCCGGGGGCGCGCACCACCGCGTGCGGGTGGCGGCGTCACCCGGGTAGCCGGGTCGCGGTGAGCCCCCAGGTCGCGTACCGCAGCGTGACCGCCGGGTCCAGCTCGGCGCGCAGCGCCGCGAGCACCTCCGCCACGCGGTCGGGCGGCAGGCTGGTGAGGCCACCGGACGTGGACACCAGGTCCAGCAGCTCGTCGCGGGTGTACGCGCGCTCCCAGTCGTACCGCCACAGCGCGGGCTCGGCGAACCCGCCGACCTCGCGGATCCCGTCCGCAGCCTTGGCGTACAGCGCCTGGTAGGCGACCAGGATCGACCGGACGTTGCGGCCGACCGGCGAGTCGGGGGCCACCCGCCGGTACGCGGCGGCGAGGGCATCCGCCGCGCTCGGCGGGAGCTGGTAAACGTGCCCGAACGGCGCGAGCACCCCTCCCGGCCGCAGGACCCGCGCCGCCTTCGCCGCGCCCGCGACCGGGTCGACCCAGTGCCAGGCCGTACCGGAGACGACCGCGTCGAAGGTGCGGCCTGCCGGGTCCCACGCCTCGAACGTCGCGACCTCCACGTCCAGGCCCGCGCGCCGCGCGACGTCCGCCATGCGCGGGTCGGGCTCGACGCCGAGCACCGTGGCCCCGGCGTCCCGGAACTGCCGGGCCTCGATGCCGGTGCCGCAGCCCACGTCGAGGACGTCGCCCCCGGGGCAGGCGGCCGTGATCCGCTCGATCACCGCCTCGGGGTACGGGGGCCGGGTCCGGTCGTACCGTTCCGGGTCGATGCCGAACGACTCCGCCATGGGACGGTGCAGGTGGGGTTCCGGCCTGGGCGCAGGCGGTACAGTGGGCATTCGCCCACTCTAGTGGGCAGATGCCCACTAGAGTGGTGGAGGGCGCCCCGTGCCGACCGGTGTGGCGTTGCACGACGCGCGCCAGCAGCTCTTCGACGCCGCGGAGCGGGTGCTGGTCCGGGACGGCGTCACCGGCCTGACGAGCCGGGCCGTCACCACCGAGGCGGGCGTCGCCAAGGGGGTCCTGCACCGGCACTTCGCCGACTTCGACGCCTTCCTCGCCGACCTGGTGCTGGATCGCATCGCACGGCTGCAGGCCCAGGGCGCCGCCCTGCGCGACGCGGCCGGCACCGAAGCCGTCACCGACACCCTTACCCGCGCCCTGACCACCCTCTTCGGGCCCGTCGTGGTGGCAATCGTGGTGCTCGTCATCGCCCGGGACGAGCTGCGCACGCGGCTACGTGCGGCCGGCACCGCCCGCTTCCCGCTCGTCGGCGAGGGCGCCGCGATGATCGCCGGTTACCTGAGGGCCGAGCGCGACCTCGGCCGGATCGCGCCGGACGCCGACGTCGACACGCTCGCGCCCACCCTCATCGGAGCCGCGCACCTGCTGTTCACCGAGCGGAAGGACGGCCCACCCGAGCCCGAGGCCGTCCGCAAGGTCGTGACCACGGTGCTCGCCGGGGTCACTAGGGCACCATCGTTCCTACGGGCCCCGTGATCATGGTGGGGTTCGTTGAAGGGATCCGGCGGGAGCCGGGGTGACGGCCTGGTGGGGTCGCTCGTGGAGGGCCTGCATGACACTGCCGC
>NZ_BAABJO010000059.1:0-25114 GCF_039543345.1 Pseudonocardia adelaidensis | reverse complement strand
CTCGCCGTCCCGGTCGCGGTGGCCCGCGTCCGCGGCCTGCTCGCCGGCCTCGCCGTCACGGTCGCGGCCGCGGCCGTGGTGGTCGGGCTCGGCGTGCTGGCCGACGACGCGGCCGCGGTCCGGGCCGCCGAGGGGGTGGCGCACGCGTCCCACGGCCCCGTCGTCGTCACGGTCGGGTCCGAGCGCACCCCGTGGGAGGTCGCGCAGCGGCTCGCGCCGGAGGCGTCGGGTCCGGAGGTCGCCGACATCGCCGAGCGGATCGTCACCGACAACTCGCTCGGATCGGTGCCCCTGCACCCCGGGCAGGTGCTCACAGTGAGCTTCGACTGACGCTCCGCGGTGGTGGTCCGGTGGTCTCGTGCGGATCGTCCCGTTCGGTCGACACACCCGTACCGATAGGGGTGTCCTGCTTCCCATGCCCCTACATGTTGTGGTTACACTCGTGTCGTTCGACAACAGGTGGGGTTCTGCAGAAGGGGGGCGACGCCCATGCGCTGCCCGTTCTGCCGCCACTCGGACTGCCGGGTGATCGATTCCCGGGAGGTCGACGACGGCCAGGCCACTCGCCGCAGGAGGTCCTGCGCGGCGTGCGGCCGCCGGTTCACGACGGTCGAGGAGCCGGTGCTCGCCGTCGTCAAGCGCAGCGGCGTCACCGAGCCGTTCAGCCGGGAGAAGGTCGTCAGCGGGGTCCGGAGGGCCTGCCAGGGCCGCCCCGTCGACGAGGACGCGCTCCAGCAGCTCGCCCACCGCGTGGAGGAGGCCGTCCGCGCGGGCGGCACCGCCGAGATCCCGAGCCACGAGGTCGGCCTGGCCATCCTCGGCCCGCTCCGCGAGCTCGACGAGGTGGCGTACCTGCGCTTCGCCAGCGTCTACCGGTCGTTCTCCTCGATCGAGGACTTCGAGAAGGAGATCGCCGACCTGCGCAGACCACCGGGCGCCGACCCGCCCGACTGACCGCCCGCCCGACCCGACCGGACCGGCTCCGCCGGCCGGCGATCCCGCGTGCCCGTCAGCCGGAACCGCACGACGTCGAAATGCACCGCTGTCACACACACCCGCAGCCACACAACCGCAGCCAGACAACCGCCGCCACACAACCGCCGCACCGCAGGAAAGCGCATCGTGGACCCCAGCCCGCGTGCGCGAGGAGAGGGAGAGCATGACCGAGACCGTCGGCGCCGCATCGGGACGCGGAAAGAGGAGCAGCGCAAAGGGGAAGCAGGCCGGCCTCACCGTCGAGCGGCTCTACACCACACCCGGGGTGCACCCGTACGACGAGGTCACCTGGGAGCGCCGGGACGTCGTCATGACCAACTGGCGCGACGGCACGGTCAACTTCGAGCAGCGCGGCGTCGAGTTCCCCGCCTCCTGGTCGATCAACGCCACCAACATCGTCACCAGCAAGTACTTCCGCGGCGCCGCCGGGTCGCCGCAGCGCGAGTCGAGCCTGCGGCAGCTGATCGACCGGGTGGTGGGCGTCTACCACCGCACGGGGGTGGAGCAGGGGTACTTCGCCACCGACGAGGACGCCGAGGTGTTCGCCCAGGAGCTCACGTGGATGCTTCTGCACCAGGTGTTCAGCTTCAACTCGCCGGTGTGGTTCAACGTGGGCACCAGCTCGCCGCAGCAGGTGAGCGCGTGCTTCATCCTCGCGGTCGACGACACGATGGAGTCGATCCTCAACTGGTACCGCGAGGAAGGGCTGATCTTCAAGGGCGGTTCCGGCGCCGGCCTCAACCTCTCCCGCATCCGCTCGTCCAAGGAGCTGCTCTCCTCCGGCGGCACGGCGTCCGGGCCGGTGTCGTTCATGCGCGGTGCCGACGCCAGCGCAGGCACGATCAAGTCGGGCGGGGCCACCCGGCGGGCCGCCAAGATGGTCGTGCTCGACGTCGACCACCCCGACATCGAGGAGTTCGTGGCGACCAAGGCCAAGGAGGAGGCGAAGATCCGCGTCCTGCGCGACGCGGGCTTCGACATGGACCTCGGCGGCTCCGACATCACCTCGGTGCAATACCAGAACGCCAACAACTCGGTGCGCGTCACCGACGAGTTCATGCGGGCCGTGGAGAGCGACTCGGAGTTCGGGCTGCGCGCCCGGATGACCGGTGAGGTCATCGACCGCGTCCCGGCCAAGAAGCTGTTCCGCACCATCGCGCAGGCCGCGTGGGAGTGCGCCGACCCCGGCATCCAGTACGACAGCACCATCAACGACTGGCACACCTGCCCGGAGTCGGGCCGCATCTCCGCGTCCAACCCGTGCTCGGAGTACATGCACCTGGACAACTCCAGCTGCAACCTCGCCTCGCTGAACCTGCTGAAGTTCCTCGGCGACGACGGCCGGTTCGACGGCGCGCGGTTCCAGAAGGCCGTCGAGCTGATCATCACGGCGATGGACATCTCCATCTGCTTCGCCGACTTCCCCACCGAGCCGATCGCCGACACCACCCGCAGGTTCCGCCAGCTGGGCATCGGCTACGCCAACCTCGGCGCGCTGCTGATGGCCACCGGTCACGCCTACGACTCCGAGGGCGGGCAGGCGCTCGCCGCGTCGATCACCTCGCTGATGACGGGCGCGGCGTACAAGCGGTCCGCCGAGCTGGCGGGCGTCGTCGGCCCGTACGAGGGCTACGCCCGCAACGCCGACGCCCACCAGCGCGTGATGCGCAAGCACGCAGCGGCCAACGACGACGTGCGCACGCTGCCCGCGAGCACGCCGGTCCACAAGCTCGCCACGAAGGTCTGGCAGGAGAGCCTCGCGATCGGCGCCCGCAACGGGTGGCGCAACGCGCAGGCCTCGGTGCTCGCCCCCACCGGCACCATCGGCCTGATGATGGACTGCGACACCACGGGCATCGAGCCCGACCTGGCGCTGGTCAAGTTCAAGAAGCTGGTCGGCGGCGGGTCGATGCAGATCGTCAACCAGACGGTGCCCCGCGCACTCGTGAAGCTGGGGTACCAGCCCGAGCAGGTCGAGGCCATCGTCGAGTACGTCGCCGAGCACGGCCACGTCATCGACGCGCCGGGTCTGCGGCAGGAGCACTACGAGGTGTTCGACTGCGCGATGGGCGAGCGGTCCATCGCGCCGATGGGCCACGTTCGGATGATGGCGGCGGTGCAGCCGTTCCTGTCCGGCGCGATCTCCAAGACGGTGAACATGCCGGAGGAGGCCACCGTCGAGGACGTCGAGAAGATCTACCTCGAGGGCTGGAAGCTCGGCCTCAAGGCCCTGGCCATCTACCGCGACAACTGCAAGGTGGGCCAGCCGCTCTCGGCCGGCAAGGAGGCCCGCAAGACCGAGACGGCGGAGGCCACCACCGTCGTGGAGGCCCGTCCGGTGCGCCGGCGGCTGCCGAAGAAGCGCCCGAGCGAGACGGTCTCGTTCACGGTCGGCGGGGCCGAGGGCTACCTCACCGCGGGCTCGTACCCCGACAACGGGCTCGGCGAGATCTTCGTCAAGCTCGGCAAGCAGGGCTCCACGCTCGCCGGCGTGATGGACGCCTTCTCGATGTCGATCTCGGTGGGCCTGCAGTACGGCATCCCGCTCGAGTTCTACGTCTCGAAGTTCTCCAACCTGCGCTTCGAGCCGGCAGGCATGACCGACGACCCGGACGTCCGGATCGCCACGAGCGTGCTCGACTACCTGTTCCGCAGGCTCGCGCTCGACCACCTGCCGTACGAGAAGCGCGCGGAACTGGGCATCTTCTCCGCCGAGGAGCGCACGGCGCAGGTGGCGGGCACCGACTACGGCGCCGGGTTCGGCGAGGTCGACATGGAGGGCCTGCGGTCATCGGTCGACGCCGCGCCCGCGGAGGAGAAGGACACCGCGAAGCCGGTGGCGCCCGCGCCCGTCGAGGTGGGCAGCTCCACCGAGCTCCTGGAGCTGCGCCTGGGCAAGGCGGCCGACGCGCCGCTCTGCATGACGTGTGGCACCAAGATGCGGCCGGCCGGCTCCTGCTACCTGTGCGAGGGTTGCGGCTCCACCAGCGGCTGCAGCTGAGCGGTGCCGCGGGTGGAGGGGGAGCCGACCTCATGGCCGGCTCCCCCTCCGCCCCACGCGGCCTGCCTACGGGGAGGAGAACCGCGTGACCAGCCCCACCTCGCCCACGGGCGACCCGCACCAGGTCCCCGCCGAGATCATCACCGAGTGGGAACCCGGGACGTTCGCCGAGAACCTGGCGCCCGGCCCGGAGGACAGCTGGCTGGTCACGCTCACCAGCCACCGCCGCGTCGACCGGGTGGCGGCCGACGGCAGCCGTGAGGTCTTCGCCGAGGTTTCCGGGATGCCCACGGGGATCGTCGCCGACGGCGATGGCGCCTTGGTGGTCTCGGGCGACATCGGCCAGGAGGGCTGGCGCCTCGACCGGGTCGGCGAGAGCGGTGTCGAGAAGGTGTGCGACCTTCCCGAGCTGCGTTTCGGCAACGGCATGGCGCGGTCGGGCGAGCAGCTGTTCGTCACCGACTCGGCTCGCGGGCTCCTGCTGGCCGTCGCCCCCGGCACCGGTCGGTCCACGGTGTGGCTGGAGCACGAGCTGTTGTCGCCCGCAGCCGAGTCCGGCGGCGTCCCCGGCGTCAACGGCGTCACCGTCCGGGGGGAGCACCTCTACCTGACCAGCACCTCCCGGGCGCTGGTCCTTCGGGTCCGACTCGGTGCCACCGCAGGCGACCTCGAGATCGTGGCGGAGCAGCTGCTGGCCGACGATTTCGACATCCATCCCGACGGCCGGATGTTCCTCGCCACGCACGTGTTCGACAGCGTCCGGCAGCTCGAGCCCGACGGCAGCCACAGGGACATCGCCGGGCGCGACCAGGGCATCGAGACCAGCACCGCCGTCGCGGTCGATCCGCGGGACAGCACCCGGCTGTGGGTGACGACCGCGGGGGAGAGGTTCGGAAGCCCGCACCGCGAGAAGCCGGCGCGCCTCGTGCGCCTCACCGTCTGACGCGACTTGTTCGCGCCGTCGTGGAGTGGTCGGCGCCACTTCTGACGTTGTCACGTCCTGACGGGCTGCGGAGTCCTTCGAACAGGAGGGGCCGTCAGGAGGTGGCGTGATGGAAGAACCGATCCTGGTGACCGGCGGTACCGGCACCGTGGGCCGGGAGGTGGTGCGCCTGCTGCGGGACGCCGGGTCGCAACCGCGGGTGCTCAGCAGGCAGCGGGGACCGGGCCTGGTGACCGGCGACCTGGTCACCGGCGCCGGGATCGCGGAGGCCGTGCGGGACGTCGGCGTCGTCGTGCACGCGGCCACCCGGCCGGGGCGCGACGTGACCGGGATCCGGCAGCTCATGGCGGCGGCCCGGAGCACGGGCGCGCACCCCCACGTCGTGCTGATCTCGATCGTGGGCGCCGACCGCGTGCCCCTGCCCTACTACCGGGAGCGGTGCGCGGTCGAGGACGCGGTCGCGGGCTCGGGTCTCCCGTGGACGGTGCAGCGCAGCACCCAGTTCCACGCGCTGCTCGACCGCCTGCTCGGCATTGCGGCCCGGCTCCCGGTGCTGCCCGTGCCGGCGGGCACGGACGTGCAGCCGATCGACGAGCGGGAGGTGGCCGCGCGGCTCGTGGCGTTGGCGGGCGCCGAACCGGTGGGACGCGCGCCGGACCTCGGCGGGCCCGAGGTGCTCCCGTTCGCCGACCTCGCCCGCACGTGGCTCGCCGCCCGTCGGAGGCGCCGGCCGGTGCTGCCCGTCCGGGTGCCCGGGCGGGTGGCCCGCGGGTACCGGGACGGTGGGCACCTGACGCCGGGGCACGCCGAGGGCGGCGTCACGTTCGCCTCCTACCTCGCCGAGCGGAACCGGAGCGCGGCATGGCGGTGACCGAGGGCGTGGACCGGGAGGCGCGGGTGCGCGGCACGGTGGTGGGCATCCTCGGGGTGCTCGCCGCCGGGCACGGGGCCGCCGGGATGTGGGCGCTGGCCGTGCCCCTGGTGTTCTACGAGGGCTTCCCGCTCCCCGGACATCCCTGGGTGGCGCTGCTCCCGCCGTACAACGAGCACCTCGTGCGCGATTTCGGCGCCCTGAACCTCGCGCTGGCGGTGGTGCTGGTGGGGGCCGCGCTGCGGGCGGACCGGGCGACCGTACGGCTCGCCGCGATCGCGGTGCTGGCGGCCGCGGTGCCGCACGCGGCGTACCACGCGTTGCACCTGTCCCACTTCCCGCCGGTCGATGCGGTGACCCAGACGGCCGGGACGGTGGTGCACATCGCCGTGCTGGTGGTGGTGCTCGTGCTGAGCGGGCGGTTGGAGGAGCGCTAGCCGGCCCGTCGGCAGGGTCCCACCGGGCTGTGCAGCTCACCACACCCGCTCGCGTGCGCGACGGCGCGACGTAGCGTGTCGAGGCGTGACCGTAGAGAGGACCCGCGTGATCGTCGACGATGACCCGGCGGGCGACTGGACGGCGCCAGGGGTGTACCGGTGCGCACCGGGTGTGTACCGGATTCCGCTCCCACTGCCCAACGACGGCCTGCGCGCGGTCAACGTCTACGCGCTGGCCGACGGTGGTGGGCTGACCCTGGTGGATGCCGGGTGGGCGCTGGCCCAGTCGCGGGAGGTGCTGTCCACGGCGCTCGCCGGGCTCGGCGCGGGGCTGGTGGACGTGCGCCGGTTCCTCGTCACGCACATCCACCGCGACCACTACACGCAGGCGGTGGTGCTGCGGCGGGAGTTCGGCATGCGGGTGGCGCTGGGGCGCGGTGAGCAACCGGGGCTCGAGGCGCTGCGCCGCACGCGTCCCGGGCAGCGCCACCACCGGGAGCAGCTGCTCGGCCTGGGCGCGCACGAGCTCGTCCGCGAGCTGGAACGGCACGTCCCACCGCCGGTCGAGCCCGCCGAGTACGAGTTCCCCGACGACTGGATCGACGACGGCGCGCGCATCCTGGTGGGGGAGGGCACACCCGACCAGCGGGAGCTCGAGGCGGTCGCGACGCCCGGGCACACCCGGGGGCACGTCGTGTTCGCAGACCCGGCGGGCGAGCTGTTGTTCGCCGGCGACCACGTGCTGCCCCGGATCACCCCGTCGCTCGGTCTGGAGCCCGCGCCCGCCGCGAGCCCGCTCGCGGACTTCCTCACCTCGCTCGAGCTCATGCGCTCGCGGCCGGACGCGGTGCTGCTGCCCGCGCACGGCGCGACCGGGATGCGGGTCCACCAGCGGGTGGACGAGCTGGTCGCCCACCACGCGAAGCGGCTCGACACCACGCTCGCCGCCGTGCAGGACGGCCGCTCGACGGCCTTCGAGGTGGCCGGCGCGCTGCTGTGGACCCGCCGCGACACCCCGTTCGGCGAGCTCGACCTGTTCAACCGGATGCTCGCGACCATCGAGACCGGTGCGCACCTGGAGGTGCTGGCCGAGCGCGAGGTCGTCACGGCCGAGGATCGGGACGGCATCCGTCACTACACATCGTGATAACGATTCACTCTTCGTAGAGACCTCGCGACGACACTGCGCCCGTCCGGTCGTACCCTTTGCGCCATGAAGAGGCGACCATGAGCCGGGCCACCGGGCGTGTGATCGCCCGCACCGGTCTCGGGCTCGCCGCGTGCGTGCTCGCCGTCGCCGGTGTCGTCGTCGCGACCGAGGGCACGACGTTCCCGGCACTCGCCCCGCCGACGGTGGCACTCGCGCCCGCCGTCGCGGCGTTGGAGTGCGCCGCCGCCGGTCCCTACGTGGCGCCCGCGCGGGGCAGCGTCGGCGTACCCGCCACGCTGCGCCTGTGCCCGAGCGCGGCCCGCACGATCACGTCGCCCGGTGCGGTGGTGGACGGCTGGGAGATCTGCGGCGGTGTCGTGGTGGACGCGCCCGAGGTCGTCGTGCGCCGCAGCCGCGTGGTCGGCGACGGCACCCAGCCCTTCGGCATCGTCACCACCGCGAGGGGGTCCGTCCGGATCGAGGACGTCACCCTGACCGGCGACTTCCCGGAGGCGGCCATCGGCGGCGACCGCTGGAGCGGGGAGCGCGTGGAGATCAGCGGCGTGACCGGCGACGGCGCAAGGCTCGGCGAGTCGGCGCGCCTGCGCAACAGCACCGTGCACGACTTCGCCACCCCGCCCGGCCGGGAGGCGTCGGCGTTGGTGATCCGCGGCAGCGGCCAGGACGTGCTCGTCGAGGACAACAAGGTCGAGGTGGGGCCGGGGGACGGCAGCGCCGTGCTGCTCGACCCGGACGAGGCGCTCGGGCGCGACGAGGGGCCGATCGTGATCCGCGGCAACACCCTCGGCGGCGGTCGCTACACCCTCCGGGAGGACGAGCCCGGCGCCCCGTCCGACGTGCGGATCAGCGGCAACCGATTCCGCCGCGACGCCGAGGAGGCGCCGCTGCGGGTGTCGCGACGCGCCGTGCTCGAGGACAACAGCTACCTCGACGGCGCCGTCCTGCCCGACTGGTGACCCGGCGCGACACGCCCGGGGCGGCCGTCGTGTTTGGACGTGTCGCGGGGGACCGGGCAGACTGATCACCACAACCGAGACCGGCGGGCCGGCCACGTTCGAGGGCGTAGGGGAAGACGTTCCTCGTCGACGTTGGAGGTCTGCAGTGAACGCACGCGGCGTGGTTTTCATCCACTCGTCGCCAACTGCGGTCTGCCCGCACGTCGAGTGGGCGATCTCCGGCGTGCTCGGCATGAAGGTCTCGCTGCAGTGGTCCCCCCAACCCGCCGCTCCCGGGCAGCTGCGTGCCGAGTGCGGCTGGACCGGGCCTGCCGGAAGCGGGGGCGCGCTGGCGGGCGCGCTGCGCGCGTGGCCGATGCTGCGGTTCGAGGTGACCGAGGAGCCGAGCCCCGGTGTCGACGGCGAGCGGTTCTGCCACGTGCCCACGCTCGGCCTGTGGAACGGGCGGACCAGCGCCAACGGCGACATCGTGGTGGGGGAGGACCGGTTGCGCAGCCTCCTCGCGGAGGTGCCTGCGAGCCGGCTCGCGGGCCGGCTGAACGAGTTGCTCGGCTCGGCGTGGGACGACGCCCTCGAGCCGTTCCGGCTCGCCGGCGACGGGGCTGCGGGCACCCTCCTGCACCAGGTGGGCTGACTCCGGGACATTCCACGCGTACCACCCGTGGCGGCCCGTTGACCGTGCGTTTCGGTCTAGCATCGCCGGTGATCGCGGCGGGGCGATCCCTCGCCGTTCGTCGAGCGAAAGAAGGCAACGGTGACGGAAACCGTCCAGCCGTCCGGCGTGCCCAGCCGGACCGTCTTCGGCCATCCGATCGGGCTCACCAACCTGTTCGGGGTGGAGCTCTGGGAGCGCTTCTCGTTCTACGGGATGCTGCTGATCCTGGGGTACTACCTGTACTACAGCCTGGACCAGGGCGGGCTCGGCCTGCCGCAGGCCACCGCGACCGGCATCGTCGGCGCCTATGGCGGCACGGTCTACCTCAGCACCGTGCTGGGCGGGTGGCTGGCCGACCGCGTGCTCGGCATGGAGCGGATGGTCTTCTACGGCGGCGTCGTGGTGATGCTGGGCCACATCGCGCTCGCGGTGCTGCCGGGGCTCACCGGCGTCGCGGTCGGGCTCGTGCTGGTCGCTCTGGGCAGCGGCGCGCTCAAGGCCAACGCGTCCTCGCTGCTCGGCACCCTGTACGCGAAGGGCGACCCGCGCGCCGACGGCGGCTTCACGCTGTTCTACCTGGGCATCAACCTCGGGGCCTTCGTCGGGCCGCTCGTCACCGGGCTGCTGCAGGACACGATCGGCTTCCACGTCGGGTTCGCCGCCGCGGCCGTCGGCATGGCGCTCGGCCTCGTCCAGTACGCGGCGTTCCGCCGCAACCTCGGCTCCGCGGGCAAGCAACCCCCCAACCCGCTGCCGGCCTCGGCGCGGCCGAAGGCGATCGGGATCGGCGTCGCGATCGTCGTGGTGCTCGCGGTCGTGGCGTTCACCGAGGTGGTGCCGCTCGCCGCGCTGCCGCGCGTCACCAGCGTGGTGCTGGCCCTCGCGTCGATCGCGTACTTCGCCACGATGCTCTCGAGCCCGAGGGTGACGCCGAGCGAGCGCACCAAGGTCCGCGCCTACATCCCGCTCTTCATCGCGAACGCCGCGTTCTGGTCGCTGTTCCAGCAGATCTTCACGGTGCTCGCGGTGTACTCCGACGAGCGGATGAACTGGACCATCTTCGGCTGGACCGCGCCCTCGTCGTGGGTCGGCTCCCTGGAACCGATCTGGATCATCATCCTGTCCCCGGTGTTCGCGGCGATGTGGACCAGGCTGGACCGGCGCGCACCGTCGACGCCGCGCAAGTTCTCCTACGGCGTGATCGGGATGGGCATCGCGTTCCTCGCCTTCCTGATCTTCGCGGGCGGCACCGGCCGCAGCACTCCCGCGATCGCCGTGCTGGTGATCCTCGGGCTGTTCGCGGTGTCGGAGCTGATGATCTCGCCGATCGGGCTGTCGGTCACCACGAAGCTCGCCCCCGAGTCGTTCCGCGCCCAGATGATGGCGCTGTACTTCTTCTCGGTCGGCCTGGGGACGTCGATGTCGGGGGTGCTGGCGCAGTTCTACTCGGTCGACGCCGAGTTCGCCTACTTCGGGGTCAACGGGCTGGTGGTGATCGTGGTGGGGCTGGTCGTGCTCGCGCTCAGCCCGTGGATCTCCCGGCACATGGAGGGCGTGCACTAGGACACGGCGTAGGACGCTGTCGACTACGGCTGGGCCAGGCCGGTGCGGTAGGCGTACCGCACCGCGTCGGCCCGGTTCGTCACGCCGATCTTGGCGAACGCGTTGTTGATGTGCGTCTTCACGGTCGACTGCCCGACGACGAGGGCCGCGGCGATCTCGGCGTTGGACAGGCCCTTCGCGATGAGCGTGAGCACCTCGCGCTCGCGCGCGGTCAGCCCGTCGCGCTCCGGGGCGACGGGCGTGGCGCCCGTGCGGTCCACGAGCGCGGCCACCAGCCGGCCCGCGATCCCGGCGTCGAACGTGGACTGGCCCGCGGCGGCCGAGCGGATCGCCGCCGCGATCTCGGCCCGGCCCGCGTTCTTCGTGAGGTAGCCGCGGGCCCCGGCCGCGAGCGCCGCAGCCACCGAGTCGTCGTCGGCGTACGTGGTGAGCACCAGCACCGCGACGGACGGGTGGTCGCGCGCGATCCGCGCCGTGGCGGCCACGCCGTCGAGCACGGGCATGCGCAGGTCCATGAGCACCACGTCGCACCCGGTGCCGCCCCGCAGCATGTCGAGCGCCTCCTGGCCGTCGCGGGCGGCACCGGCGACCTCGATGCCGTCGGCCAGCCCGAGCAGGGCCACCAGGCCGTCCCGGACGACGGCCTGGTCGTCCACGACGAGGACGCGCACCTGCGTCACACCGGCACCTCCGCCTCGACCGTCCAGCCCTGGCCGTCGGCGCCCGCCCGCAGCCTGCCGCCGACGAGCGCCAGCCGCTCGCGCATGCCGGTGAGGCCCGCGCCGGGCGGCCCGGAGCGCGGGACCGGTGGCCGCGGCGGCGGGCCGTTGGCGATCGTGAGCGCGACGGAGTCCGGGCGGTACTCCAGCACCACCCGCAGCGGGGCGCCGGGCGCGTGCCGGGCGGCGTTGGTGAGCGCCTCCCGGGCGGCGCCGGTGAGGGACACGCCGACGGCGGCCGGCACCGGGCGGGTGGCACCGCGCACCTCGACCCGGGCGTGGGCGCCGAGGTGGTCGCGCCCGTGCCGCTCGGCGAGCTCGGCGAGCGCCTCCGGGAGCGGCAGCGCGTCGGTGCGCAGGGCGTTCACCGCGGCCCGTGCCTCGTCGAGTCCGTCGGCGGCGAGGCGGCGGGCGCGGCGCACCCGGTCGAGTGCCCGGTCGGAGTCGCCGTCCTCCAGCAGCGCCGTGGCGAGCTCCAGCTGGACGCCCAGCGCGCCGAGCGAGTGCGCGAGCACGTCGTGCAGCTCGCGGGCGATGCGCGTGCGCTCGTCCAGCGCGGCGGCGCGGGCGCGCTCCGCCTGGGCCCCGCGGGTCAGTTCGAGCAGCTGCGCCGTCTCCACCGCGCGCAGGTGGAACTGGCGCCGGTACAGGCCGGTGAGCGTCGTGAACGCCGCGATCCCGACGTAGAGCCCGACCCGGGTGACGGGGGCTCCCATGGCCAGCTCCGACGCCGTGATCAGGGCGGTGCCTGCGGCCACGACCGTGAGCGACAGCCCGGGCGGGCTCGACGGCAGCGCGGTGAACATCGCGAGCACGACGAACGTCAACACCAGGCCGGTGTCGTCGTCGGCGCCGGCGGTGAGCGCCGCGGCCACCGCCGCCACGCCGAGCCCGACCTGGGCCGTCCCCCTCCACCGCCGGTCGCCCGCGAGGAAGAGCACCCAGCCGGCCACGGTCACGCCCCAGCACGCCCACACCCACCCGGCGGGCGGCCGGGCCGTCGCGAGCAGCCCGACGATCAGTGCGGAGGTGACGAGCCGGTCCAGCCAGCCCGTCTCCGGGCCGCCTGCGCGCAGCGCGGCCCACAGCCGCTGCACCGCGCTTCCGGCCGACCCGGCCATCACGTCCTCCTACCTCCTGGGCCTGCGCAGGACGAGCCCCACGACCAGCACCAGCACGACCAGCCCCGCGAACACGACCCCGATCACGAGCAGCCGCTCCACCAGGATCGCTCTCATGATCCCTTCCGCGTCGCTCATCGCCCGTCCCCGTCCAGGTGACGCGCCACGCCGCGGCCGATGATGCCCCAGGCGTCCTGGCGCTCGCCGAGCGCGCGCGCCATCGGGCCGGCGGCGCGGCGCGCGTCGCCCAGGCGTCCGGTGCGGCGGGCGACGAGCACGATCACGGCGACGAGCAGCGCCACGCCGAGCGCGACGGCGCCGATGAGCAGCAGCCGCAGGAACATGAAGGTCAGCACGGTTTCCATGGGCGGAACGCTAGGTACGGGCCACGCCGGGCGGGACCGCCCGCGGGTGGAGATGCGGGTGGAGATCGTCGGCCCCTCGTCGGCCGTCCCGGGGCCGCCAGGCACACTGATCGTCGACGAGAACTCGAGGGGGGCTGCGGTGGATGCACGCGGCACGGGCCGGTGACCCGTTCGGCGACGGCGGTCGTCGCGATCGTCCTTGCGGTGCTGGTGGTGGCGGGGGGCGCCACGGCGCTCGCGTCGCGCGGCCGGTCGGGACCGCCGGAAGTCCCGGCGGATGGTGCGGGGTCGAGCGAGGTGGAGCTCTCGCCGGACGCGGCGGAGCACCCGGCCGCCGAGGAGGTGCGGGCGCAGCTGCAGCGCCACTACGACGCGATCAACGGCCGCGACTACACGCAGTGGCGCGCGACGGTGGTGCCGGCCCGTGCGGAGGCGATGAGTGAGGCGGAGTGGCAGAAGGCCTATGCCACCACGCGGGACGGCTCGATCAGGGTCGACCGCATCGACCCGGACCCGGACGCGGGACCGGGGGGCGGCCTGCTGGTGCGGGTGCGGTTCATCAGCACGCAAGCGGTGGAGAACGCGCCGTCGGACCTGCAGGTCGGTCGCATCTGCTGGCGCTCCACCCTCCCGATGCGCGGAACGCCGCCCCTGATCGACCTGACCGGGGGCGGCAGTTCCGCGCGGGAGGCGTGCTAGAGGGAGAGCTCAGGATGGCTTGCGTTGCGGTGCCGGTAGCGGAACCTCAGACGCCGTCTCGCTCCGGGAGCCCCTCCTCACGAACGCCAGTCCAGTTCACCACGTCGGGGCTTTCCTCGCGAGACGACGCCTGAGACCCCGCAGCGGTGCCGGCTGCGTGCTCGCAAGTACGAGCGGCTCCGCCGCTTTCCGAGTGCGGGCTTGGACGCCGTTCAGGCCTTCGTGAAGGTGAGCGCGGCGTTGTGGCCGCCGAAGCCGAACGAGTCGCAGACCGCGGCCTGCAGGTCGACCTTGCGCGGCTCGCCCGCCACCACGTCGAGCTCGACGCCGGAGTCGAGCTCCTCGAGGTTGAGGGTGGCCGGGATGACGCCTTCCTTGATCGAGAGGACGGTGATGATGCTCTCGACGGCGCCCGCCGCACCGACCAGGTGCCCGAAGGACCCCTTCGGGGCCGTGAGCACGGGGCGGTCGCCCAGCGCCTTGCGCACCGCCCGGGTCTCGCCCACGTCGCCCACCACCGTGGACGTGGCGTGGCAGTTGACGTGCCCGATGTCCGTGGGCTCCAGCCCCGCATCGCGGACGGCCTTGCCGATCGCCCGCGACTGGCCCACGCCCTCGGGCTCGGGGCCCGTGATGTGGTACGAGTCGGCGGTGAGCCCGGCGCCGGCGAGCCGGCCGTGGACGCGCGCACCGCGCGCGGCGGCGAACTCGGCCCGCTCCAGGATCATGATCCCGGCGCCCTCGCCGAGCACGAAGCCGTCGCGGCCCGTGTCGAACGGCCGGGAGGCGCGTTCCGGCTCGTCGTTGCGCTGCGAGAGCGTGCGCGACTGCACGAAGCCGGCCACGGTGAGCTGGGTGATGCAGGCCTCCGCCCCGCCGGCGATCACGACGTCCAGCTCGCCGTTGCGCAGCAGCATGAGCGCCCAGGCCAGCGCCTCCGCGCCGGTGGCGCACGCCGACACGGGTGCGTGCACGCCGCCGCGCGCACCGAACTCGAGGCTCACCCACGCGGCGGGCCCGTTCGGCATCAGCATCGGCACGGTCAGCGGCGAGATCTTGCGCAGCCCCTGGGTCTCGAGCAGGTCGTCCTGCGCGAGCAGCGTGGTGACGCCACCGATGCCGGTGCCGACCACCGCGGCGAGCCGTTCGGGCTCCACCTCGGGCTCCCCGGCGTCGGCCCAGGCCTCCTTCGCGGCCACGACCGCGATCTGCTCCACCCGGTCCAGGCGCCGGGCCTGGACCCGGGAGAGGACCTCGGTGGGCTCGACCGCGAGCGGTGCGCCGATCTTCACCGGCAGCTCGTAGCGGTCGATCCAGTCGTAGTCGTCGTTGATCCGCCGGACACCGGAGCGACCGCTGAGCATGCCCTCCCAGGTCGATGCGACGTCCCCACCGAGCGGGGTCGTCGCGCCGAGCCCGGTGATGACGACGTCGACCTCAGACGTCATGACCCCTCCCGGTCCCGCCGCAGCGGGTCACTGGTTCTTCGCGATGTAGTCGACGGCGTCGCCGACCGTCTTGAGCTCGGCGAGCTGGTCGTCGGGGATCTTGACGCCGAACTTGTCCTCGGCCTGCACGGCGATCTCCACCATCGACAGCGAGTCGATGTCGAGGTCATCGACGAACGACTTCTCGGCCGACACCTCGGCGGTGTCGATGCCTGCGACCTCCTCGACGATCTCCGCGAGCCCGCTCAGGATCTCGGTGTTATCGGCCACGGTGCGTTCTCCTTCTGGTGGGGGACTGGAGCTGATCAGGGGGAATACTAAGGACAGACGACGACCTGGCCGGCGAAGGACAGGCCTGCGCCGAACCCGGCGAGCAGTACGACGTCGCCCGGGCGCAGGCGCCCGTCGGTACGCATGTGGTCCATGGCGAGCGGGATCGACGCCGACGAGGTGTTGCCGGAGTGGACGATGTCGTCGGCGACGACCATGTCCTCCCGGGCGCCCTCCTTGCGCAGCCGCTTGGCCACGGCGTCGACGATGCGCAGGTTGGCCTGGTGCGGCACGAAGACGTCGATGTCGGCCGGGGTGAGGCCGGCCAGCTCGATCGCCTTCAGCGCCACCGGCGCGATCTTGGTGGTGGCCCAGCGGAAGACCGCCTGGCCCTCCTGGAAGAGCGCGCTGGTCTCCGGGTTGATGTGGATCGTCTGGGCCATGTCGCCCGCGCTGCCCCAGGTGAGGGGGCCGACGCCGACCGAGGCCTCGTCGGCTGCGGGACCGACGACGGTGGCGCCTGCGCCGTCGGCGAAGATGATCGCGGTGGAGCGGTCGGTCCAGTCGATCCAGTCCGACAGCTTCTCCGCCCCGATCACCAGCACGTACCGGGAGGACCCGGCGCGCACCAGGTCGGCGGCCGTACCGACCCCGTAGGAGAAGCCGGCGCAGGCCGCGTTGAGGTCGAAGGCGCCGGGTGACGGGATCCCGATCCGCTCGGCGGTCTGCGCTGCGGCGTTCGGGATCGGCGTGGGCATCGTGCAGGTCGCCACGATCACCGTGTCGATCTCGGTGGGCGCGATGCCTGCGTCCTTCACCGCCCGCGACCCGGCCTCGGCGGCCATGTCGACCAGCAACGTGCCCTCCTCCGCGATGCGGCGGCTCTGGATGCCGACCCGCTCGCGGATCCACTGGTCGTTGGTCTCCATCCGCTGCGCGAGGTCGTCGTTGGTCACGACGTTCTCGGGCTGGGTGCTGCCCAGACCGAGGAGCCGGGCGCCCGCCACGGTGGGGGCGGTCCGGAGCTGGATCTTCTCGGTCACGTGTCGGCTCCCGCGTGCTCGGTGATGAGGTCGACGGCCCGGTCGAGGTCGTCAGGAGTCTTGAGGGCCAGCGTCGCCGTGCCCTTCAGGTCGCGCTTGACGAGCCCGACGAGCGTGCCGGCCGGCGGCAGCTCGATCACCGCGGTGACGCCGAGCTCGCGCAGGCGGGCCATGCAGGCGTCCCAGCGGACCGGCACGGTGACCTGGGCGACGAGCCTCCGCAGCGCGTCGGCGCCGTCGGTGACGACCTCGCCGTCGGCGTTGGACAGCAGCGGGCGCACCGGGTCGGCCGGGGTGACCGTCTCGGCATGGGCCCGCATCGCGTCCTCGGCGGGCTTCATGAACCGGGTGTGGAACGCGCCGGCCACCTGCAGCGGGATCACGCGGGCCCGCTCGGGCGGCGCGGCCGCGAGCTCGGCGAGCGCGGACCGCGGCCCGGCCGCGACGACCTGACCTGCGCCGTTGCGGTTGGCCGGATCCAGACCCAGTTCGGCGAGCTTCGCCAGCACCTCGTCGGGTTTCCCGCCGAGCACCGCGCTCATGCCCGTGGGAGCCAGTGCGCAGGCGGCGGCCATCTCGCGGCCGCGTACGGCGGCGAGCGACACGGCGGCGTCGGCCGTGAGCACCTCGGCCACCGCGGCCGCCGCCAGCTCACCGACGGAGTGGCCTGCGGCCGGTGCGGCGGCGGGCAGCGCGGTGCGGGCGGTGAGCCGGCTCGCGGCCAGCAGCGCGCCGGCGACGACGAGGGGTTGGGTGACGGCGGTGTCCTTGATCTCGTCAGCCCCGGCGGTGGTGCCGAGCCTGCGCAGGTCGAGACCGGTGGAGTCGGACCATCGGGCGAGTGTCTCCTCGGCCGCGGGGTCGTCGAGCCACGGGTCGAGCATGCCCGGGGTCTGAGATCCCTGGCCGGGTGCGAGCAGGGCGATCACGGCACGTAGCAAACCGGGACCGGGGTGGGTGCCGGAATGCGTCGTGCCCACGAACTCGGCGGGAAGGTTTTGGAGGTTTCCTCCAACGACACGGTCCGGATGATCCGCGAAGAACCCTGGCGCCGCCGATCGGGTTGTCGGATCTGTGCAGATCAGCCGCCGTCGATCGGGTCCCGCCCGTCCTCGAGCCGTGCCGCGAGCAGCGCGATGCGCAGCACCAGCGCGTCGCGCGGGTCGGTCGGGCGGAGCCCGGTGAGTTCGGTCACCCGCCGTAGCCGGTATCTCACGGTGTTGGAGTGGACGAACAGCGCGCGGGCACACGCCTCGAGGGCGCCACCGCTCTCGAGGAACGCTGCGAGCGTCGCCAGCAGCTCCCCTCCGGCCGCGATCAGCGGGTCGATCGCGGTGGTGACCAGCCTGCGGTGCGCAACCGCGTCGCCGACGAGGGCGCGCTCGGGCAGCAGGTCGTCGGCGGCCACCGCGGCGGGGGCGTCCGGCCGGGCCGGCGCCGCGCGCAGGCCGGCGAGCGCGTCGCGGGCGCTGGCGTGCGCGCCGGGGAGGTCGGCGGCGCGCGGCCCCACGACGACCGGGCCGGGCGCGAACGCCTCGACGACCGTGCCGATGTCGCCACCGGTGTCCAGGCCGGGTGGTTCGGACAGCAACACGACGAGCCGGCTGCCCTGCACACCGACCAGCACCGACTGCCCCGACCGGTCGGCCTCGCGGCGCAGCTCCGACAGCAGCTCCTCGGGCGCCTCCGGAGCCGGGCTGCCGACCACGACGCGCAGCGGCTCTGCGGGATCCCACCCGAGCGCGGCAGCGCGCGAGACCAGGCCGTCGACCCAGCTGCGGGCGGTGTTGCCGGACGCGGTGTTGCCGGCGTCCGGGCCCGGCCCGCGGACCACCGCGTCGACGACGAGGGCCTCGACGCGCGCGTCCCACGCGCCCCGGCTCTCCGCCTCCCCGGCGTACACCGTGGCGGCGGCGAACGCGATCTCCCGCCCGAAGCGCAGCACACCCTCGACCAGCGCGCGGCGCTCGGCCTCGTCGGCGGCGAGCGGCGGGAGGTGCTCCTCGAACACCTCCGTCGCGATGCGGACGAGGTCGACGGTCTGAGACAGCGTCAGCCGGCGTGCGAGATCGCGTGGTGCGATGCGGAACGCCTCGGCCGTGAGCGGCGGCGACGCACCGCGCTTGCCGATCCACGCCACGAAGTTGGCCACGCCGGTCTGCGTGACGAGCTGGACCCCGGCACGCAGGTCCGCGGACAAGCGTGCGAACCACGGCTGGCGCCTCGCCATGGCCGCGAGGCAGGCAGCTGCCAGGTCACCCGCGGCCAGCTCGAGCTTGCGCAAGGTGGCCGGGGACACCCCGGAGGGCGCCCGCGCCCCGTGGTCGGTCACCCGGGCAGCATCGCACGGGTCACCGGACCCGACGTGGTCGGGAGATCGGCGGACGAACCGGCGCCGGGGCGCCGGGACCTGCGGGGATCGGCTCTCAGCCGAGCGGAGTGACCTTGGTGGCCTGCGGACCCTTCTGCCCCTGCTCGATGTCGAACGACACCCGCTCGCCCTCGTCGAGGCTCTTGTAGCCGTTCTTCTGGATCGCCGAGTAGTGCACGAACACGTCTGCACCACCACCGTCAGGAGCGAGGAAGCCGTAGCCCTTCTCGCTGTTGAACCACTTGACGGTGCCCTCTGCCATTCCCGCTCTCCTCGTGCTGGTGCCGGGGCACTGCCCCCGGCCTCGCGCCGCCTGGCGCTCAACGCTGTGCGCCCCGGTCGGGACGCCGTTCGCGATCACTCGCGGCCGGCGTCGCGCCGGAGCGTATCGTGTTCGGGCCTCCCTGCCGAGAGTCAATGACCAGCCTTTTTCACCTTTTGTTATGCCACGCCCTATGCAACACCGCTGTCGCTCGTCTGCGGTCCGGCAGCCTGCGGATCGTCGATCCGGTACTTCGCCGCGGCCTCGGCCACCGCACCGCGGTCGAACTCGTCACGAGCGGCGAGCGCCTCCAGCGCCGCCACCGTGAGCGACTCGGCGTCGACGTTGAAATGCCTGCGCACCGCGGGCCGCGTGTCGGACAGGCCGAACCCGTCGGTGCCGAGGCTGGTGAACGGCGCCGGCACCCACTGGCGGACGAGGTCGGGCAGCGCCCGCATCCAGTCCGATGTCGCGATGACCGGGCCGCCCTCACCCAGGGCGCGGGTGATGTAGGGGACGCGGGGCTCGGCGTCCGGGTGCAGCAGGTTGTGCTGCTCGCACTCGACCCCGTCGCGGCGCAGCTCGCCCCACGACGTCACCGACCACACCTCGGCACCGACGCCCCACTGCTCGGCGAGCATGTCGCGGGCCTGCAGGGCCCACGGCAGCGCGACGCCGGAGGCGAGCAGGCGCACCTGCGGGCCCTCGGCGCGCGGGCTCGCCGCGTACCGGTAGATCCCGCGCAGCAGCCCGTCGACGTCGACGCCCTCGGGTTCGGCGGGCTGGACGTACGGCTCGTTGTAGACCGTCAGGTAGTAGATGACGTTCTCCGGGTCCTCGCCGACCATGCGCCGCAACCCGTCCTTGACGATGTGCGCCACCTCGAAGGAGAACGCCGGGTCGTAGGCGACGACGGCCGGGTTGGTGGACGCGAGCAGCAGCGAGTGCCCGTCGTTGTGCTGCAGTCCCTCGCCGGTGAGCGTGGTGCGCCCCGCGGTGGCGCCGATCAGGAAGCCGCGGGCCATCTGGTCGGCGGCCGCCCAGATCGAGTCGCCGGTGCGCTGGAACCCGAACATCGAGTAGAAGACGTAGACCGGGATCATCGGCTCGCCGTGCGTGGCGTACGACGTGCCCGCCGCGATGAACGAGCCCACCGAGCCCGCCTCGTTGATCCCCTCGTGCAGCAGCTGGCCCTCCTCGCTCTCGCGGTAGGCGAGCATGAGCGAGGCGTCCACGGACGTGTACTGCTGCCCGTTCGGGTTGTAGATCTTCTGGGTCGGGAACATCGAGTCCATCCCGAACGTGCGCGCCTCGTCCGGGATGATCGGCACGAACCGGCCGCCGATCTCGGAGTCCTTGACGAGCTCGCGCAGCAGCCGGACGAACGCCATCGTGGTGGCGACCTCCTGCTTGCCCGAGCCCTTGCGCACGACGTCGTAGACCTTGTCCCCGGGCAGGACCAGCGGCTTCGCCGACGCGCGCCGCGACGGCACCGGCCCGCCGAGCACCCGCCTGCGCTCGAGCATGTACTGGATCGCCGGGTCGTCCTCGCCCGGGTGGTAGTACGGCGGCAGGTAGGGGTCCTGCTCGAGCGCGGCGTCCGAGATGGGGATGCGCTGCTCGTCGCGGAACTGCTTGAGGTCGGCGAGCGACAGCTTCTTCATCTGGTGGGTGGCGTTGCGCCCCGCGAAGCTCGGGCCCACGCCGTAGCCCTTGATGGTCTTGGCCAGGATCACCGTCGGCTGGCCGTGGTGCTCGAGCGCCGCGGCGTAGGCCGCGTAGACCTTGCGGTAGTCGTGCCCGCCGCGCTTGAGGTTCCAGATCTCGGCGTCGCTCATCGGCTCGACCAGCGCCTTCGTGCGCGGGTCGCGCCCGAAGAAGTGGTCACGGACGTAGCCGCCGTCGTTGGCCTTGTAGGTCTGGTAGTCGCCGTCCGGCGTCTGGTTCATCAGGTTGATCAGGGCGCCGTCGCGGTCGGCGTGCAGCAGGGCGTCCCACTCGCGGCCCCAGATCACCTTGATGACGTTCCAGCCCGCACCCCGGAAGAAGGCCTCCAGCTCCTGGATGATCTTGCCGTTGCCGCGGACGGGGCCGTCGAGGCGCTGCAGGTTGCAGTTGATGACGAACGTGAGGTTGTCCAGCCCCTCCGTGGCGGGGATGTGGATCAGGCCGCGGGACTCCGGCTCGTCCATCTCGCCGTCACCGAGGAACGCCCACACGTGCTGGTCGGAGGTGTCGCGGATGCCGCGGTCGTGCAGGTAGCGGTTGAACCGCGCCTGCATGATCGAGTTCATCGGGCCGAGGCCCATGGACACCGTGGGGAACTCCCAGAAGTCCGGCATGAGCCGCGGGTGCGGGTACGACGGCAGACCGTGGCCCGCCCCGCCGTGCGAGAGCTCCTGCCGGAACCCGTCGAGCCGGTCCTCCGACAGGCGCCCCTCGAGGTACGCGCGGGCGTAGATGCCGGGGGAGGCGTGGCCCTGGATGTAGACCTGGTCACCCCCACCCGGGTGATCCTTGCCCCGGAAGAAGTGGTTGAACCCGACCTCGTACAGCGTGGCCGACGAGGCGTAGGACGAGATGTGCCCGCCGACCCCGATCCCCGGCCGCTGCGCGCGGTGCACCGTCATGGCGGCGTTCCAGCGGATCCAGCGCCGGTAGGCCCGCTCGGTCTCCTCGTCGCCGGGGAACCACGGCTCCCGGTCGGTGGGGATGGTGTTGACGTAGTCCGTGCTGGTCAGCGACGGGACACCGACGTGGCGCTCCCGGGCCCGCTGCAGCATTCGCAGCATGAGGTAGCGGGCCCGCTGCTGCCCGGCTGCGTCGAGGACGGCGTCGAAGGAGTCGAGCCACTCGGCCGTCTCCTCGGGATCGATGTCCGGCAGGTGGGCGGCGAGCCCGTCGCGGATGACGTGCACGCGCCGCGGCCCCGTCCCGGAGGTCCGGGCACTGCCGTCGGTGTTCTGGCCGGTCAAGGGATCTCCCTGCCTTGCTTCTGTCTCGGTAGGTGATGTGTCTTCGCGTCCCCTATCGTGCCCCTCGGCGCTCGATCTCGTAACGAGTGGTTGCGCGCCGGACAGTCGTCGTGTTCGGATTCCGCAACCAACGAGGCCGGAGTCGGGGGACAGGACACCGGCAACGAGCACTGCACGAGGCAAAGGGGTACACGCGTGGTCGCCGCGGATGATGCCGGACGCACGTCCGACATCGCGGGAAAGCTCGGCGTCGAGCCGGGCATGGTTGTCCAGGAGCTCGGCTGGGACAGCGACGTCGACGAGGCGGTGCGGGACGCCGTCGAGGAGAGAGCGGGAGACGACCTGCTCGACGAGGACGCCGACGATGTCATCGACCTCGTCCTCATGTGGTGGCGCGACGGCGACGGGGACCTCGTCGACGCCCTGATCAACGCGATCGGTCCGCTCGCGGAGAACGGGGTGATCTGGGTGCTCACGCCCAAGACCGGCCGCCCCGGGCACGTGGAGCCCAGCGAGATCGCCGAGGCCGCGCCCACGGCCGGGCTCTCCCAGACCTCCAACGTCACCGTCAGCGAGAGCTGGGTGGGCTCGCGGCTGGTGTCGCCGAAGGCGGCCAAGCCGCGGCGCTGAGCGGAGCTCGTCGGAGCGAACGGACGGCGCTGAGCGGAGCTCGTCGGAGCGAACGAACGGCGTAGAGCGTCACCACCGGCCGCGTGTGCGATCCCGCCACGGCCGCCCATCCGGGTCGTAGCCGGCCCGGCACAGCGCACGCCCACGGCCGGGTGAACATCGACATCCGTTCGGGTCGGTGGCGCCGCAGTCGCCCCGCCACTGCACCGGTCCGGCTGCCGGTACGCCGGGTTGCCGCGCTCGGGCCGGGTGAGGTATGGGTTCGCGGCCCCCATCCGCACCTCCCGTCCGCACCGTAGAGGTCCGGGCCCGGCTAGGCTTCCGGGCGAACGCACCGCTCGCAGCGAGGAGATCCGCTCATGGCGCCCGAGGTCGGCACCGAGGCCCCCGACTTCACCCTCAAGGACCAGAACAACCAGGAGGTCACGCTCTCGGCGTTCCGCGGCAGGCGCAACGTCCTGGTCGTCTTCTACCCGTTCGCCTTCTCGGGGATCTGCACCGGCGAGCTGTGCGCCATCCGGGACGACCTCGGCTCCTTCCAGAACGACGACGTCCAGGTGCTCGGCGTGTCGGTCGATCACGTGTTCGCCCTCAAGGCCTGGGCGAATCAGGAGGGCTACCAGTTCCCCCTGCTGTCGGACTTCTGGCCGCACGGTGAGCTGGCGAAGACCTACGGCGTGTTCCACGCCGATCGCGGGATGGCCGTGCGCGGCACGTTCCTGGTGGACAAGACCGGGATCGTGCGGTTCGCCGAGGTGAACGCCCCCGGGGAGGCCCGCGACCAGGGGGCGTGGAAGAAGGCGCTGGCCTCGGTCGCCTGACCTCGGCCGGGCCGCCGCGGCGGCCCGGCACCTCCGGGCGCGTAGCTCAGCGGGAGAGCACTCGGTTTACACCCGAGCGGTCGCAGGTTCGATCCCTGCCGCGCCCACCACTCTGACCAGGACATTGCAACGCGCTGACCTGCGGTTACGCTCGCGTGGAGCCGTTCGTGGAGTGAGTGCGTCCTAGCTTCCGCTCCATGACCAGGACCTCGCGCCGGCGCCCGCAGGGCGGGATCGAGGAGCTGCCGAGCGGCTCGCTCCGCGTGTACGCCTACTCGAACATCGACCCGCTGTCCGGCAAGAAGCACTACCTCCGCGAGCTGATCCCGGCAGGCACGCCCAACGCCGAGAAGGAGGCGGAGAAGGCGCTGCGCCGGCTGCTCTCCCAGATCGACGAGCGCCGCCACCCCACGACGAACGCGACCCTGGACCAGCTGCTCGACCGCTACCTGGAGACGCTCGACGTCGCCGAGACGACGCGGATGATGTACGCGAAGTACTGCACGAAGCATGTCCGGCCGTTCGTGGGCCGGCTCGAGGCCAGCTCGGTCGACGTCGAGGCCCTGGACTCGGTGGACGCGGAGCTGCGCAGGTGCCGGATCCACTGCGACCGCTCCCGGGGCCTGGTCGACCACCGGACGCCGCGGCCGCACCAGTGCGACTCGCGATGCCGCCCGCACCGCTGCAACAGTCTGTCGTCGACGACGATCCGGCACATCCACTTCGTCCTCCGCGGCGCGTTCGAGAAGGGCGTGCGCTGGCGCTGCACGTGGATCTGCCCAACGCCGTTCTCACGATCCGCCGCGCGATCGCGCAGCACGGGACGGAGCGGGTCGAGAAAGGACACCAAGACCCACCAGCAGCGCCGGGTCGCCCTCGACCCGGAGACGGTCACCGCGCTCACGGAGCACCTCGAGCGCTGCACGGCGCGGTGCGAGGCCCTCGGCGTTCCGCTCACCCGAGACGCGTTCGTGTTGCAGAACTCATCGCAGCCGGCGTCGATGTGCGGACCGTCGCGGGTCGGCTCGGGCATGGTGGGGGAGGGGGGTGACCACGCTCCGGGTTTACGCGGCGTGGGTGGCGGAGGCTGACCAGCGTGCGGCTGCGGCGCTGGCGCAGCGCGGGCCGGCGCGGCCAGCTGCGCCGACCGATGACGTCGAGCGCGTGCTGTGCCGGCCGCGGAGTCCGCGGGAGCGGCTCGCGGTCGAGCTGTGGGAGAGAATCGTCGGTGGCGAGTACGCCGCGGGCAGCCACCTCCCAGGCGTCAAGGCACTGGCCGTCGAGCGTGGGCTTTCGCCATCGACGGTGAAGAGGGCATTGGATCTGTTGCGGGAGTGGGGTTTGATCTTTGGTGTCGAGGGAGAGCGGCCTGCGTTCGGCCGTCAGTACCACAGCCGGGCGGTGACGGGACGGTAGCTGGCGCCGCACAGTAAGTCCGCGATCTCCACGGGTACCTGCCCGCAAGGCTGCGCGGCGACGGCAGCGCGGCATCGACAGAGGACCCACGGCCCACGGCCCACGGCCCTCGTGCCTGTTCAGGACGGCGTCCGGCGCCACGCGGCGCTCTGCCCGAGCAACTGCAAGCGCTCGCGCGGGGCATGCGGCCTCCGGCCAGTCCCCGCGCCCCGCGCGGCCGCACATCCCGCCGCAGGCAGTACTTCTTGCGCGAGCTAGTAGGGCTTTGTTAGGTCGGTGCGGGGTAGGGGCGTTTGCAGGTGTGGCATGCGCCGGTCCAGATGCTGAGGAGGGTCTGGAGTTCGCGGAGGACGGCGTAGAGGGTCAGGCCGGCGCAGGGGC
>NZ_BAABJO010000058.1:0-28873 GCF_039543345.1 Pseudonocardia adelaidensis | reverse complement strand
CGTCGGCGACCTCCACATGGAGCAACACATACTCGCACCCTCGGACCACCCGGACCTACAGGTAGTGATCTACACACCCGTGCAGACCACCGACACCCCCGCACGACTGCGCCGGCTGGTCGACACCGCGACTCCGGGCTGACCTCTCTCCCGCGCGCGTGCCCCCGGCCCGAATCACCGCTAGCGGCGTCTGCCCCGGCGGTCGAACGGTTCGCTTGCTCCAGGAGGACCGTCCTGCAATCTCCGACGTGCTCGGGCGATCTAGCAGGGTCGGATCAGGTGCTGGCGCGCCACGCGAGCAAACGGCCGCTGGTCCTCGCGGTCTGTGTGCTCGGCCACCTGCATGCGATCACCACGCGTGCTCGTCACGACAACAGCCGTCAAGGTAGTAGTAAGAGCACTCGTAGTGCTCCTACCTGGGCGGATGGCGCGCAGCTAGCCTCGGGGCCGTGCAGATCTACGAGTACTCCGCCGAGGAACTCGAGGACGTCACCGGTGAGATCTACGTACCGGTGATCGCCCGGACGGGTCGCAACTTCCGCGGGCGGTCGGCGATCCATGAGCTGGGCGAGACCCTGACGCTTTCTCGAACGCATTGGGGGCCGATCTCGCTGCTCCAGACCGACCGAAGAGCGGCGAAAGCGACGGCAGACAACCTGCACTTCTGCGTGTGCACAGCCGGCCGGTGCCGCTTCCGCCACCACGACCGCCTCGTCGAGCCGGTGGCCGGTACGGGAATGCTGGCCGAGACCCGTAGCCCCTACGAGCGGATCTCGCCGACCGAGACCCGGTGTATGAACCTGTTCTTCTCCCGCGATCTGCTTCCGCTCCGCACCGCCGAGATCACCGAAGCGTGTGCGCGCAGCATCGACCCCGCCGCCCCGGCCATGCAGATGCTGTCCGGCTACCTCGGTCGGCTGTTCGAGGTGGCCGACGACCTGACCGCGCCGCAGCGGCTGGACGCCGGGCACGCCGCGATCGATCTGCTCGCGATGGCGCTGCGCGACGTCGCCCCCTCTGTGCCGGGCGGGGACGGCCCCGAGGACGTTCTGCTCGACATGATGCGGACGCACGTGCGCGAACACCTGGCCGAGCCGCACTTGCGGGTCGAGGAGCTAGCGCGGCGGCACCACGTGTCGGTCAGTCACGCGTACACCTTGTTCGAGCGGATCGGGACCACGCCGGGTGCATACCTGCGCGAGCAGCGGTTGCTCGCGGCCCGGACGATGCTGTCCGACCCGAGGTACGCCCATCTCGGGGTGTCGGGCATCGCGGCCGTCGTCGGGTTCCGCGACCTCAGGACGTTCGAGCGGGCGTTCCGGCGGCGGTACGGGATGACGCCGCGCGAGTGCCGCTGTGCGCACAGTCGGTCGGGATCCGCTCCTGCGACCCGGAAGCAGGAAATGCCTGCACGCTGAGTAGGAAACGCCGCTCGGTCGAGGTCGCCAACCCGTGAGAACCGCGGACCGTTGGTCGACGTGCAGTTCCTCTACCGCGAGGACTGCGGCCACCAGGGCCAAACCGACCGGCCCGACCTGTTCAACGCCCGACCTGTTCAACGCGGGCGGCTGGGCACCGGACGCGCGATGCTGCCGCGGCTGCGCGGTCCAGCTCGCCTCTACATCGGCCTTGCGTATCCCGTGCTCGCCGCGCAGCTGGCCATTCTCGAGGAGCTCCGCGGCGATGTCACCGAGTTGGACCGGCGCGTCCGCGCCTGCAACGCCCCGACTTGGCTCACGAGTGGATCTTTGGAGCAGTATCATGGTCCGCTGACCTGCGGGATCGTCGGCGGGTTCGGCTGAATCTGCGCACCAAGCCGGGTTCGTAGGCTCCCGTTGTGGCGTCAGTGCGCACGGTGCGGACCGGGTCCGGGGCGACCGCGCTGCAGATCGTGCATGGCTCGCGGCGCGGATCACGCGACGTCGAGCACCTCGGCTCGGCCCACGACGCCCAGGCGGTGGAAGCGCTCAAGGCGGCCCGTGCCCTGCAGCGGGGCCGCGGCCTGCGCCGCGGCCCGGTGACCCGGCAGTGGCCGGCCGGCGGGCAGGGCGAGCTCGACCTCGGCGTGGACACCGACGCCCTCGCCGCAGGCGGGGCCGGCTCGTTGCAAGTCGCGTCCTCGCCGATGACGCCGCTGTGGGACGCGCTGCGCGCCGTCTACGACCAGCTCGGATCCGACACCGTCACCGACCACGACCAGGTGTTCCGGCAGCTGGTGCGCGCGCGGATCATCGAGCCGACCAGCAAGGCCGACAGCCTGCGAGTCCTGGCCGAGGCCGGGATCGACTCCCCCGCGACCGCGAACCGGCGAGGGATTCCTTCGGCCGCACCGGCGGCGTAGCGTGCCCGGGCATCTCGTCCTCACCGTTGAGGCTAGGTGCTTCTGTGGCCGCGACCAACTCACCCGCGCTGCTCGGCCGCGACGCCGAGTGCGCCGCGCTCGATCGGCTGCTTCAGGGGGCTCGGGCGGCGCGAGGGTCGGTACTGGTGTTGCGCGGCGAGCCCGGCATCGGCAAGTCGGTCCTCTTGGACTACGTCGCCGAGCGGGCATCGGGGTTCCGGATCACGCGGGCGGCGGGCTTGGAGTCAGAGGTGGAGCTGCCGCTGGCCGGGCTCCAGCAGCTGCTCGGCTCCTCGCTGCTCGAGCGGTCCGAGCAGCTCCCCGCTCCACAGCGGGACGCGCTGTGGGTGGCGTTCGGCTTGCGCGCGGGACCGGCCCCGGATCCCTTCCTCGTGGCCCTCGCGACGCTCAGCCTGCTGTCGGATGTCGCGGAGGAACGTCCGCTGGTAAGCCTGGTCGACGATGTGCAATGGCTGGATCGCGCGTCGGTTCAGGTGTTGTCGTTCGTCGCGCAGCGTTTGGCCGCCGAAAGGATCGCGATGGTGTTCGCCGTTCGCGAGCCGAACACCGAACGCGAACTCGACAGACTCCCGGACCTCACGCTCGACGGTCTCGACGACCACCATGCGCGCCTGCTGGTGCAGTCGGCCTTCCCCGGTCGCATGGACGAGCAGGTGCGCGACCGGTTCGTCGCTGAGACACGAGGAAATCCGCTTGCCCTGCTGGAGTTGCCGCGCGCCTTCACGCCAGCGCAGCTCGCCGGCGGGTTCGGGCTTCCCGACGCCGCGGCGCTGGCCGGCCGCCTGGAGCAGAGCTTCATCCAACGGATCGATAGCCTGCCCGCGGAGACACGGAGATTCCTGTTCGTCGCGGCGGCCGAGTTTGTCGGCGACCTGACCGGGTTGCTTCGTGCAAACGACGAGCTCGGAATCGACGCCGAAGCGGTCGTCCCAGCCGAGCGCGCTGGGCTGATCGAGCTCGGCGCGCGCGTGCGGTTCCGCCATCCGCTCGTCCGATCAGCGGCGTATCGGGCCGCACCACCGGACGAACGCCGGCGCGCTCACGCCGCGCTGGCCAACGCAACCGACCCGCAGACCAACTCGGACCGCCGCGCCTGGCACCGCGCGCACGCCACGCCGGTACCAGATGAAAGCGTCGCCGTCGAGCTCGAGCGCTCCGCGTCGCGGGCACAGGGCCGCGGCGGGGCAGCGGCAGCAGCAGCGTTCCTGGAGCGAGCGGCCGAGCTGACACCGGACCCGGCGCGGCGCGGTACGCGAGCCCTGGCCGCTGCGCACGCCAACTTCGTCGCCGGCGCCCCCGAGGCGGCAGAAGCCCTGCTTCCCATCGCGATGATGTGCCCACTCGATGAGCTGGAGCGCGCACGAGTCGACCGCCTGCGCGCCCACATCGCGTTCGCGCGCACCCGCGGTAGCGAAACACCGGCGCTGCTGAGTGCTGCGGCGAAACGTCTCGAGCCGCTCGATGCCGAGCTGGCGCGCGAGACACATCTCGAGGCGCTCTGGGCCGCGGTGCGCAGCGGGCGCTTCGAGAGAGCCGAGGGCGTCGTGGAAGCCGCGGAGGCGGCCACGGCTGCGACACGGGGGTGTTCCACGCGCGCCATCGACCTGCTGCTCGACGGGCTGACGATGCGCCTCGCACAGGGCTACGCGACCGCGTTGCCCTTGCTCGCTCGCGCGCTCGACGCCTTCCAGGCCGAGGGATTCCGCCGCGAGAACATCGCATGGTGCTGGCTCGCGTGCCAACTCGCGATGGACCTCTGGAACGACGACGCCTGCGCCGCGATCGCCGGCGGGCTCGCCGGCGTCGCTCGGGACCGGGGCGCGCTGACCGTTTTGCCGTTCGCGCTGAACTACTCGGCGGCCCATCAGCTCTTCGCCGGCAAGTTCGACGTCGCCGAGCAGCTCGTGCAGGAAGCAGACGCGATCACGACAGCGACCGCTGGCGTTACGATCGCGGACTTCTCCGTCCTGATCGCCGCATGGCGTGGCGACAAGGAGCGCACCCACAGGTTGCGTGCAGCGGTCATCGCGGACGCGACCTCGCGTGGCGAGGGCTTCGCAGTGGAAGTCGCCGAGTGGGCCCTCGCGACACTCCACCTCGGCCTCGGCGACTACTGCGAGGCGACGGCCGCGGCGCAGCGCGCCGACGATCCCGACGGGCTCGGATTCAATGTCTGGGTCTTGCCGGAGCTCATCGAAGCGGCCGTGCGCAGCGGCGACCCATCCACCGCCACGACGGCATTCGAACGGCTGGCTGAGCGTTCGAGTCTCAGCAGCACGGCGTGGGCGCGCGGTGTTGAGGCCCGCTCGCGCGCGCTCCTGAGCCAGGGCCACAAAGCCGAGGACCTATACGTGGAGGCGATCGAGCACCTTCGCCACTCGCATGTCGTCGTCCACCATGCTCGCGCACAACTCATCTACGGCGAGTGGCTCCTGCGCGAGCAGCGGCGCGTCGACGCGCGCACACAGCTGATTGCCGCCTACCGCGCTCTCGACGCCATGGGTGCGGACGCGTTCGCCGAGCGCGCGCGGCGCGAACTCCTCGCGGCCGGAGAAACGGTGCGCAAACGGATCGCGGACGCGCGAAACGACCTCACACCGCAAGAAGCCCAAATCGCTCGCATGGCCAGCGACGGCCTGACGAATCCGGAGATCGGCGCGCAGGTCTTCCTCAGCCACCGAACAATCGAATGGCACCTGCGCAAGGTGTTCATGAAGCTCGGCGTCAGCTCTCGCAAAGAGCTGGCAGACCTGCTCCGAGATCCGGCCCAGAGTTCCGCCTGAGCTGAGCCCGACGACGAACCGCAACGCCGAGCACGGTGACGCGGCACGACCGGGCTCGCTGGGCTGTCAACGGACAGTGCCCCACGCCCCAGGCGGCGCCTCAGCCTCCGCACCGTCGAATGGCACGTGCACGAGGTTTCACCCAGCTCGCCATCAGCTCACGCCGGGAGTTGCGTCAGGCGCTGCCCGACCCCGCGCCGGCGGGCGCTCCGGCTCAGCCAGCTCATCACGGGGCTGGAAAGCCCTTGCCGCGGCCGCCCAGTATCCCGATGCCGTCGGGCTATCGCGACGTGACTCAATAAGTACATCAGGTGCGAATCGGGTAAACAGCACAGGCTGCCTGTGCTGAATGCCCGGATTCTCACGGCCCAGGGACCCTGGGCCGCGGCCCCCGGGTGGCAACCAGGGCATTGCCCTTGCGCACTTCGCTTCCAGGTGCACAACAGTAGGCGGTACCGACGAATGTGGCCCATTCAGCATCCACGCCGCCGGGTTCAAGTCCTCGACGGACCGGCCCGACATCGTCATCCACAACGTCACCGCCACGACCTTCGAGGGACGCCATGAACGAGATGACCAGCGATCACGGGCTTCCTGCCGAACACGGCCTGGAGCGCGCCGGAGCCCGCCTCCACCGCGTGGCCATCGGTCGGGGGGACAAGCGACGATTGGTGCGACCTGCCGGAGGCCGGCCGCCGGCTCTTCCGCAGCATCGTTGTCCGAGTCCTGCGCGCGGAGCGCGAGGATTGGCTGAACGGTGCTCGGCATGTCGTCGCCCTGCGCTCCGAAATCGTGATCGAGCTGCCGGGCCGGATCGGTGCCGGCTGAAGAACTGACAGCGAAGTTCGACCCGCTCCGTAACCAGGAGGTGCTGAGTGTGGAGGACCGGGCGGAGATCAGAAGGCTGTACCAGGCTCAACCGGCTCGAGCAGTTCCGAGAGCTGGCAACCCGCTACGCGACATGAGCCGCCGCCCACGACCAAGCCGAGAGCCTGATCCCCGCCACTGTCCTGGGGCTCCGGGGACATCCACGGGCACGGCCTGGTGGGGGAGGCGTGGGTGGTGATGCGCAACGTCGCCTTGATCGGCGACTTCTTCAGGGTTCGGCGGGGACAGCTGGTGCGCGCCGAACTAGGCCTCCCGGCCGAGGGGAGAAGGACATCGGGACTGCGCCGCGAGGAGGTCTCCTACCTGTCGGGGGTGAGCATCACCTGGTACACCTGGCTCGAACAGGGCCGTGACATCACACCCTCCCGGCAGGTGCTCGATGCGCTCGCGCGGACCATGCGACTGTCCGCCGCCGAGCATGCGTACGTCCTGTCGCTGGCCGGGTACGCCGCCCCCCAACTCGCCACCGACCCGATCCACCACGCCGTCCCGGCCCACATGCAGCAGTTTCTCGACGCGCTCGCTGGCTACCCGGCGTACGCGATCACCTCGGATTGGTGGATATCTGCATGGAACACCGCCTGCGTGGCGCTGTACCCGAACATAGCGACCGTGGCGGCGGCGGACCGGAACCTGCTGTGGTTGCTGTTCACCGACCCGTATCTGCGCGAGCTGGTGCCCGACTGGGAATTCATCAGCCGCCACAACGTCGCCGCGTTCCGGGCCAAGGCCGGCCCCCGGCTGGCCGACCCGCACTTCTCCCAGCTCGTCGGACGACTCCTCAATGCCAGCGAAACGTTCCGCACCGCCTGGGAAAGTCATGGCATCGAAGCACTGACCTCACGGGAGCGCTTGTTCCGCCACCCCGTGGTCGGCGACCTGCACCTGGAACAACACAGCATGGTTCCCTCAGATCATTCCGACCTGCACCTGGTGATCTACACACCCATGCGGTCCAGGGACGCCCCCGCGCGGCTGCGTCAGCTGGTCGACACCCGAGCCCCACCCACCACCTCGCCGAGATGATGGGCCTGCTGCGCGTGTTGTCGGCGGCGTAGCGCTCGACCGGGACGGAGACGCGGTCCAGGCGGAGGGCACCCTGCCGGACGATACCGTCGCCGCACACCGGCATCGATGCGCGTCCATCGTCTCGCTCCTGCGTGTCCCCGGCCTGTTTCGCCAGGGGTGTAACCGGGGCCCGATACGGGCGCGCTCGTCGTCTCGCTGGGCCACACTCGGGAGCGTTCTCGACCCAGGGACAACGGGGGAGACGTCGATGACCTGCGGACGATGTGGATGGCTCATCTCGCTGACTGCGCACCGTCGTCCGGCAGCGGACCTCTCGCGAGTTCCGCGACGGTGGCCAACACGGAGTGGTCACCCTGCCTCAAGACCATGACGAGGTTCTCATGAAGAGTCGTGTACAGCTCGCCGACTCGCGGGCCCGGCTCGTGGCCGCGGCGGACCACGCCCGGCGGCGCATCGAACGCGATCTACACGACGGCGTCCAGCAGCAGCTGGTGGCGCTGGCGTTGGAACTGCGCATTGCCGAGGAGGCCGTGCCACCCGAGCTGACTCAGGTCAGGACGCAGCTGGCGCAGGTGGCCACCGATCTGAGGCGTGTGACCGACGAGTTGCAGGAGATCTCCCGAGGCATCCACCCGGCGATCCTGTCCGAGGGTGGCCTTCGTCCTGCGCTCCGGGCCTTGGCCCGCCGTTCGATCACCCCGGTAGAACTCGACGTCGACATCTCCGGACGGCTGCCGGAACAGATCGAGGCTGCGGCGTACTACATCGCGTCAGAGGCACTGACCAACGTCGCCAAGCACGCCAGCACGTCAACGGCCTACATGCACGCGGTGGTGCATGACGGCACCCTGCACCTGTCGATTCGCGACGACGGTGCCGGTGGTGCCACGCCGGGTGCAGGCTCGGGACTCATCGGCCTCACAGACCGGGTCGAGGCGCTGCGTGGAACGATCTCGATCTCCAGCCCACGCGGGGCGGGCACGACTGTCCGGGTCGATCTGCCCGTCCGCGCAGTACACCCAGCTGTCAGTTCCACGGAGATCGGTGCCGCGGCTGGCGGTGACGCGCCACGTGCCGTTCAACGGGATCGCCCCTCACCGTCCGGCCCGGGTTGACAGTGCCACGCCCTCCCGCCAGACGCGCCGCACTGTCAAGGTGTCCCCGATGTTCGTCACGGGGTCGCCGTCGACGAGGAGCAGGTCGGCGCGCATGCCCGGGGCGATGCGTCCTCGATCGTCCGACGCTCGACAGCGGCTTCCCGAACCGATGCGCCGTCACGGACGCGAGCCCGGGGATCGCCACGTCGTGCGACGCCCACTCGGCGACGTCCAGCTTCGAGGCCGGGTCCAGCGCCTGGTTCGCCACCAGCGCGAACAGCACCCGCTCCACATCGGTGGTGACCCGGAGGCCTCCCAGGCCCTTCCGCAGCGCGGCGCTCACCCCGAGTCGGCGCACAGCCCATCGAGCAGTCACGCCGCCCGCCGGCCGGGAGGCGGTCAGCCGCAACCTCTCCGCCGCGGCGTCGAGGCCGGTCGCCGCGGGCGTCCGCTCGGGTTCGCGGAGGTAACGGTTGATCGAGCGGACCAGTCGGCGCAGACCATCCGGTCCAGCCGGTTTTCCCGGCCCAGGTTGGGCAACACAGTGGCCTTCGTCGACGCGCCGATCCGCTCGTTGTGCGCCAGCGCCAGGTAGCGCACAACCGAGCCGTCCCCGTTGCTGCGCGCAGTCGTCCGCGGGGACATGACTGCAGCGCCCATCAACTGCGGACCGCGGGCTTCTGTGTGGGTCGATGTGACCGTCGAAGAGCTACATTCGCGCGATCCCTCGGAATCGACGCCGCCGCGCCGCGGGCGAGCAGGTAGCGGGGCCCGACCCACGTCCCCACGGGTGGTTCCCACGCGTTGGTCCTGATCCACATCGAGCACCACCGGACCACCTGCTCACAGCGTTACTGGGGAAGGCTTGCTCAGCCGGACACGCGGGAGATGAACGCGCCTGCGTGAGCCAGCGCGTCGGCGGCCTCGGGCAGGAACGACCAGAAGTACTGGAACACATGGGTGGACGCCGAGTAGATCTCGAGCCGCGCGTCGACGCCGAACGAGCTCGCCCGCTCGACGATGCGAAGCGCTTGCGTCCGTTGATCTTCTTCCCGGCGTCGTAGCCACGGGTGTCGCGGCCGACGGTGTCGGGTGAGCACGCTCCGGCATACCGGCGGGGATCAAGGGCCTTACCAGGATTGTCCGATCTCCGGCTCAACTGGCCGTTCCAGTTGGGGCAGATGATCCGGCGGATCTCCACGTCGTAGTCCAAGAAGGGAACGAGCTCCGTCCAGCCCGATCGCCACAGCTTCATCATACCGAATACCCTCCGCCCAATTTACCGGCCAGCTCATGGAATCGGGCCGCGGCGGCCTCGTCGAGCAGGTCGGCGAGATGGCCGCCCCGGCCATCTCGGACCGGCCCGGCACCGACAGCGGGTTCGGGTCCGCGGGGCGTGGAAGAGCGTCGGCCGCCGGCCTATCGATGACTGGCGGTGACCTCGACTGCCACTTCCCGGGTGAGCTGCACGTCTCGCTCGATCGCGACCTGGGTGATCGCGACAACCTACGTCGTCCTCGTCGCGCCGGACGAGATCGATGAACGGGAGGAGGAACTCCCACGGCGCTGGTAGTGCCGCCACTAGTGGCGGCGCCGACTTCGCGCCCGGCGGTCACGGATGGACAGTGAGTGCATGAAGGAGATGGGATCACGAGGACGCTCACGGGAGGACCTTGTACTACGCGCGCCTGCTCGCCGGCAGTGATCGCTTTGCTGTGGGTGCTGACGCAACGAGGGCGCGCCACCAATCCGCTCCAACGCCTCCGAGGACAAAGATCGCCTTGCCACCAATGATGGTCTGAGTCTGCCCAGCTAAGACAATGCGACCTCCAACGTCGGGGACTCTATTGCAAATCGGTCGATGTGCGCTGCGGCACCTGTTTCATGGCAAGCTCTTCAGTTCGTAATTCGAAAGGCGGACGGATGCCTCGTTCGATCACGCTCTGCGATGGCCCTCGAGTACGCACTGGCCCGCACAGGAGATCGCAGGTCGCCGTTTTGGGGGCGGGAGTCGCGGGACTGGTGGCTGCCTATGAGCTGAATGGTCGCGGCTACGATGTCGACGTCTACGAGGCGAGTCCGCGTGTCGGCGGCCGTATCCATACCCACCGGTTCGGGCCGGAGCCGGCTGCGCCGTACGTCGAGCTGGGCGCGATGCGTATACCGACCAAACATCGGCATGCCATGAGATACGTCCGTGAGCTCGGCCTGATCGACCGCGTGCGCCCGTTCCGAACGTTACTGTCCGAGGCGAGCAACTATTTGATCTCGGAGTCGGGCCCCGTACGTCTGTCGGAGGCTATGCCGGCGCTGGTGGGGTCGCTTCAGAGGCGATTGCCGCGCTCCGGATATCGGGAGGCGAGCCTACGCTTCGCGGCGTTCCTGACGTTGGCGGTCGAGGCCATTGCGCCGGTGTACATGCGCGGTCAGCTGCTCGGGAATCCGATGCAGATCGGCCGGCTGGTCGACCGGCTCGATGGCATGGACTTGGGGCCCTACCTGCCGGAGCCCGATCGCTCGGCGCGCCTCGCTGAATTCTTCGTCGACAACCCAGGATTCCGCTCCCTGCTGCCACTGGGCCTCGACGGATTCATCGACGACATCGTCACCGAGACGAACGCAGACCTGGTGAGTCTCGAAGGCGGCATGGATGCCCTCCCGCGCCGGCTGGCCGATGCGCTCACCGCCGCCGTGTGGGTCGATCACAAGGTGGTGGGAATACGGGCGCGAAAACAGGATGTGGTCATCGAAGTCGTTCACGCGAAACGCACGATCGTGCGACGCTACGACTACGTATTGTGCACGATCCCGTTCTCGGCGCTACGTCACATCCGGTTGTGCGATTTTGATCCGGACAAGCTCGCGATCGTCCGGAAGATCGAGTACTGTCCGGCGACGAAGGTTGCCTTCTACTGTCGCGAGCCGTTCTGGCGGAACGACGGTATTTCGGGCGGGGCATCGTTCACCGGGGGTGGTATCCGGCAGACGTACTATCCCGACAGCGGGTCGGTCCTGCTCGCGAGTTACACCATCGGCGAGGAGGCCGATCGCCTCGGCCGGATGAAGCCTGCGGACCGACACGAATACGTCCGACAGCAGCTCGCGAAGGTCCATCCTCAGATACTGGAGCCCGGGATGGTGCGGGCGGCCGCGAGCCAGGCCTGGGGGCATGACGAGTGGAGCCGCGGCGGGTGCACCGTCCGTTGGGGAAAGGATGACGGCCAGATCGCCGACGAGCTGGAACTCGCCGCCGCGCCGCAGAACCACCTCTTCTTCGCCGGCGAGCACTGCTCCAAGAACCCGGCATGGATCGACGGCGCGATCGAGTCGGCCTTGGAAGCGGTCGACGGCATCGATGCCGATTTGACCGGATCGTACCCGGTGCGGAGGTCGGCATGAGTGTATTCGACTTCCCGCGGCTGCATTTCGCCGGCGCCGCCATCAGCAGGTTGCCCACCGGGCCACGTGAGAGTGTCGTCGATATGGGGACCGGTCGAGTGGTCGAAGTCCGCGAGGGCGCGAACTTCGGAGGTAACGGGCATTTCCTCATCGAGGCCGCTGTCGTCGCCGTCGATATGGCGGAAGCCGACCTGGACCGGACCGACCCGGTCATCGGACGCGCGGTCGACATGTGGGGGCATCACAACGAGTACCTGGGCAGCACCGTCAACCGGGCCAGGATCTTCGACGTCGACCCGGCATCCCGGTTCTCGACGACGGTGATGGTCGGGCAGTTCGGGTTCGGCCGCGCGGGGCGATCGCACGATACGGGGTACATGGTCACCGGTCAGGTCAGGGGATTTCAGCCGCCGCGCTGGCAACGGCCCGGGCAGGTCGTGCACCAGTTCGTGGTCGACAAGTCGGACGGCCTGAACTGGCTGCCCGAGACGGATCGTTCGGTCGCGGCCACGGCGCTTCGTTCGGCGGTGGCAGACGATGCCGTCGGCGGGCTCGTCGTCCAGTTCGTGCTCGACGGGAGCGGGATCAGAGGGACGATCGCGCCGTGGCGGCCGCACGAGCTCCGGACGTATCCGGCGGGCCGTCTTCTCACCCGGTGTGACGGCGAGGGCAGCAACCTCAGCGTCGAGGTCGGCAGGTCGGCTGTGCACCTGAACCTCGTGGAGCCGTTGCCGGCGGGGTGCCGGCTGCGCGTCGCACGGTCTCGCGAGCTCGTGGCGCAGCTGCCGGCCGATCGGGTCGGGATCGTGCGCGCCGACCGGTGCGGACCGTGCGGGCCGGCCGGCGTCGAGCCGCTGGAGGTGGTGGACGCGACAGGTGCCGTCGTGCTGATCGAGCAGGAGGTCAACGTCCAGGTCGACGACGCCTGCGTGATCCTGGAACACCCCGCGGGGGAGGACGACCACGAGCACGACGTCCGCGTGCAGGTCCGTTCCTTCGTGAGAGGCGTGCCGGCAGCGGTGCCCGAGATCCACGTGCGGCAGTGCCCCAATCCCGAGGCGTTGCCGCGAGAACAGGGCCGCCCGGTGGTCGTCGGCCTCGACGGCGGCGCGGCCTGTGTCGTCGGTACCGATGACGCCGGGCTGGGGGCGTTCACGCTGCGGGGGCTGCGCGCTGGTGCCGCGAGGCTCTCCCTCACCGTCGACCCGGCCGACGTTCCGGGCGGCCATGACGACGAGCGGCATTTCTCCCGGGTGGGCGCCATGACCGTGCGGGTGTTGCCCGACGACTGGTGGCTGGACGCCATTCCCGCCGAGCAGGTCACGTTCGACCTGGTCTACCGCGAGGTGCTGGAACCGTACGAGCAGCTGTACTCGTTCATGCGCGACGAGGTCTTCAGCCTTGCCGACGGGTTCAAGGTGCAGACCTACGCCAAGCTCATCTGGCAGATGTGCGACCCGCGCAACAAGGGGCGCACCTACTACATGCCGCCGTCGCGCGATCTCAGCGCCCCCAAGGCGCGGCTGCTGCTGAGGTTCCTGCGCGAGCAGCAGAAGCCGGCGCAGGTGACGAGGTTCGTGCCGTCGCCGGGTCGGGACCGTCCCGGGCTCACCACCCGGGAGGAGCTGGTGACCGCGCTGGGGCACGCCGCCGTCGTCGAGCTCGGGGTGATGCTCCAGTACCTGTACGCCGCCTACTCGGTGCCCACGCACGGTGCCGGCCTGGAGTACGTCCGGCTGGGTCGCTGGAACGCCCAGCAGCTGGCCGTGGCCTGCGGTGACGGCGGTGAGTCGCTGGACGCCGGCATCCGTACCACGTTGCTGTCGATAGCCCGCGAAGAGATGATGCACTTCCTGATGGTCAACAACGTCCTGATGGCTATCGGAGAACCGTTCACGGTACCGCGGATCGACTTCGGCACGATCAACGACGAGCTGCCGGTCGCGCTGGATTTCTCACTCGAGGGGCTGGGGCTCGGCAGCGTCCAACGGTTCATCGAGATCGAGAAGCCCGAGAGCGCGGTGCGCGATGTCCAGCTCGGTGACATCAGGGCGACCGGCCCCCGGCCGGCGCTCGGTTACGCCTCGTTGAGCGAGCTGTACGGCGATATCCGCGACGGGCTCCGGCGGGTGCCGGGCCTCTTCCTCGTGGAGCGGGGACGGGGCGGCGGTGAGCACCACCTGTTCCTGCGCCGCTCCATAGACCTGGACCACCCGGACTACCAGATGGAAGTGGACGACCTGCCCAGCGCGCTCTTCGCGATCGACGTGATCACGGAACAGGGAGAGGGCAACGTGCTCAACTCGGAGCGGCTGGACGACGAAGAGTCGCACCACGCCGCCTTCACGAGACTGGCGGGCCTCCTCGCGGACGACCCGTCATGGCGCCCCTCGTACCCGGTTCTGCGCAACCCGACGTTGGACGACGACAGCCTGCTCAAGGATTTGGTCACGGTTCCGGAGACGCGCGCGGCAATGCAGCTGTTCAACGACTCCTATTTCATGATGCTGCAGCTCATGGTGCAGCACTTCGGCGGACAACCGGACTCGAGCCTGCGCCGGTCGGTGCTGATGAATCACGCGATCGACGTGATGACGGGCATGATGCGCCCCTTGGCCGAGCTGATCGTGACGATGCCGTCAGGTCGCAAGGGGCGAACCGCGGGACCTTCTTTCGAGCTGCCCGGGCAGCTGAGCTACATCTCCCGGCCCGATGTGGCCCGCCGCCTGATCGCGCGGCGCTTCCAGCGCATCGCCGAGGAGGCGGCCAAGCATCCGCTCGTGCCGGCCCGCGTGGCCGAGCAGAGCGATTTCCTGTGCGACTACTTCCGAGCTCTCTCGGAGGAGAAGAGCACGACGTGATCAGCCCACGACAGGAGACCGAGGTTCTCGTCGTCGGTGGCGGTCCCGTCGGACTGGCGTTGGCGTTGGACCTCGCGCAGCGCGGTGTCGACTGCATGGGCGATGAGCTCGTCCTCGGACCCGGTGTCGCGGACCTCGACGAGATATCGCGGCTGGCCGACGCCGTTCTCCAGGTTGGCGAACTGCCCGAAAGCCGAACTCGGGTCCGCCCGTCACCGCCCCGGACCCATCGGCTCCAGCCGCGGCGATCGCATGGCGGTGCAGGCCCTGGACCAGCCTCGCGGGGCACCGGTGGTGGTGGATATGGCGGGCCAAGAGCCTCGGCGCGGCGCCGCGCGACCATCTTCGAGGTCGCGAAGCGGGCTGGGGTCTCGAAGGCCCCCTCACCGCGGGTGCACGCGGTCGCGGTCGGTGGCGCCGTGGGCTCAGTATTTCGAGTTGTGTGCCACGGCACGGTTCAACTGCCGGGTGCCGTTCACTCGGTCTCGACCGATGGAGAGGGCGATGACAGGTTTCATCGCGGTTGTGACTGGCGCCAGTCGCGGCGCGGGCAAGGGCATCGCCGTCGCGCTCGGTGCAGCCGGCGCAACGGTGTACGTGACGGGGCGCAGCCGCAGTCCCGAGGCCTCTCCGCACGGCGGGACAGTGGACGAGACCGCTGCCGCAGTCAGCGACGCCGGCGGACACGGCGTCGGGGTGCAGGTCGATCATGCTGACGACGAAGCGGTGGCAGCGCTGTTCGCGCAGGTCCGCAAGGACCAGGGCCGACTGGACATACTGGTCAACAACGCCGCCCAGGTCGCTGACCCGGCGCCCGGGGGATTCTGGGAGCGCCCACTGTCCGCGGCTGATCTGATCACCGTCGGGCTGCGCTCGCACTACGTCGCCGCGTGGCACGCCGCGCCTCTTCTCATCGCAGGCCGACGGGGACTGATCGTCAACACCGGCCACTACGGCGCCGTGTCCTACCACCAGGGACCGGCGTACGGCGCCCAGAAGGCAGGCGCGGACAAGATGGCTGCCGACATGGCCAAGGAGTTGCGTCCCCACGACGTCGCTGCGGTCTCGATATGGATGGGCGGGCTCGACACCGAGCGCGCTCGTGCCGCGATCGCCGCGCTCCCGGCGGACCGCCGCCCCGGCGGACCGCGGGAGAGCCCGCAGTTCACGGGCCGGGTCATCGCCGCCCTGCACGCCTCGGACCTGCGGATGGAGCTGTCCGGGCGATCCCTGATCGGAGCGGAGCTCGGCGCCCGGCTCGGCGTCACCGACATCGACGGCACGGCGCCCCTCTCTCTGCGCTACGAGAAGGGCGGCCCGCCCGAGCTCCATCCCAGCTTGTCCTGACCCGAGCCCGCGAGCAGCGGGCAGCCCGGACGACGACATCGGCATCCACCGGCGAGTACGCACCGAGGGGGCCATCACGCAGCGACGGGCGGGCCGGGCCTGAATCGAATCCTGCGTCTCTGGACCACGCGGGTCCCGTCGTGCCGCGGAACCATCGGCCGGACACCATTCCGCAGAGCGGGGAAGAGGAGCTCACCTAGGCTCTGGCCGGCGCGGTCGGCGCCGTGAGAGTCGGCGATCCCCGCGGACGCCGGCACCGTCGTCGGCCCCGTCCTGGATCGCGCTCAGTACTACCGCGTTCAGGGCTACATCCGTAGCGGCATTGCAGAGGGCGGCAAGTTGCTCGCCGGCGGGCTCGGTCACCCCGACGGGCTCAGACAAGACAATTACGTCAAGCCCACCCTGCTGGCCACGGTCAACGACCGGACGGTTGCCCGGGCGGAGGTTTTCGGGCCGGTCCTGTCCCTGATCACCTACCGTGATGAGGACGAGGCCATCGCCATCGCCAACGACACTTCCTACGGCGCGCGGCGAGCGCGTCGCTCGTCGCCTCCAGGCCGGGCACGTCATGATCAATGAGGTCGTCAATGAGGTCGTCGGCTCGCGCGCCGCTCCCTTCGGCGGCTTCACGCAGTCCGGAATCGGGCGTGAGTTCGGTTCCTGGGGTATCAGTGCCTACCTCGAGGACCAGGTGATCTTCAGGTGACTCCCCGCTTCGCGCTTCGCCGGATCGCACCTGACGGGCATAGCCGGGCGTGGTGGCGAGGAGCCGATCAGGCGGGACAGGATGTCGCCGAGCTGGTGGCGTTCGAAGAACCCCGGCGACTGCTGGTGCAGGTGGATGAACAGCCGGTTGCGCAGGTTCAGGATGAACCGCTCACCGACCCACGTCGACAGATACTGGTCGGTGCCCGACACCATGCCCTCGACCACTGCGACCCCGATGTAGGCGGTGGCGATCACCGGGAACAGGTGGAAGTCGCGGGGCCAGTACGTCGTCGATCAAAATCTTGAACAACCAGATGCTCAGGGTGCTCGACACCGGGCCGACCCCGACAAGCACTAGGATGACCCACAAGCGGCCGCGGAATCGCCTGGTCTCCGGCCAGAACCGGCCGAAGATCTCCCGGATCCCGGCTCGCGGGGCTTCTCCAGGACCTGTTGACGCAATCGCTTTCCGGAGGGAGGACGGCGAGAACACTCGATGCCGTCCCGGCGGTCGAGAGGCCATGGGCGACATCTTCTCCTGCCCGCTCCTTTCGTTCCTACGTTGCCTCAGCATCACCCGGACGTAGTAGTGGCCCCTCCCACAAGGGGCGGGGCCACTACTACGGGGACCTACCTGATCTCAGGTTCCGTCCTCACCTGTCATAGCTGCGGTGCTCACGGTGTTGTACCTCCCACCGCGCCAACGGTTCGCGGTGGTCCCGTCGCCGACACCGTCGGCGCAGCGACGCCGGCGGTGATTCGGACCGGCGCTCCGGCAGGCCCGGCGACCGGCAACGCGGTCGCCAGCAGGGCCTCGGCAACGACCTTCCTGGTTGCGGGTCAGCTGGCCCGTGGGGGCCCCAACTGCCGGTGCCATGTGCTGCGCGAGCGCGCCATCGCGAGCTCTTGTGCCACCTCGGCGGCGATGAGCTCGAGGTGTAGTGCGCTGTGCGACTCGGGGTCCGCACCGCTGTGCAGGGCGAGCGAGCGATGGCGCCGCACGAGCCGATCGAGTGAGTCCAGCAGACGGTCCGTGACGGTCTGCCGGGCGGGATCGTGCGTTGTTGACATCTTCACCACTTCCTCTCCCCTGAAAGGGTGCGTGATCAGCTGTTCCACGCGCCCACAATTCGATCGGTATCACCGCGGTTTGAAGACGGCGCTGCCACTAGGCCATGTCCTACTGGTTATGGTCGCCGAGGTTTCCGGTGCGGACTGGTTATGGCGCCATGAGGGTGTCGATCAGGTCCTCACCCAGGTCTTGGGTGGGTCCGCGATAGGGGAGGTTCGCCTCTCGATACCACTCGGGCGGTGCTTCGGGGTGGGGCCCGCACAATCCGATCTTGCCGTGCCCGTAGGGAGCGACGAGTGCGGCGATAGCACCGTTGGAATAGCTCGCCAACACCGTGACCCCGCTGGTCCGGTTTTTGGGCACCATGTATCCGCCGTCCTGGAAGTACATCTGCCGGGTGGTTCCGCGCCATGTGATCGGAATGACGGCAGGGTCCGGGGTTCCGACCGTCGCCCCCGGGGAGGAGTAGTACTCGTCGACTTGGCCGCGGAACAGGTTGAAGAAGCAGGGTTCGGCCAGGAATCCACCCATGCAGATTCCCAGGTAGCGGCCGCCGGCGTGGACGAAAGAGCGGATCGCGGACTTGTCGTGCTTCTGGCGTCGATAGGCGGCGTGATCGTCGCCGGCGGCGCCGGGTTGGGCGTAGAGCCGCACATCGGGTAACTCCAGCGCTTTGGGTACCGGAATCGTCCCGTTCGGCCCGGCGGTGATCACTTCGAAGTCCCAGCCCGTCGCGGCGCTGAGCATCGCCGCCACAGCGGCGGTGTCGTCCCCGGCTCCGGTCGTGTCGTCGCTGTAGACGACGGCGATCGGGCGGGGGTCTGCGGGGTGGCTGTTCGATGTCATTTGCGGCCTCTCTGCGAGTGGCGGGCGTAGGTGAACGCACCCTCACCCGCCCTCGGTCGATGTCGCTATGGGCTGGTCGGTAGGGCCCCGGCATCGCGCAGTAGGTCGAGTACGGGGGGCTGGTCGCCGAACGCCTGCGCGAAGCTCACCGGTGTGGCCACGTGGTGGGCGTTGGCGAGGATGTACTTGCGCAGATCCGCGTCGAATGCCTGGTCACCGACGCGGCGGCGGGCTTCGAGCAGCACGGCGGCGCCCTGGTCGTAGACGCCTTGGTTGTAGCGCTTGAACCCACCGTGGGCCGCCCAGTAGGACATGGGCCGGCCCATCAGCCCGGCGACACTGTGTGGTGTGTCGTCGTACTGGTAGCTGCCGGCGTCGCCGCCGACGATGGCCTCACCGACGGTGGCCAACGACTCGTCCAGCCATGGATCCTTGGCCTGGTTGTTGCCGACCAGCGAGTAGAACCACTGGTGGGAGACCTCGTGCGCGATCAGCGCGGGCAGGTCGTCGTTCGTCGAGTCGGTCATCTGCAAAGCGGTCGGGTACTCGGTGCCGTCGCTCTGGCCAGGGGTGATGGCGACGGTCAAGTCCGGGTAGGGGAACGGGCCGAAGAGCTGGGTCAAACCGGTGACAGCCCGCTCGATCTGGTCCGCCCACTGCGTCGGGGTGGCCTTGGTGCCGCTGGTCGTGGTCGCCAGGTGCAGGTGGACAGCACCGATGTCGCGGTCGAGCACGTCGTACTGGCCGAGCGCGACGGTGACGTCGCGGATCGCCGAGGCGGCGAACCGGTGTGTCGTGGTGCCGGGGGTGGGTCCGGGCGCGTCTCCGGCGGATGTTCCCGGGCCGAGCACCTTGTCGTCGCTCGGTGCGGTGACCGAGAGGTCGGAGAGCATGAAGTCCTCGCTGGCGGCGGTCTCGCCGTTCATCGGCACCGCGGGGTCACGCGCCCAGCCGGAGCCGCGGATCCACGACAGGAGGGGGAATCCCGACCCGAACCAGGCGGTCCGGGTCTCGGGGGAGTGGCCGACCCGTTCGTTGGCATCGGCCCCGAGGATCAGCCGGAAGTCGAGTTCGGCGTGCGTGGTCTGGCCGGCGGCCAGGCAGTCGCGCAGGGGAACCGTGATCAGGGTCCCGGGTGCCCCGTCCGGGGCGCCGGCTGCCGTCACCTGAGGGGTCGCCGGCCTGCCCTCGACGCTCGCCGACGTGACGGTCAGCGCGTCGCCGGCCTCGTGCATGGTCGGATTGTTGGGCCATGCCCGGAAGTCCAGGTCACAGGTCGGGGCGTCCGGGGTGAACGCGACCGACTCCTTCCCGGTCGCCGAGGCGAGGTCGGGCGCGACGTCGAAGGAAAGCCGGACCCGAGGGCGGTCCGGCCACAGCCCGCTTCCGTAGTCCGAGACCGCCACCTCCTGTGCCGGTGTGGCACCGGTGCAGGAGGTGGCCAGGGCGGACACGGCCAGCAGCGCGGTGACAGCGAGCGGTGCGCGGGTGCGTCGCGAGGTGATCACGCGGCGAGCGCCTGCTCGTGATAGGCGTCCTCGATGGACCGGGCCATGATGGACAGGGCGATGTCCACGACCTCCGCTGTGACGTTGAGCGGTGGCAGCATGCGCAGCACGCAGTCGTCGCGGCCGCCGAGCTCGAGGATGAGGCCGGCCCGCAGCGCACGCGCCTGCACCTCCTCCGCCAGCTGGCCGGCGGTGCGGCCGTCGCCCGCTGCGTTGAGCTCGACACCCCACATCAGGCCCTTGCCCCTGACCTCGCGGACCCCGCGGTGGGCCCTGAGCGGCTCCAGGGCCTGTGCGACCTGCTCGCCGCGGGCGCGCACGTTGCCGAGCACGTTGTCGCGGCGGACCATCTCGACGGCCTTTGCACCCGCGGCGAAGGCGAGCTGGTTGCCGCGGAAGGTGCCGGTGTGCGCTCCCGGCGCCCAGACGTCCAGGTCCTGTTGGTACATGATGATGGCGATCGGGAGGCCCATCCCGCTGAGGGCCTTCGACGCCACGATGATGTCGGGTTCGATGTCGTACTGCTCGAAGGCGAACCACGTGCCGGTGCGGCCGCATCCGGTCTGCACCTCGTCGACGATCAGCGGGATGCCCAGCCGGCGGGTCAGCTGCCGCACTCGCTGCGCGAACTGGAGCGTGGCGGGATTGACTCCCCCCTCACCCTGCACCATCTCCATGATCACCGCGGCCGGCGTCGGGATGCCGCCGTTCGGGTCGGTCAGCGCATTCTCCAGTAGTGCGGCGCAGGTGGCGTCCCAGGTGGCGGGGTCGACGTCGTCGGGCACGCTCCCGGTGGGGTAGGGGAAGAAATGCACGCCGGGCATGCCGTTGACGACGGCCCCCTTGTTCGACAGGTTGCCGGTCAGGGCCATGGTCGCGTGCGTGGTGCCGTGGAACCCGCCTCGGAATGCGACGACGTCGCCCCGTCCGGTGGCCGTCTTGGCGAGTTTGATCGCCGCGTCGACGGCGTTCGCCCCGGTCGGCCCGCAGAAGTGGATCTTCATGTGATCGCGCATCTGCTCGGGCAGCATCGACAGCTGCGCTTCGGTGAACGCGTCCTTGGCGGGTGAGGGCATGTCGAGGCCGTGCGTGAAGACCGACATCTGCTGCATGGCGGCCTCGACCAGCTCGGGGTGGTTGTGCCCGAACGAGAGCACGCCCGCCCCGGCGAGGAAGTCGATGAAGGTGTTGCCGTCGAGATCACGGATGTAGCTGCCCTGCGCATCGGCGACGGCGAACGGGAAGTGCCTCGGGTAGACGCGGGCACCCGACTCGCGGCGTGCCTGGCGCTCGAGGAACTCGGCGGAGCGTGGGCCGGGCAACGGCGAGCTCACGTGTGGCTGCGCCGAGGTCAGGGGGACTGCGGTGGTCATGAGCTTCTCCTGTGGAGTTCGAGTGGGTGCTGGTGAGTGCGTGGTGGGACCGGTGCCGCCGGTCGTCATGCGGCGGAACGGCGCGGGTGCAGGAGGCTGAGGCCGGGATTGCGACGGTGCCGGGCTCGGCCGCCGGGACGGGGCCGGTTGCGCGGCCGAGCGCCCGGAGCGGTGGGACGGGTCTCGGTGGCCGGGTTGCCGCACCACCGGCTGAAGGGAGCGGTCTCCTCTCCCTTCATCAGGAAGCCGTCCGCCTCGAGCACCGACCCGTCGCCCATCGTGACGCCGTAGTGCACGAACGCCCCCGTGCCGAGGACGACGCCGTCGCCGAGGGTGGTGTAGTCGGACTTGAAGGTGCCGTCCTCGAGCGAGTGGCACTGGATGACGCTGCCGGCGTTCAGCACCACGTCATCGCCCAGGGTGACCAGGGTCTTCTCCGGGATGGTGCAGCCATCGTCGAACAGCCGCTTGCCGACCCGCACACCGAGCAGCCGCCAGTGCAGGCTGCGGAACGGGGTGCCTGCGAATGCCGCTACCGCCAGCACCTTCCACAGCCGCTCGTGGCGCCAGAAATACGGGTCGTAGATGGACACGAACCGCGGGACGAGGCGGTGGAACCCGAGCACGACGCGTTCGGCGAACGCAGCCAGCAGGATGTTGAACACCGCCGTGGCGATGATGCCGCCGGCGAGGGCGAGCTCAGCGAACCGCTGGTAGAAGCCGACGGAGACGGTCATGATCAGCACGAGGCCGAGGAAGCTCGTGAACCGGAACGCCATGAACACCGCCATGCTGCCGATGTTGTGGCGCAGCTTCGCCGCGAGCCGCTTCGGCAGCTCCTGCGGGGTCTTGAGGTGGTCGAACCGGGAGTCCCTTGCGACCGAACGCGGGATCTCGAAGGGAGGTGAGCCGAGCAGGCCGACGTTCTCGCGGACCGGTCCGTCGATCGGCACCATGACCTTCGTTGCGAGCAGGACGTTGTCGCCGATCCTGGCACCGGTGGGCAGGGAGATGTTGTTACCCATGAAGTTGCGCGCGCCGATGATGATGGGGGACATGCGGAACGAGGCGCTGGAGAAGTCCGCATTCATGATCGAGAGCCCGTCGGAGAGCATGGTGCCGGTGCCGACGGTGGTGAGCAGCGCGGAGTCCTGACGGACCTCGGTACCGAAGTTGGAGCCGGTCTGTTCGACCTGCGGCTGGTGGTAGCCGATGGCGCGGGTGTAGGGGACGGCGGCGGAGCTGTCCCCGAACATCATCATGAAGAACCTGGAGTTGCCCAGCCGGATGATCGCCGAGGCCACGAGGTGGCGCACCCCGTAGAGCCGGTAGGTCACGCCGGGACGGACGACGAGGCTGAGCAGGCGCGGCACGGTCGTCCTGACGGCCAGGTTCAGCAGTACCCCGGCGAGGAACAGGATCGCCGAGGTCGCCGCGATCCAGAGGTAGAAGCCCGATGAGAACAGCGGGTGGCGAGTGGGGTCGAAGAAGCCGGACACCGGCGGGAACTCGGGCAGGACGGCCACCAGAACACCGGAGACGGCTGCGCCGCCGACCAGCGTGGCAAGCAGCTGCAGCGTGCTGTACCCGAACCGGCGCAGCGATCCCCTCGGCGCGTCCGCGAGCACCTTGTAGTCGGTGTCCGTCGGCTCGGCCGGCACCCCGTGCCAGCGCTGGCCCGCCGGGATGCGCTGGCCGGGATGAAGCGCGGAGCTGTGGCCGAGCTGGCCGCCGTCACCGATCTCGATGTCGATGTCGAGGACGGTCGCCTCACCGACGAAGGCGTCGTTCCCGATCGTGACCCGGCCGGTCCGCAGCATCCCACTGGTGGCGTGGTAACCGGAGAACGAGCTGGCCCTGCGGATGACGGTGTCGCGGCCGATGGTGATCAGGTCGGTGGCGACCGGGACCGACGCGGACAGGATCGTCGCGCCGCGTCCCACCTTGGCTCCCAGAGCGCGCAGGTAGAGCGGATAGATTGGCGTGCCGACGAACAGCACCATCGGGTTGATCGTCAAGAACGTCTTGACCAGCCAGAACCGGAAGTACTGGAAGCTCCACAGCCGGATCTCGCGTGGCGTGAAGCGTCCGATCAGCGTCCACTTCGCCAGGATCGGCAGCAGGCAGGCTGCGAGGAAGACCACGACGGTATAGCCACCGGCGCGGGCGAAAACCCCGGGCAGGGCGGTGGCCGACCTGGACCAGACGAACCCCCTGGTGAGCACGAGCGCCCCGACATAGGACGCCGAAGCCAACGCCACCAGCTGCGCGGCGCCCGTCGCCAGGTAACGCGCGGTGCTCGCCCGCACCACCTCACGGCGCGGGGTCGCCGCCTCCGGTCCGGGCCCGGTGACACCGGTCCCCGCCGGGTCGAGTATCAGCGCGAGCCTGCGGATCGTCGGGTTCTGGTAGATCTCCCGCATCGACAGCGACGGCAGCCCGCCGGTCTTGCGCACCCTGGCCGAGAACTGGGCCAGCAGCAGCGAGTTCGCGCCGAGGTCGTCGAAGAAGTCGCTCTCGACGGACACGTCCTCCAGACCGAGCGTCGCCGCGAGCGCGTCGACGAGCAGCCGCTCGGTCTCGGAGGCTGGTGTGACATGGCTGCTGCTCGCGGTCCGTTGCCGTGTCGTAGGTGGCGGCAAGGCCTTGCGGTCGGCCTTGTCCGATGTGGTCATCGGGATGAACGCCAGCCGTTCCAGGTAGGCGGGCACCATGTAGGGCGGAAGGCGTTCGCGCAGGTGGCGGTAGATCGCGTCCGGCTTCAACTCGCGCACGCCTCTGCGCAGCCGGTAGTAGCCCACCAGCTCGACGACACCTGGTGTCGGCTCGAAGGTGCCGACCACGGCGGCCGCCACCCCGGGGACCTGCATGAGGACGGTCTCGATCTCGGGCAGCTCGATCCGGTAACCCCGAACCTTGACCTGCAGGTCGATCCGGCCGTGGTACTCGATCTCACCGGACTCGTTCACCCGGCCGAGGTCGCCGGTCCGGTAGACGCGGCCCGACGGGTTCTCCGGTACCCCGAACACGTCCCGGACGAATGCCTTGTCGGTCAGGTCGGGCCGGTTGACGTAGCCCTGCGCCAGTCCGATCCCGGCGAGCCCGATCTCACCGACCTCGCCGAACGGCAGGGCGCGACTCGGGTCCTGCGGATCGAGGATCACCGCGGTGTAGGTGGGCAGCGGCTGCCCGATGGTGATCGCCCGGTCGGGGTCCAGCACCGACCACGTGGCGGTGACCGTGGCCTCGGTCGGCCCGTAGACGTTGAGGAACCGCCGCCCCGGCCGGTGCCAGCGACGGATCAGGTCCTGCGGGCAGGCCTCGCCGGACACCAGCAGGAACCGCAGCTCCGGCAGATCCTCCTCGAGGGTGGCCAGCAACGTCGGGACGACGCACATGGCGGAGATGTGGCGCTCGGTGAGGAAATCGTGCATGTCCGGGCCGACGAGGCTGGGCCCGGCCGGCCTGGGCACCAGCGTCGCACCCGACGTCCACGGCACCCAGATCTCCTCGACGGAGAAGTCGAAGGCGATGGTCATGCCCTGGTAGACGCGGTCGTCGGACCGGATGCCGTAGACCTCGGCGGCGACCCGGACGAAGTTGCAGATGCTCGCGTGCGAGATCGCCACGCCCTTGGGGCGCCCGGTGGTGCCGGAGGTGTAGATCAGGTAGGCGAGATCGTCGACGGGAGCGCCACGTTCGGAGTCGGCGAGCCGGCAGCGGGCCTCCCCCTCGATGTCGGCGGCAGCCGCGTCGAGATGGAGCAGCTGCGGCGCGATGTCCTCGAGGCCGTCGACCCGCTCGTGAACGCCGAACGTGGTGAGCACGAGATGGGCACGGGCGTCGGACACGATGTAGCGGATGCGGTCGGGTGGGAACCCGACGTCGAGCGGGACGTACGCAGCGTGGATCTTGGACACCGCGAGCATCGCGACGTAGGTGTGCACGGCCTGGTCGAACAGCAGCCCGATCCGGTCCCCGGCCCGCGCGCCCTGCCTCAGCAGGTAGCGCGCCAGCTGGTTGGCCCGCTCGTCCAGCTCGGGGTAGGTGAGCGCCACCTCATCCGCGTCCACGGCCAGATGGGTGGGCTCGGCGGAGGAACGGATCCAGTCGACGCGCTCCTCGAACACCTCGTGCAGTCGTTCACCGGGGCGGGTCCGCCGTCCTGGCGAGATATCGCCGCCGACGAGCAGCGGGGAGCGGTCGGGGTTCGACGTACCGCCGTGACGGGCGGTCCGAACCGATGTGGTCATCAGGGCTCCTCTGGGAGGGTTGGTGGGTGTCTCACGCCGCAGGGCCGACCATGAGCCGGGGGTCGGGGGCCACTGGGATGAAGGTCGCGTGCAGCACCCGTACCGCCTCCTCCAGGAGGCTCGGGTCCACGAGCACGGACACCCGGCCGGGCATGGTGGTGACCAGGCGCGGCGCGATGCCTGCCGCGCGCAGCGCGGCGAGGGAGTGGGCGATGATGTCGGGGCGGCGGCCGATGCCGAGGCCGACCACGGCGAGGGAGCTGAGGTTCTCGTTGACCTTCGCCGGGATCTCCATCGCATCCAGCGCCGCCGTCGTCTCGGGCGCGCCAACACCGGGCGCGGTGAACTCGAGCAGCCCTCCCGCGCGCGGCACTGCGGTGCCCATGGCGATGCCGCGTGCGGCCAACGCTGCGGCTACCTCGCTCGCCTCGACGTCCCTGACCCCGTACAGGGACTCTTGACGCCGATGCGCGATCCCGGTGACGTCGAAGGTTCCGCGGGCTTCGAACCGCCCCTCGGCCTGCCCGATCCAGGTGCCGTCCTCCGTGCTGAAGCTGGATCGCAGGTGAATGTTGATGCCGTGGGTCATGGCGAGCTCCACCGCGCGCGGCTGGAGCACCGCGGCCCCGGCCTCGGCCATCTCCAGCATCTCCTCATGGCGGATGCGGTCGAGCCGGCTGGCGTCCGGCACGATGCGCGGGTCAGCGGTGAACACGCCCGGTACGTCGGTGAAGATCTCGCATTCGCGCGCGCCGAGTGCCGCCGCCACCGCTACCGCGGATGCATCGGAGCCACCCCGGCCCAGTGTGGTGACGTCGCCGCTCTCCGACATCCCTTGGAAACCCGTGACGAGCACGATCGAGCCGTCGGCGAGTGCCTCTCGGATCCGCACGGGTTCGATGTCGTTCAGCCGGGCGTTGCCGTGGTTGTCATCGGTCCGGATGCCGGCCTGCGGCCCGCTGAGCGACACGGCGTGGGAGCCGAGGTCCGCGACCGCCATCGAGGCCAGCGCGCAGGAGACCGACTCCCCGACGGAAAGGAGGGCGTCCAGCTCGCGCAGGGGCGGCCGCGCCGACATCTCATAGGCCATGGCGGACAGCGCGTCGGTCGACGTGCCCATGGCCGACAAGATCGCCACGACGTCGTGACCGGCGCGCTGAGCCGCGACCATGCGCTTGGCAGCCGCACGGAGCCGATCATGGTCGGCAACCGAGGTGCCACCGAACTTCCACACCAAGGGTTCACGACCGCCGACGGTCCGCAGTTGCTGCGTCCCGCTGCAGATTCCGCTCGCGACAACGTTTGCTTCCAATTCGTCTGCTCCTCAGATGATCATCGGGTGAGAGCCGGCCCGGTCGCGGGTCCGGGGGGCGGCGGGGCACGGAACGGATCACGTCGCTCGTGGACGGACGGACCCGACGGCGGCAGCGGGGTCGGCGTCGTCATGGATCCGGGCGGCGCAGCTACATCGGCCTTACGCCTTGCGAGCACAACTGGCCCGGTTCGGATATATCCTTCTTACTGGATGGGCTGGTCAATAGATCGTCCTCGACGCGAAACCTGACTATCCCGCATCCTGTGACGAACGTCGCACGACCTTTGCCGTTTCCGGTACTCCACCTTCGTGGATCACGATTCCGTGCCGGGGACGGGACGCGCTCATCGCCCCCTCGGCGAATCAGTTGCACTCTTCACCGCCATGCATCCAACGATCCATTACGCATGACGGCCTGCGAAGACAGCATCGCCACTAGTAGTGGCACCACCAGTCGCGCGATGTCGTCGTCCGGGGTCCAAAGCGGGATGGGTTCAGGGTGCGCGGCGAGATCCGAACGTGGCCGACCGCGGGAGTCGCTGGTTCTTGACAGGCTCCTTCCTAAGGCGATCGTGATCGCCCCGGCGCCGGCATGGGATTTCAACCGTCGGGTGTCGCGGAACCGGGCATGGTTGTCGTCGATGCCGCCGAGCACCCGGCGCCGGTGCCCGGGCCGATTCCAGGAAGCTGGCCAGGATCTGCGCGCCGGGGTGCTGGTCGAACGCGGTTCGCGGTGCAGCAGGGCGCCGAGCTGTGCCAGGAGGCCTACTGGCTGGTAGGGCTTTGTCAGGTGTGTCACCACCGTTGATCCGGCCAGTTGTGTGATCTTGTTCGGACTCGGACGCCGGAAGAGATGGAGCAGGTCAGGCCGCGTCTGGAGGCCTTCGCGGCCAACATGCCGGGCGCGCTGGCGAATCAGCGCGCGAAGGGCGAGCGGTATCTACGTCATCGACGACTCTGGCTTCTCCGAAGACGGATTCGAGTCGCCCGGTGCGGCGCGCGTACCGCGGGACGCTGGGCAAGGTCGGGAACTGCCAGATCGGGGTCAGCGCGCACGCGGTGACCGACTGGGCCTCGGGACCGATCGACTGGCAGCTGTTCCTGCCGGCCTCCTGGGACGAGACCACCACCGACCCCGGCATCGCCGCGCAGATCATCCGGCGCCGCGCCCGGTGCAAGATCCCCGACCAGGTGCGCCATCGGGAGAGATGGCGACTGGTCCTGGATGTGCTCGACCGCATCCTCGCCCCGGACCACGGCGCGGAAGATCGACGGTGGTTGGGGTTTGCCGGAGCGGACCGTGGTCGCCGACGGCGGCTACGGCGACGCCACGGAGTTCCGTCTGTGCCTGGCCGAGCGCGGGCTGGACCACGTCGTCGCCGTCACACCCACCATCAGGGCCTACCCCAGCAGCGCGGTCCCGACCGCGCCGCCCTACACCAGCCGCGGGCGGTCCCCGACGCCGCGCTACCGCCCGAACCCGATCAACCTCGCCGGCCCCGCCCCCGCCGGGCTGCGTCGCGTCACCTGGCGACACGGTTCCCGCAAGAAGGCGGGCAACCCGACCGCCGCGATGCGATCGACTGACCCAGGCGTTCTGCACACGGTTGCGCTACGACCCGAAAGCCCCTGCGCCGGCCTGACCCCCTACGCCGTACTCCGCGAGCTCCAGACCCTGCACAGGCGTCTGGACCGGCGCCTGCCGCACCTGCCTACAACCCTTCCTCCCCAGACGACAGCCCACCACGCTCGACACGACCCAATAGCTCGACCAGGGCGGCTGGTGCAGTGCTCGGTGGACCCCGTCATGCTTCGCGGCCCTCCACGCCGGTCAGGACAAGATCACTGACTCCGCACCGAAGGTATCCGTGCTTCGGGGAACCTCGAAGCGCCGGCCGGAATATGGGTGTCGACCAGCCGGCGCAGTCGTGCGGGGGTGTCGGTGGTCTGCACGGGTGTGTAGATCACTACCTGTAGGTCCGGGTGGTCCGAGGGTGCGAGTATGTGTTGCTCCATGTGGAGGTCGCCGACG
>NZ_BAABJO010000057.1:0-29262 GCF_039543345.1 Pseudonocardia adelaidensis | reverse complement strand
TCCAGGTTCTCGCTGAGTGCGCCGGCGAGCCGGCCTCGTACCGGGCGTACTCGGCCGGTTCGCCGGTGCGCTCAGCGTGGAGCTGGGCCGTCGAGATACGTGGTGGACTTTCGACTCGGGACACTAGCCACCACGAGACGTCCGCAACATCCTGCTCCGTGACCGAAACCTCACCGATTACCGCTGGTTCGGGTCAGGGGCCGAGGTGGGGCCGTAGGCGTGGACGACGGCGCCGGTGGCGAAGATCTTGGTGTCGAGGAGCTCGACGGTGCCGGTGCTGGCGGGGCGAAACAGGGGCTCGCCGCCTCCCTTGATGACGGGGGAGGTGCAGATCCGGTACTCGTCGAGCAGGCCGGCCGCGGCGAGGGCGTCGGTCAGCCGGCCGGTGCCCCAGATGAGGATTTCGCCGCCTTCAGCCTGCTTCAGTCGGCTGACTTCGTCGAGCAGGTCGGGGCCGGCGACGACCACGGTCATGTCCCACGCGGTGGTATCGACTGGTTGGGAGGCGACGACGTACTTGGTGATCGAGTTGACGTGGTCGGCGAAGGGGTTACCTCCCCTGGTGGGCCAGGCTTGTGCCATGCCTTCGTAGGTGATGCGGCCGAGCAGCAGTGCGTCGGCGGCGAGCGTCATCTTGAGTCCGTAGTCCTGCAACTCCTCGTCGGAGTACTGGAGCGACCAGTTCTGCGGGTCGTCGATATAGCCGTCGAGGGTGGCGTGGGTAAAGCTGATGATCTTGCGCACGGCAGGGTTTCTCCTGGTCGGTGGCGGGTGGTCGGAAAGGGGTGCGTCACGCGGGCCGGCGGCGTTGTGCCAGGTCGTCATCAGGTGGGTGTCGCGGAGCTCCTCCCGTCGATCGAGAGGTGGTCGCATTCGATCAGTTCCGCACGCCCGGGAGCCAACCATCCGGCTGATCGTCCGTCTTGTACCGAACCGAAGCCCGCGTCACAACGCCAGGAACGGGATGCCGGACCTCAACTCGCCTGGGGTGTGACCGGTCGCCCACCGCATCGCCCGCGCGAGCTGTGGCTGATCGTAGTAGCCGCTGGCGGTCACCACGTCGGTGATCGATCTCCCCGCCGTGAGGAGTTGCGCGGCGTGCTGTGCCTGCTCGATGCTGACGAGCTTGCGGTGCGAGATCCCGACGGCCCGGCGGAACCGGATCTGCGCGATCCGTTCCGACATGCCGCGTGGTCGATCGCCGTGCCGGATCTCGTCCACGAGAGGATCGAAGATCAACAAACCTGCGCGCACCAGCCGGTCGAGGAAGACGTCGATGTTCTGCTCGGTCGGCATCTCCCAGTCCCGGTTGTCCAGCAAGATCCGGTCGCCTGGCAGGGTCGGCAACACCGCGTCGTCGAGGTCGGTCAGACCGGAGGGCGGGTACAGCGGCAGATAAGCGCCGAGCCGCAACTCGACGCCGAAGAACTCGCAGCCCTCCGGGCAAGTCAGCGATGTGCCTGTCGTTTCCGGTCCGCGGAGGTGCACCGTCAACCCGTCATCGCTCCGCGCAAACGCGATCATGGATGAGGCTTTGGCCGCCGAGGTGAAGTCGGTCGCGGCGTCGCAGCTCGCCGACCACACCCGTTGCACCAGCGGGAGTTCGCCGGCGACAGCGTTGAAGATCAGTCCCATCGGACGCGATCCTAGCGGCGGGCCGGGCTTTCACCATTGTTGATCTCCACCTCTCGACCGCGCCCCCGCGCAACGGTGGGAGATCGGACAGCAATCGCCTCGATCTTGCCAGGCGCCGCTCCGGGGAAAGCCCACCGCGGTCCGCGATCATCGCGTCGTGGCCTCCGTCGACCGCGGGAACGTCCGGCCTTGCCGAGCCGGCTCAGTCCAGCCCGTGGTACGCCGTGAGGTCGGCGTCGATCCGGCCAGGGCCTCCTTCATCTTGGGACGCTGGATCGCTGTACGACTCGTCGGCCCAGATAGTCCACTCGCTGTACCCCAACAGGGGCGGCACGGGCATCTTTCGGGGTCGGCGATGGTCAGGTGGGTGGGCACCGCCGACCCCATGCCATAGGTCGGGACCGCTCGGCGCGCCACATCCGAGGATCGCTGAGTGTGGCCGGAGCGGCGGGTTGCGTCAGGCTTGACACGACCACCGCTCTTCGTCGTGCGAGCTGTGACGGGTGTGGGGAAGTCCCCACCCCGGCTCGGGGGCCGACTCCATGGGCTGGGGGGATCACACCCTTGAACCGAGCCCTCCGGCGTTGACACGCTCGTGGGCAGGAATTGTCGATCCATTTGCAATGGGGGACATGCCTGACGCACTGGAGCCGACCTTCCATCCGATCGATCGGATGCTGCTGACCGCCGACGGCACCGCCACCTCGTTTCTGAAGGCCTGCACGGCGAGCCGATCACCACCAAGACGACGCGCCAGGCGAGCCTTCCGTCTTTGAGCCCCTCATCCTTGGTTTCCACGACAGCAAGGACACCGTGATGACTAGCCCGCAGATTCCGGCCAGCGACCCTGTGCTCGTCGCCCCGGAGACCTGGCTGATCCCCAACCTGGCCGCCGCCGGACCCGGTCAATACCTTCCGGTCAACTCGCTGCTGGTCCGCGGCAGCGAGCCGATCATCGTCGATACCGGAGCCCCCGTCCATCGTCAGCGTTGGCTGGACCAGGTCTTTTCGCTGGTCGACCCGGAGGACGTGCGCTGGATCTTTCTGTCGCACGACGACGGCGACCACATCGGAGGGCTCGCCGACGCCTTGGCGATGTGCCCGTCGGCGACAGTGGTGACCAACTTCTTCGCTACGGAGCGGCTGTCGCTGGAGCGGTCATTGCCGATCAGGCGGCTGCGCTGGCTCGAGCCCGGCGACAGCTTCCTCGCCGGAGACCGGCGGATGCGTCTGGTGCTGCCACCGATTTTCGACGGCCCTACCACTCGAGGTCTGTTCGATGAGCACACCGGCGTCTTGTGGGGCGTCGACTCGTTCGCGGCCATGACCACCGGCTCCGTGCGCCGCCGCGACGACGTTCCCGAAGACCTCTACGTCGAGTCGTTCGCGCTGCTCAACAGTCTCGTATCGCCGTGGCACCAGTGGCTGGACCCGGCACGCTACCGACGTCACGTCGACTCGGTCGCCGACCTGCACCCTGACACCGTCGCCACCGCACACGGGCCGTTGCTGACCGGCGACGCGATCGGCGACGCCTTCGACCGAGTCCGGGCAATGGCCGCAGCCCCTCGCGTGATGCCGCCGGGCCAGGCCGCGCTCGACGAGCTCGTCGCAGCCACAGTGCACGGCCCAGCGGTTGCGTGATCGCAATCAACCCGCGCGCTGAGGGCATCGTGTCGCAGGTAGATGATCTGTGCGGCACTGCGCGCTCCCTTTTACACCCGAGCGGTCGCAGGTCCGATCCCTGCCGCGCCCACCAGTTGTCAGTCGAGCACGAGCGCGACGAGTTCGTCGATGAACTGCGGCAGCTTGTGGGCGGAGCGCTCGGTGGGGTTCGCTTGGTAGAGCGCCATCCGCCCGTGCGTGGCCGTGAACACGACCACGGCGGCCCGGTCCGCCGGAAGCCGCAACCTCCGGCCCGCCGCCTCGGCCCGCTCGAGCGAGCGCTGGAACAGCGCGAGGATCTCGATCACCGGGCTGGGCGCTGACGGCGGCGCCTCCGATGGGCGGCGGAACAGGATGCGGTAGTGGCCGGGATGGGTCGCCGCGAAGTCGCAGTAGGCGCGCAGCTGCTCGCGGGCCCGGTCCACCGGATCGACCCCGTCACCGTCCCCCGCGCGCTCGATCCGCGCGCGCAGCCGCTGGATCTCGTGCGCGAGCAGGCCGTCCAGCAGTGCGGCGCGGTCGGCGAAGTGCGAGTAGATGCTGGCCGGCGCGATCCCGGTCGCCCGCGCCACCCCCCGTATGGTCAGCCCGTCCTCGTCGTCCAGCTCGGAGAGCAGCCGGCTCGCGGCGTCGAGGATCTCGGTCCGCAGCCGTTCGCCCTCACCCCACCGATTGCGGGTGCGGGTCATCGAGCCGGTCGCCCGGTTGCTCACGAGGCCATTCTCCCCATCGGCGAGCCCACGCGGGGTGCAGGCTTCCACGACTTACCGAACATCTGTAAGGTGAGATGGAGAACGGTTGTTCGGTATCTGGTCGCCGAGGCGGGAGACCATGACAGCTTCAACGCGCAGCGAGGCTCCCGCGAATACCGCGTCACGCTCGACTCCGCCGCAGCCGAGCGCCCCACCGCCGGACCGCAAGTGGGGCCTGCCGCTGGCGGTGATCGTTATCGGCATGTTCATGTCGGTGCTGAACACGACCAGCGTGAACGTCGCGCTCACCCGCATGGCGGCCGACCTCAGCGCGAGCACCGACGACATCCAGTGGGTGGCGACCGCCTACAACCTCTGCCTCGGCGTGGTGGTGCCGGCCAGCGCGTGGCTCGGTGACCGCCTCGGACTCAAGCGGCTCTACCTGGCCTCGCTGGTGGGATTCTGCGTCGCCTCGATGCTCTGCGGGCTGGCGGGCAACCTGACCAGCGAGATCCTGTTCCGGATCCTGCAGGCCGCGCCCGGCGGCATGTTGCCCGTGACCTGCATGACCATCCTGTACCGGATCGTGCCGCGCCGGCAGACCGGCACCGCGATGGGGCTGTACGGGCTGGGCATGGTGGTCGCCCCAGCGGTCGGGCCGACACTGGGTGGATACCTGGTCGAGTACGCCAGCTGGCGGCTGGTGTACTTCGTCAACGTGCCCGTCGGGGTGGTCGGGCTCGTCGCGGCGGCGCTCCTCCTCCCCCAGCTGCCCGGCCAGCCCGGACGGCGGTTCGATGCGCTCGGCTTCGCGTGCATCGCGGGTGGGCTGTTCGCACTGCTGCTGGCCGCCTCCGAGGGCGAGGACTGGGGTTGGACCAGCTACCGGGTGGTGATCCTCTTCATCGCAGCGCTGCTGTTGCTAGCGCTGTTCGTGGTGATCGAGCTGGAGGTGTCCGACCCACTGCTGGACGTGCGCGCGCTGCGCAACCGGCCGCTGCTCAACTCGCTGGCCCTGATCGCGCTGCAGTCCATCGGGCTGTTCGCGGTGTCCTTCTACGTGCCGGTCTTCCTACAGGAAGGCCAGGGGTTGACCGCGCTGAACACCGGTTTCGTGCTGCTCCCGCAGGGCCTGGTGATGATGGTGTGCATGCCGCTGGCCGGTCGTATCACCGACAGGTTCGGCGCGCGCTGGCCGGCGGTCGTGGGGCTCGCGCTGTCCGGGATCGGGCTGCTCATGCTGGCCGAGGTCAACCCGGACATGACCCGAGGGGAGTTCATCGCGGCGCTGATGCTTCGAGCCGTCGGCCCTGGCGTGGCCATGATGCCGATCACCACCAGCGGGATCTCGTCGTTGCCGGCGCACCTCGCCGGCGCCGGCAGCGCGTTCAACCAGCTGGTGCAGCGGGTCACGGCAGCGCTCGGACTGGCCGTGCTCACCGCGATGTCGACCGAACAGCAGGCGCAGCTGTGGGCGGGCCGCTCGGCGCTGGTGCGGCCGGCCTCCGACGCGCGGTTGCACGAGATGGCCGAGCGCGGCGCGGACGGGCTCGCGCCCCTCTACCAGGCGCTCAAGCTCGACGTCCTCGCGCAGGCCTACAGCGATGTGTTCCTGGTGTGCGGCGTGGTCACGCTGGCCAGCGTCCCGCTCGCCCTGTTCATCCGCTCGCCGAAACACCGCCGCCCGGTGGGGTAAGAGATCGACGCCGTGCTCGCAGGCCGAGCGGGTGCAACGGCGCGCCGGCGGCGTTCACGGCTGTGGGTGCGTCGACGTACGGCCCGTTGTCCGCCTACATCGACGGTGCGATGTCGGTCGACCCGGGTGGGCCGTAGCCGGCGTGGCGGGCGAGCTGTGCGAGGAGTCCGGGATCGTCGGGCGCGGGCCGTCCGGGAGGCTCGGGGTGGCCGCTGCGGTCACCACCGGCCAGGATGACCAGCCAGGCTGCGACGTCCTCGGGGTCCGGAACGAGATCGGCCGGGTCCGTCTCGGCGCCGACCCGGTACGTGATCGGGTGTGCCTCTCCCTTCGGCTCCCCGTGGGCACGGGCCGGTGCGTGGAACCAGCCGAGGGCCAGGTTCCACCCCACCCGGAGATCTGGTGCAGCGGACAGGCGCAGGGCGAGCCGGGCGGGTTCGGCATCGGTGTCGAGGTCCAGCGAAGCCAGATCGACGCCCAGCAGAGCACATGCGTCCCGGATGGATGCGGCATAGCGGTTGAGTGCGTCCGCGAGGGTGGCCGCTCGATCGGTGTAGGCCTGCAGCGCGCAGTCGACTTCCTCGTTGGCCACGCCCCGATCCTAGTTGCCGGCATCCTCGCCAGGAATTCCCGTGTAGGGCGAGCAGCGCCGGGTAGTGATCTAATCGGAGCGTCCGTCGCTGGAGAGCAACGGACGCATTCCCGTGGTCGGAGTTGTTGCTCGGGGCAACGCCCCGGGCCGACATCCAGGTCGGGGTCGACACGATGGTGGCGCCTGTGCCGCGCGCCGCTCGTTCCTCGCGAACTGCATCACGGGCCATGATTTCTCGAGGTGTCACACTTCCCAGGTCCGCGGTGAATCTCCCGTAGTGCTCGGGACGGGCGGAGCGGGTTCGGTCCCGGGCGGCCCTTCGCGCGGCGCGCCGTGGAACTGATTGCCTCCGCCGTCGACGGCGTTCCGCAGAACGCGCTCGGCGGCTCAAGAATTGTCAGACCCGATCCATCCTGAAGTCGAGCACCACACCGACCACAGGAGGCTTTCGTGTCGCGACCGAGGCGAGACGCCCTAGTCGCACGACACCATTTGGGGTGAGGAGCGTCCGGCTTCGCCTTCGGCACGGTGGCCGGCGGCCGTCAGCCGCGCATCGCCGGCGCAACTACGACCTCGTTCACAGGCCGTGGTCGAGCTCAGGTGGGCCGGACACGATGACGTCCGCCCGCTCCCGGGGTCGGCGAGGAACGCAGGCCGCCGCACCGACCGGCAGAGGCGAGACCGAACGAGTCACTGATCGCGGCCGCGGTCGATGACCGTGCTGCTGCTGTCGGTTATGGTGGCGGCATGGGTTGCTTCGCCGCCATGGACATCCGCGCCGCCGCTTAGCGGCGGTATCGCGGTTGCCGTAAACCGCGGCCTCACCTGCCTGCCCCGCTGGGTCGGTGCCGGGGCGTACCGCCGGATCGGTGTCCCGCCGGCAGCCCCTCGCGTGTCTTCCTGTGCTGCCGGATCGTCCTGCGTGATCCGGGGAGCAAGTACGTGTCACAGCGTTTCCACCCATCGCACCAAGATCGGCCCTCGCGGGAGCCCGACGACGTGCGGTCAGAACCCGCCGAGCTCCTGCTGATGGTCGGGCTCCCCGGCGCCGGGAAGACCACCCGAGCTCGGGAGCTCGCGGCGGCGCACCGCGCGCTACGGCTGACCCCGGACGAGTGGATGATCTCCCTGTTCGACGGGTCGCAGCCCGACGGCAAGCGCGACCTGCTGGAAGGACGGCTCATCGCACTGGCCCTGCAAGCGCTGCACCTGGGCACCAACGTCGTACTCGACTTCGGCCTCTGGAGCTGCGACGAACGGTCGGCACTGCGCTGGCTGGCAACATCGGCCGGGGCCTCGTGCCATGTGGTCTACCTGCCCGTCGACACCGCCGTCCAGCGCGCCCGGATCGCCCACCGCCAGGCAACCGCACCGCACACGACATTTCCGATGAGCGAGGCGGACATCGACGAATGGCGGAAGCAGTTCCAGGCACCAGATGCCGCCGAACTCGGCGGCGGCGACATCCCCGGCCCGCCACCGGGGTGGCCGGGCTGGCCGGAGTGGGCTGCGAATCGATGGCCCTCGCTCGCGAACGACAGCGCCTCCCCGGCGCGGAGGCGACATCGGGCAGCGGATGAGGATACGGATCCGCCGGGCGCCGGCAAGTAGATCCGCTCTCGGCGGCGTCGGCGTGCCGGTCCCGGCGTCGCGGCCGCAGCCCGCTCGATCGCGCCGTAGGCCGACCTCCCCTCAGCGGAGAACCGACCCCTCCGGCAGACGTGCGACGCCGAACGACGTGGCGAGTGCCTCGGGCAGGCTCACGGCTCGGTGTTCTCACGGCTCGGCGCCCGCGCCACGGCCACCGCGAGGGCGACGAGCGCCACGGCGAGTCCGGCCAGCCCTACGCCCAGTGCGCCCGCTGCCGCGGCGAGGGCGCCGACCAGCAGCGGGCCGCCCGCGTCGCCGACCTCGCGGCCGACCTCGGCCGCACCCATCGTCTGCCCGAGCCGTTCGGTCGGGCTGCTCGCGGCGAGGTGGGCGAAGGCGATGGGGGTCGCCAGGCCGGTGCCGACGCCGATGAGGACCGCCGCCACGAGTAGCCCGGCGACCCCGGGGAGCACGACCCCACCGGCCATGCCCGCCGCCGCCAGTGCCAGCCCCGCGGCCATGCCGGGCCCGTCGGCGATCCGGCCGTTGTCGCGGGCGCGGCCGGCGCGGGGCTGGACCAGCGCGGCCGTGGCCGCCAATGCGGAGACGGCCGCGCCGGTGACCAGCGGCCCGAGCCCGTGGGCCGCCCCGGCCACGGGAAGGAAGCCCACGCCGGTGGCGAGCGCGGCCGTGGCGCCGGCCAGCGTCAGCGTGGGCCGCACGAACCCGCTGGTGCTGAGCCTGCGGGCCAGGTCGAGCACGGTCTGGCGGGCGCGGGGGAGTGCCGGCACGGCGGGGACCACCAGCGCCGCCCACGCGGCGACCGCCACCGCGAGCGCGCCGAGCGTGCCGAACAGCAGCGGGTAGCCGCCCAGGGTGATCAGGACACCGCCCAGGACGGGGCCGAGGGTGTAGCCGAGCCCCTTCCACGCGCCGTATCCGCCGTAGGCGCGGCCGTGCCCGGCCTGCGGGGTGAGGCGGGCGACCATGGCGGCCGCGGCCGGGGAGAACGCCGCTGCGGCCGCTCCCTGGCCGAACCGCGCCACGCCGACCAGCGCCGGGTCGGCCGCGAGCACGAAGGCGGCGGACGCCGCCGCGAAGGCCAGCAGGCCGCCGAGCAGGACCGGACGCGGCCCGACCCGGTCGGCGAGCGCACCGAAGAGCGGCTTGAGGACGAGTTCGGCCGCGTCGTAGACCGCGAGCAGCACGCCGAGCGTGAGCAGCGAGGCGTGCTCGGCCTGGGTGTAGCCGCCCAGGCTGGCGGCGATGCTGTGGGCTCCGAACGCCGTGACGAAGCCCGCCGCGTACAGCGGGAGCAGCCGGCTCCCGGCCGCCGTCGTGGGCCTGCCGGGCGATTCTCTGCTCATCAGGGCCTCCGTGGGTGCGGGCGCGTCGGCGTTGTCGCCCGCTGCGATCCTCGCAGGCCCCCCGGCGAACCCTGCCGACGCGCGGCCCACGATCGTGCCGCTACCCGCGGGGGCTCGCCACCTCCTGCAGGGTCGGCCTCAGCTCGTCGAGCGGCCAGCGGACGGCGACGACGTTCGGGGGCCTGCAGCGCGACGCACGGGGAACCGGTCGCCCGCTCCGGTCCGCCGACGGTTCCGGCGGGGCCGGCTCACCGTTCCCGCACGCCGTCAGGGCGAGCGAGCACAGGGCGGCGAGTGCGCCACGATCGCGGGCGCATGGTTCTCCTCGAGGCTCGTGTCGGTGAGCCTGGGCGAACCAGTCAGCTCCCGCTGCGGTACAGCTCCCCGATGATCGTCCTGGCCATCTCGGCCGCCGGGTCGCGGCCGTCCGGGGACGGGGCGAGTGACGTCCAGACGACGACGGTGGTCCGGCGTTGCGGGTCGTACCCGGCGAACGTGTTGAACCCGGGCAGTTCGCCGGTGTGCCCGTAGAACGGCCCGAACCGGGCGAGCGCGAGGCCGTAGCCGGGTCCGTCGGGAGCGGCCGGGTCGACCGGGCGGACGCTGTCCAGCCGCGCCTCCTGCAGGGCCGGGCTGAGCAGCCCGCCGCCGACCAGCGCTTCGACGTAGCGGGTGAGATCGCCGGTCGTCGAGATGCCGGCGCCTGCGGCCCATGCCCAGGACGGGTTGGTGTTGGTCATGTCGAGCGGCGCCAGCGTGCCGTCGCGGGCGGCCGCCTGTTTCTCCGGCGACAGCACGTTCGAGTCGACCGTCTCGACGTTGGTGCCGTAGCTGTAGCCCTGTGGGTGCGGGTCGGGCAGGGCCGCGGACGTGGTGGCGGGGAAGGACGACTCGGCCATGCCCAGCCGGTCGAGGACGCGCCGCTGGATCTCGGTCTCGAGGGGGTTTCCGGTGAGCTGCTCGACGATCCGGCCCAGCAGAGCGGTGTTGGTGTTGGAGTAGTAGAAGCCCGTACCCGGCGGGAACTGCGGCGGCATCGCCAGGCCGACCGCGATCAGCTCCTCGGGCGCGAACACCGTCCAGGGTGCGGAGTCCGTCGTGGCGCTCAGCTCGGGCGAGGTCGTGTAGTTGCCGAGCCCGCTCCGCATCGTGAGCAGCTGCTCGATCGTGATGTTCGACCCGTTCGGCACGTCGGGCCGGTACTTCGCGACCGGGTCGTCCAGCCGGAGCAGGCCCTCGTCGACGAGCTGGAGCACCACCGTGCCGGTCCAGGTCTTGGTGACGCTGCCGATGCGGACGTGGTCCTCGGCCCGCACCGGCTCGGTTCCGCGGAACGTCCGGGTGCCGATCGTGGTCGTCCAGTCCCCGAGCTCGGGCGAGCGCACCTGGACGACCGCGCCGGTGACCAGCATGTCCCTGGCGAGTCCTTCCAGCTCCGGCTGCAACGTCTCTGCGTAGGCGGGCAGGTCCGGGGCGGGCGGGGGAGGGGCGGCGGGCTGCGCGGCGCACGCGGCCAGGACCAGCAGGGCGGCGGTTGCGAGGGCGGCGACGGCGCGCGAGACCATGGTGCACGTCCTCTCGCCGGTGCCGGACCTGGGGACGCTAGCCCCATCCCGCGCGCCGGCATACCGACGAACGGCCGCTGGCGGCCGGGAGTTCAGCGCGCCACGGAGAGCCCGAAGCGGACCGGCCCGAGCGCCCGCACGAGCGGGCGGACGAGCAGGACGAACGCCTCCGTCACCCGGGCCGTGGCGAGCTCGCCCAGGTCGATGATCCACTCCGGGAGCCGGCCCAGGCCGGTGAGCAACGCCGCGGCGAGCCGCCGGGCCGCGTCGTCGTCACCCGAGATGGACGCCGACGGCGATGTGGCGAAGGCGGCGGGCGTGACCATCGCCTACGCAGGGCCGACCGTGTTGAGGGTCTTGACGACGCGCGTGTCCGGCAGCGCTCGCTGGATCTCCTCGGCCAGGCTGGACCCGGGGTGGCGCAGCGAGACGGCGAACCCGTCGGGCCCCCTGCACGACCGCGTTGGCGACGTCGACGAGGACCGCGCCCGCGAGCTGCGGCGCGAGCGGACGCAGGAGGCCGACGGACTCGGCACCCGGCGTCGCGTTGACGACGACGTCGGCGCGCTCGGCCGCCTCGGCGAGCCCGGTGAGGGGCACCGGGACGGTCCAGCCGGCCGCGCGGCGGTCCGGGTCGCGGGACCCGGCCGTGACCGCGTGTCCGGCCCGGGCCAGTGCCCCCGCAGGGCCGGGCCGACGTTGCCCGTGCCGAGGACGGCGATCGTGGCTCTCATGGCCGCCACGCTATGGCCGGGGTAGAACGGCTCCCCTGATGCGCGTGGTCGCCCGGGACATCCTCGTGGACGGCGACAAGGCCGCCGTCCGCTCGACCGTCGAGGGCATCGCGGGGCCGGACGGGAGGCCGCCCGTGCTGTTCGAGATCTTCCACATCGACGACGGCCGGTCCCCGAGATGTGGGGGCCGGCGCGGGGTTCCCGCACTCGGCCGGCCCCGAGGATCTGCTCGGCTAGCCGTGGTGGGGCGGAGGCACGTCGAGCGCCGGGCTGCGGTCGAAGAAGCCCGCGGGCTGGAGGAGGAAGCCGACGTGCTGCACCGGCATCACCGGCCAGTCCTCGAGCCGGGCGACGTGGTGGGAGCCGAAGGTGTACCAGACCACGACGTCGCCGTCGGCCACGTCGCGGTCGGCGGCGGTCCAGCGGGGGAGGCCATCGCCGCCTGCGTGCTGGTTGGGGTAGTCGCCCGCGGCGTGCCGCTCGTCCTCGGCGTACGGGGTGACCCAGAGGTGGTGGGCCATGAACCCGGCCCGCTGCATGACGCTCGCCTCGGGCCGCACGAACGGCACGACCGTGCCGTGCGGCTTGAGCGCGTACGCCGTGGGCTCGCCCACGGCGTTGCGGGCGCCGCTGCTGCGCACCTCCCAGTACCGGGCCCGGTCCAGGCTGGCCCGCCTGCGCGCCCCGAGCTCGCTCGTGAGGTGGGTGGCGGTGGTGCGGAAGGCGTTGCCGAGCGGGTTGTCCGGGCCGGCCGGGTCGGTGACGGTGTCGATCTCGTGGACCGAGTTGGCGGTGCCGTCGACGTCGAGGTCCAGCCGCATGTTGAACACGTGCTGGTGGATCGGGGCGTAGAGCCCGTCGGTGTTGAGCAGCTGGCCGTGCGTGGGGGTGGTGCCCGGCGGCACGGCGCCGGTGGACATGATGCCGGTGAGCTTGACGTCGAACTCGATCGATCCGTCCTGGTAGAGGTACCAGAAGAAGCCGTACTCGTAGTTGCCGACGGTCGCGATGAACGACACCACGAGCCGCCTGCCCCGGCGCACCTCGGTCTTCTCGGTGCGGAAGTCGGTGTGCTTCCACAGCAGGCCGTGGTCCTCCTCGTGCAGGCACACGGCGTTGGGGATGGTGAGCGGGTTGCCGTCCGCGTCGGCGAGTACGGCGTCGAAGTAGCGGATCTCGCCGAGGCAGTCGCAGCCGAGCTCGAGCGGGTTGGCGAGGGTGCCGATGTTGTACTCGCCCGCGTCGAACGCGTTCTTGCGCCGGTGCGTCGGCGCCGGGTCGCCGTAGGGCACCACCATCTCCGACAGCGACGCGCGGTGCAGCACCGGCCGCTCGCGGTCGCCGCCCGGTCCGTTCGTGTCGGTGTAGCGCACCGTGTGCAGCACCAGGCCCTCCCGCGGGGTGAACCCGATGCGGAACCGCCACTTCTGCCAGCGCACCTCGTGCCCGTCCACCTGGAACGACGTGCCCTCCGGCTGCGTGATCGAGATGGGCTTGAGGCCGGTCCGCGGCGTCACGTCGTCTGCGGTGTAGTTGCCCGGCTGCTGCGGGATCGGCACGACGCCGTGGTCCTCGATCTTCACGACCCGCCCGGCGAGCGGGTCGACGTAGACCACCAGGTTCTCGACGGGGTGGGCGTAGCCGTTGTCGTCGGGCCCACCGATCTTGACCCAGGCGAGGGCACGGACCAGGCGCCCCTCCTCCTCGTCGCCGTAGTGCCCCGCCGACCACGGATCGACCATCAGGCCGTCGAACTCCGTGATGCCGCGCGCCCTCAGCGCGTCCTGCACGGAAGGGTCGGACCTGACGATCGCCTCGCAGGCGAAGAACTCCTCGAGGATCACCTGCGGCTGGACGCCGGGCACGTGCTCCCAGCGCGTGACGGCGGAGTCGGTCAGGGAGACGGTGGCCTCGTAGGTGCGCCCGTCGGACCGGTCGAGCACGATCGCGGCGGCCTCCCGGGGCACGGGTGCGCCGCCGGCCTCGAACGCGAGCAGCGCGCCCTTCTCCGGCTCGCGGAGCACGAGCGAGACGAACCGAGAGGTCGGGCCGATGTGGCCGGCGTCGCGCAGCACGGCCGCCGCTGCGCTGATCTCCGGGGCCGAGAGCGGCTCGAGCGGGTGCGTGACGGTCGTGGACGGGCGCTCTCCGATGGCGGTCACGGATCCTCCTTCTCGAGGGGTGCGCTTCCCCCGGTGTCGATTTCCGCGGTGCCGAGTTCCGCGGTGTCGAGATCCCCGGTGTCGAGATCCCCTGTTCGACACTGTGGTCCGTGCCACCCACCCGTACCAACCGCTGATCGGTGAGCGGGAACCTGCTCGTCCGGGCGTAACGAACGGGCAGCGGGCGCGGAGTCAACCAGGCGTCCGCGGTGATCCCCCCGGCCGCGGGCGCATCCGGTCGGGGTTCGCCCCGCCCGGCGGCAGCACCCGCCCTGCCCGGGCGGGTGCTGTTCGCTGCCGAGGCGGTGTTGGCTGGGAGGTGTTCGTTGCAGGGTGGGAGTCAGCCGAGGATGCGCTGCCGCGTGCCGCGGCGGGTGGCCTGGGTGCGCTCGAGGATCGCGGTGCACAGCAGGCACGGCTGCCCGTCCGGTTCGACCATGGGCGCCGCGGCGACCATGTGGCCGCAGAGCGCTTGGTAGTGGCCGTCGCTGCGCCGGGCCGCCGCGGCGAGCTCCGCGTCGGGCACCTCGTGGGCGCGGGAGTCGATGGTGCAGGTGACGGTGATCGTGTCGACGGAGCGCCGACCCGCCTGATCGCCACTGCCCATGGCTAGGAGTGTCCCCACTCCGGCTTGCGGATGCAAGCGCGGATGCAAGTACATTCGGCGCGGACGTTTTGTCAGGGCATCGGGGAGGCGCAAATGCACCAGATCGAGGACAACGGCATCCCGGCGGATCAGCTCGGCTCCGTCACGTGGCGCAAGAGCAGCGCGAGCAACCCGAGCGGTGACTGCATCGAGGTGGCCGCGCTGGACAGCGGTGCCGTCGCGGTGCGCAACTCCCGTGACCCAGAGGGGCCGGCGCTGGTGTACACGCGGGCCGAGATCGCCGCGTTCGTCGCGGGCGCGAAGGACGGCGAGTTCGACGACCTGACGGCCTGACCTCACCCGGTCGGTGCCGGCCCGGCGGTCACGGCTTGCGCCCGATCCCGCCGACGTGGAGCGTGCGCACCGGGCTCCCGGCCGGCGTGGTCCGGTCGGGTCGCCAGTCGTTCGCGTAGACCAGGCCCGGAGGCACGAGCTCGAGCCCGGTGAAGTAGCCGTGCAGTTCCTTCCAGGTGCGGAAGCGGCCCGAGCCGAGCCCGCCGTGGAGGAACGCGCGCTCGAGTGCGTAGGCGCGCGAGTCGTCGTCGTACAGGAAGTGCGACAGGAGCAGGTGGCTGCCGGGTGAGAGCCGTCGCCGGATGGCGGCCACGATCGCGTCCGGGTCGTCGTCGTCGGACAGGTGGTGCACCACCCCGGAGAGCAGCACCGCGAACGGTGCGTCGGGGTCGAAGATCTCCAGCGCGGAGACCTCCTCGAAGAGCGAGTCCGGTCGGCGCAGGTCGGCCGTGACCACGGCGGTGCGTTCGTTCGTCGCGAGCAGCGCCCTGGCGTGGGCCAGCACGACGGCGTCGTTGTCGACGTACACCACGTGCACGTCGGGGTCGATGGCGTGGGCCACCTCGCTGACGTTGCCGCCGCCCGGCAGCCCGGAGCCGATGTCGACGATCTGCCGGATCCCGGCCTCGCGCACCAGGTAGGACACGCCGCGGCGCAGGAAGGAGCGGTTGTCCTTGGCGATCTCGCCGACCTCGGGGACGACGTTGCGCATCGCGTCGGCGGCGCGCCGGTCGACGTCGAGGTGTTCCTTGCCGCCCAGCAGGTGGTCGTACACGCGGGCGACGGAGGCACGGGACAGGTCGACGGCGGGCGGCTGCTCGTCCACCGCTCCTCCTCCAGCCACCCGTAGATGCGCCGCACGACCTTAGCGTGATCATCCTCCGCCGGAAAAGGTGTGACCGCTGGTCACACCGGGTCACCGGTGGACACACGCGCCTCTCGCGCCCGTAGGGTCGTCGTGTGGATGTTGCCGCCTTGTTGACCGACGCGTTCTCCCGGATCGGGGAGGAGGTGCACGCCGCCGTCGACGGGCTGTCCGCGGAGCAGCTCGCCCACCGTGTCGATGCCGAGGCGAACTCGATCGCCTGGCTGGTCTGGCACCTGTCCCGCGTGCAGGACGACCACGTGGCGGGGGTGGCCGGCAGCGATCAGGTGTGGACCACGGAGGGCTGGGCGGACCGGTTCGCCCTCCCCTTCAGGGTGGGTTCGATCGGGTACGGCCACTCATCGGACGACGTCGCGCAGGTGCGGGTGGACTCGCCGGACCTGCTCACCGGCTACTACGACGCGGTGGCGGCGCGGACGACGGAGTACGTGGGTGGCCTCACCGACGCCGACCTCGACCGCGTGGTGGACGAGGCGTGGGACCCGCCCGTCACGCTCGGCGTCCGCCTGGTGAGCGTGATCGACGACTGCGCCCAGCACGCCGGGCAGGCCGCGTTCGTGCGGGGGATCGTGCTGCGCCGCTCCTAACCCACCGCTCCTCCGGGGAGGACGCGGTGCAGGAGCGCGGCGGCGCCGGGCCAGTCGAGGGCGAGCACCTCCGCCGCGCGGTCGACTCCGACGCAGTCGGTGACCTTCCGGGCGAGGTCGTCGTCGGTCGGCGGGCGCAGCGGGTGGCCGTCGGGGACGTCGAGGCGGGCCTCGTCGACCGTGCCGCCGGCGCGCTCGCGCCGGATCAGGACGTCGCCCGCGAGGATCCCGGTGCCGCCCGGTTCCGCCTCGACCTCGACGCACCGCACGAGCCGCTGCGCCTCCGGCCGGTCGACGGCGGGGTCGGTGAAGCTGGCGGCGCCGGGGAAGCCGTCGAGCAGCGCGGCCGCCACGGCGTACTGCAGCGAGAACTTGCCCTCCAGCCCGGTGCGCGGCCGGTCGTGGATCAGCGGCTGGAGCGCGACGGCCGGGGTGCGCACGTGGATGCGGGACACCTCCTCGGCCGGCGCGGGCGGGAGCGCGCGCGCCGCCGAGATCGGGCGCTGCAGCGCGTAGCAGCAGGGGTGCAGCTTGATCGCGAGCCCCTCCGGGACGAGGGGCCCGTCCAGCTGCACCGGGCCCGCGCCGCCCACCAGCCCGAACCACTGGTCGAGGGCGGTGGGGTCGGCGGACGCGCCGGCCGCGGCCAGGTGCGCGGCGCGCACTCCCGCGGCCGCCGCGAAGCCCACCTGCAGCGACTTGGCGCCGGTGCCGAACGCGCGCTGGACGCCGCCCGCGGCCGGCACGCTGAGCGCGAGCGCCCTGGCGAGGCCGCCCGCGTCGAGGCCGAGCGCGAGGCCTGCGGCGACGGCGGCCGCCGGGTCGTCCGCCGTGCAGGTGGCGTGCCAGCCCGCGCGGTAGTGCTCCCAGCCGAGCGCTGCGCCGAGGCGGGCCATCACCCCGGCCGCGGCCAGGTACTCGCGGGCGCCGCCGCCCGCGGCCAGCGCGGCCGCCGTGCACACCACGCTGACGTGCGAGGTGGACGGCAGGTGCACGTCGTCGAAGTCGAGGACGTGCCCGACCGCGGCCCAGCGCAGCGCCGCCTCCGAACCGGCGGTCCACCCGGCGACGGGCTCGTCCACCGCGGCGAGGGTGACGGCCACGGTGTCGACGAGCGCGCGGCGCGCGAGCTCGATGTCGGCGGGGCCGGGGCGGGCGTCGCACGCCCAGTCCGCGAGGTCGGCGATACGGGTCATCCGATCGCCTCCGGGAGGAACGTTGCCAGCTGCGGGAACGCGATCATGATCACGAGCAGGAGCAGCTCGATCGCGACGTACGGGGCGATGCCCCGGAAGATGTCGGCGAGGTCGAGCTCGGGCACCACCGACTTCATGGTGTAGAGGTTCAGCCCGACCGGCGGCGTGATCACCGCGATCTCCAGGTTGACCACCAGCAGCACGCCGAACCACAGCGGGTCGTAGCCGAGCTCCTCGATCGCGGGCACCAGGATCGGGGTGACGACGAGCAGCAGCGACGCGGCGTCGACGAGGCACCCGAGCAGGATCAGCACGATCATGATCCCGATGAGGATCACGGTGGGCGGGACGTCGAGTCCGACGATGAACGCGGTGAACGCGTCCGGCACGCGGGCGAGCACCAGCATCTGGGTGAACACGAACGCTGCGCCGACGATCGCGAGGATCGCCGCGGTGACCTGCGCGGTCGAGACGAAGATGCGCTTGAGGTTGGCCCAGCCGAGCTTGCGGTAGATCGCACCGGTGACCGCGAACGCGGCGAGCGCGCCGACGGCCGCGGCCTCGGTGGGGGTGGCGATGCCGGTGTAGATGGAGCCGAGCACGAGCAGGATCAGCAGCAGCGCGGGGGAGATCCGGCCGAGTGCGCCGAGCCGGTCGCGCCAGGTGAAGCGGTCCGGGTCGACCGGCGCGTTCTCCGGGGCCGCCTTCGCGCGCACCACCACGTAGATGATCATCATCGCGGCCAGCAGCAGGCCGGGGACCAGGCCGCCCGCGAACAGGTCGGCCACGCTCTCGCCCGTGACCGACGAGTAGAGGATGAACATCAGGCTGGGCGGGATCAGCATCGCCAGCGCACCGGACGCGGCGACGGCGCCGCTCGCGAACGCCGGCCGGTACCCGCGCTCGAGCATCTCCGGCACGGCCATCCGCCCGATCACCGCGACCGAGGAGATGCTCACACCGGACATCGCGCCGAACAGTGTCGACGCCCCGACGGCCGACGCGCCCAGCCCGCCGGGCACGCGGTTGAACCAGCGGTGCGCGGCGGCGAAGAGGTCGCGGCCCAGCCCGCTCACGGCGAGCGCCTCGCCGAGCAGGATGTAGAGCGGCGCGGCCACCAGCGCGTACTCCTGCAGCTGGGAGACCAGCGCGAGCGGGACGAGCTCCAGGCCGGTGAACCCGCCCAGCCCGAGCAGCCCGGCGACCCCCGCGACGCCGAGCGCCACGAAGATCGGGGTGCGCAGCGCGATGAGCACCAGCAGCAGCACCACCGCGAGCGCGACGATCATGCCGTCGCCCATCACGCCACCCCCTGCGCATCGGTCCGCACCGTGACGTCGCCGGGCACCGCGGCCGGTGTGTCGGCCTCCGGCGGCGTCGCCGGGAACAGCAGCGCCACCAGCACCAGGAACACCCCGGAGACGAACAGCACGAAGTCGGGCACCCAGAGCGGGATGTTGAACGTGCCGGCCCCGCTGAGCCCGCCGGCGTAGGCCACGGTCATCGAGCGGAACGCGGTGATCGCGAGCACCAGCCCGAGGAAGGCCGTGGCCGCGGTCGTGACCACGTCGGCGACGCGGCGGGCGCGCTCGGGGAGGGCGCGGTGGACCAGGTCCATCGAGATGTGGCCGCCCGTTGCGTACAGGTGCGGCACGGCGAGCACGGTCGCGACGAGCACGCCCGTCGAGTTGAGCGGGTAGGCCCAGTCGGTGGGCGCGGCGAACAGGTAGCGGGCGGCGACGTCGTAGCTGATCGTCAGCATCATCACCGCGACGACGACCATCGCGACGACCGCCATCGCCCTCGTGCAGGCCAGCACGGCCCGGCGGGTTGCGGACACTTGTTCTCCTACGCCTCGTTGATGAGCGCGACGGCCCGGTCGGACACCGCGGGATCGCCGATCAGGTGCTCCCACCGCCCGTACACCGGTGCGACCGCCGCCCGGAACGCCTCGAGCTCCGCGCCGCCGGGCTCCACGATCTCGACCCCGCCGTCCAGGACGGCCTTCAGGTACTCGCCCTCGTGCACACCGACCATGACCTCGGTGCCGTCCCGGTAGAGCGTGCGGCCCGCCTCGTCGAGCGCCGCGCGCAGCTCGGGCGGCTGGCCGTCGTACCAGTCCGTGCGGCAGTAGGCGTCGACGGTGTAGGCGCCGAAGTGCGCCCGCGTGCCGTACCGGACGATCTCCTGCAGGTCGCGGGACACGACGGTGCCGAGGTAGCTCATCAGCCCGTCGATGGTGCCGCGCTCGAGGGCTTCGAAGACCTCCGACGAGCCCATGAACACCGGCGCGCCGCCCAGCGCCTTGACCGTCTCGCCCTCGATCTCGCCGGCCACCCGGATGCGCAGGCCGCGGACGTCGTCGGGTGCGAGGATCGGCCTGCCCACCGTCCAGAGGTACTCGAACGTGCAGGGCATCCCCCCGAGCACACGCACGCCCTGCGCCGCGAGCTGCTCGTTGACCAGCGGGAACAGTGGGCCGTTGGGGTCGAGGGCGCGGCGCTGCTTCGCGTAGTCCTCTGCGCCGAACGGCAGCTCCATCGCCCCGAGGATCGGGTAGCTCGACGAGACGTACGAGCTGGTCTGGAACATCACGTCCGCGACGCCGAGCAGCAGGCCCGGCAGGAGCTGCTCGGCCCCGAGCAGCGCGCCTGAGTTGAACATGTCGCAGCTCAGGCGGCCCCCACTGGCGGTGGCGAGGGTGTCCATGAACGCCTGGATGCCGGGGTAGAGGTCGTCGTAGGACTTCGGGATGTACGTGGCCGTCGTGACGGTCTCGACCCCGGCCGCCTCGGCGCGGGCGCAGCCGGCGAGTCCGGCCACGCCCAGCCCGGCGGCGGCGAGGAAGGCCCGCCGCCCGAACGCGGTCACGCCGTCACCCCCGACAGCGCGGGCAGCACCTCGTCGGTCAGGCGGCGCAGGCTCGCCATGACCCGCTCGTGGGGGAGGCCGGGCCACTGCGGCCGGAGCAGGACGTGGGTCGGGCCGACCGTCTCGATCAGCTCGGCGAGCCGGTCCCGGCAGGTCCGCGGCCCGCCGAGGACGAACCGGCCGCGGCGCAGCTCGTCGAACTCCCGGTCGAAGCTCTGCGACTCCGGCAGGATCTTGTCCTGCCCCCATGCCTGGTACGTCCGGTACTTCGCGGCGAGCGCCTCCCGGACGTCCTCGACGGCCTCGTCGTCGGTAACGCCGACGTACACCTCCTGGATCACGTTGATCTCGGCGTCGTGGCCGTGCTCGGCGCACCGCTCCCGGAAGAACGCGGCCTGCGTGCGCAGGTAGTCGGCGTCGACGTGCGCGGCCGCGGCGACCCACGGCAGCCCGGTGCGCGCGGTCCGGCCGAGGGCCGATTCGGTGTGCCCGGCGAGCCAGATCGGCGGGTGCGGACGCTGCACCGGGCGCAGCAGCGGCCGGATGCCGTCGAGCCGCCCCGTGTCACCCTCGAAGTGCACCTCGTCCTCCGTCCACAGCCGCCGGACCAGGTCGAGGTTCTCGCGGAACCGGCGCAGCCGCCGGTCGCGCGGCACGCCGAACGCGTCGAACTCGACGTCGCGGTAGCCGAGGCCCGCGCCGAGGACGAGCCGCCCGCCGGACAGGATGTCCAGCGTCGCGAGCTGCTCGGCGAGGTCCACCGGGTGCGCGAGCGCCATCAGCGTGATCGCGGTGCCGATGCGCAGGTCGCCGGTCTCGGGGATCAGCCTGCCCAGCACGGCGAGCGGGTGCAGGTACTGCACCTCCTCGGCCAGGTAGTGCTGCGTGGCCCAGACCGAGGTGAAGCCGTGGTCGCGGGCGTGGTGCACCTGCTCCACCTGCTCGGCGAAGCGCGCTCCCGCGTCGTCGCCGGGCGGGAACTGGCTGCACAGGACGAGGCCGTACTGGGGGACCACCGTTGCTCCTCCGTCGATGTGTCGGGGCGACCGGTCAAAATGATCTTGGCATCCCGAGGACGTGCTCGCCCACGTAGGACAGGATCAGGTTGGTGGAGATCGGCGCCACCTGGTAGAGGCGCGTCTCGCGGAACTTGCGCTCGATGTCGTACTCCGCGGTGAAGCCGTACCCGCCGTGCGTCTGCAGCGCGACGTCGGCCGCCTCCCAGGAGGCATCGGCCGCGAGCAGCTTGGCCATGTTGGCCTCCGCGCCGCAGGGCTGCCCGGCGTCGAACAGGTCGGCCGCCTTCCAGCGCATGAGGTCGGCGGCCTCGACGTGGATGTGGGCCCGCGCGATCGGGAACTGCACACCCTGGTTCCGGCCGATCGGCCGGCCGAACACCTCGCGCTCGCTCGCGTAGCGGCTCGCGCGCTCGACGAACCAGCGCCCGTCGCCGATGCACTCGGACGCGATGAGGATGCGCTCGGCGTTCATCCCGTCGAGCACGTAGCGGAAGCCCTTGCCCTCCTCGCCGATGAGCGCGTCGGCGGGGATGTGCACGTCCGAGAGGAAGACCTCGTTGGTCTCGTGGTTGACCATCGTGCGCAGCGGCCGCAGCTCGACGCCCTCGACCTCGCGCAGGTCGAGCAGGAACAGCGACAGCCCCTCGGACCTGCGCGCCACCTCCTCGCGCGGCGTCGTGCGGGCGAGCAGCAACATGAGGTCGGAGTGCTGCACGCGGGAGATGAACACCTTCTGCCCGTTGACGACGTAGCCGTCGTCGGTGCGGCGGGCGGTGGTGCGGATGCTCGTGGTGTCGGTGCCCGCGGTCGGCTCGGTGACGCCGAAGGCCTGCAGCCGCAGCTCGCCGGCGGCGATCCCCGGCAGGTAGCGGCGCTTCTGCTCCTCGCTGCCGTGCCGCAGCACCGAGCCCATCGTGTAGAGCTGCGCGTGCACCGGCCCGGCGTTGCCGCCGTTGGCGTTGATCCCCTCCAGCAGCACCGACGCGTCGCCCAGCCCCAGGCCCAGCCCGCCGTACTCCTCGGGGACGAGCGCGCCGAGGCAGCCGGTGCCGGTGAGCGCGTCGACGAACTCCTCGGGGTAGCGGCGCGCCTCGTCGACCTCGCGCCAGTAGGCGTCGGGGTAGTCGGCGCAGATCCGGTCGATGAGCCCGCGCAGGTCCTTGCGCAGCTCGGCCTTCTCCGTCATGAACCCTCCGCACGGGGGCCGTGCCCACGCTTGTAGACGAGCAGGGTGCGGGTGAACTCGATGACGACCTCGCCGGTCTGCTTGAGGCCCGTCGTCCGCACGGTGACGACGCCGAGCCCCGGGCGCGACCGGGACTCCCGCACCGCCTCCACGGTGGAGCGGGAGCGGATCGTGTCGCCCTCGAACACCGGGTTCGGCAGCGTGATCTCGCCCCAGCCGAGGTTCGCGAAGACGTTCTGCGAGACGTCGGTGACGCTCTGGCCCGCGACGAGCGACAGCGTGAAGGTCGAGTTGACCAGCGGCTTCCCGAACTCGGTTCGCTTGGCGTACTCGTGGTCGAAGTGCAGCGGCGCGGTGTTCTGGGTGAGGAGGGTGAACCAGATGTTGTCGGTGGTGGTCACGGTGCGCCCGAGCGGGTGCTCGTAGACGTCGCCGACCACGAAGTCCTCGTAGAACCGGCCCTGCCACCCGGTGTGGACGGTCACTGCTCCTCCTCCAGCCCTTCTGCCAGCCCTTCTGCCAGCTCGGCGAGCACGGCGGCGGTGTGCGCGCCGAGCGCGGGCACGGCGCCGCCCGCGGCCACCCGGTCGCCCGGTGCACCGGGCGGTCGCAGCGTGCGCACCTCACCCGCCTGCGTCGGCGTGCGCAGCCAGCGCGCCGCGGGCGCGAGCTCGGGGTGGTGTTCGAGGTCGGCCAGCTCGGTGAGCCGGCTCCATGCGATCCCGGCGGCGTCGAGCCGCTCGACCAGGACGTCGGCGGGGAGGCGGGCGCACGCGGCCGTGAGCGCGGCGTCCAGGTCGCCGCGGTGGGCGACGCGCTGCGAGTTCGACGCGAACCGCGGGTCGGTGGCGAGCCCGGGCTCGTCCAGCACGTCGGTGGCGAGGCGCGCCCACTCGCGCTCGTTCTGCACAGCGATCATGACCGACCGCCCGTCGCCCGCCGTCACGGCCCCGTAGGGGGCGATCGTCGGGTGCGCGGTGCCCATCGGCACCGGCGCGGCCCCGGAGTGCGCGGTGTAGTAGAGCGGGTAGGCCATCCACTCGGTGAGCGCGCCGAAGAGCGAGACCCGCACCGGCAGCGCCTCACCGGTGCGGTCGCGGTGCCGGAGCGCTGCGAGCACGCCGCTGTAGGCGTAGCAGCCCGCGGCGATGTCGGCGATCGAGATGCCCACCTTCGCGGGCGCGGCGGGGTGCCCGGTGAGCGACATCAACCCCGCCTCGGCCTGCACGAGCGCGTCGTAGGCCTTCTTGCGCTCCGACGGTCCGCCCGGCGGGTAGCCGCTCACGAGGCAGGTGATCAGGTGCGGGTGGCGGGGGGCGAGCGCGGTGGGGGTGAGCCCGCGGCGCTCCAGCGCGGCCGGGGCCAGGTTGGCGACGAGGACGTCGGCGCGGGCGAGCAACCGGTGCAGCGTCGCGAGCCCCTCACCGTCGGCGAGGTCGAGCTGCACCGACTCCTTGCCGCGGTTGAGCCAGACGAACGCACTCGACTCGCCGCCCACGACCGTGTCGTAGCCGCGGGCGAAGTCGCCGCCGTCCGGGCGCTCGATCTTGATCACGCGTGCGCCGAGGTCGGCGAGCTGGCGGGTGGCGAACGGGGCGGCCACGGCTTGCTCCAGGCCGACGACCGTGATCCCGTCCAGGGGTAAGCCGGTCATCGTTGCACCCACCATCCGTGCCGTCTCACGGCACACGTTCCACCTTACGGTCCGAGGTCGTGCCACCATCGGGGACGGCCTCGACGACTGTCAAGGGGAGACCTCTGATGAGCAGTGCGCCCTCCGAGCCGGTCCCGGCCCCCGGGATGCGCGTGGTCCGCACGGCGCTGCGCGTGCTGGAGTCGGTGTCCGAGCTGCAGCCCGCCGGGGTCTCCGCGATCGCGCGCGCCACCGGGGTGCCGAAGAGCACGGTGCAGCGCTGCCTGGTCAGCCTCCGGGAGGCGGGCTGGATCAGCGCGGCGCCCGGCGAGCCGCAGCGCTGGGTGCTCACCGGGCGGGCCGTCGCCGTCGGGCTGCGCGGGGCGCCCGAGCACGGGCTGCGGGAGGCCGCGCTCGACGTGATGCAGGAGCTGCGGGACGCGACCCGGGAGACGATCCACCTGGTCGGTTTCAGCCCCGAGCACGCCGTCGCCTCCGCCGCCGGCCCGGCCGCGCTCGTCGTGATCGACCGGCTGGACAGCCCGGAACCGGTGCGCACGTGGGTGCGGCTGGGCACGCCGGTGCCGCTGCACGCGAGCTGCAGCGGCCGGGCCGTGCTCTCCCGGCTCCCGGAGGCCGAGGCACGGGCGCTGCTCGGCGACGGGCTCGAACGCTTCTCCGCGCAGACGATCACCGATCCGGACGAGCTGGTCGCCGAGCTGCGAGCGGTGCGCGCGCGGGGCTACGCGGTGGCGGAGTCGAGCTGGCGCGCCGGGGTGGGCGCGGTGGCGGCGGCCGTGGTCGACGGGACCGGCCGGCCGGTGGGCGCGCTGGCCGTCTCGGCGCCGCAGCAGCGGTTCGACGCCGGGCGCGCCGAGGAGCTGGGCGCCCTCGCGATCATGGCAGTAGCGAGGGTGGGCGCTGCCCTGTAAGGTCCGTGATCCAGATCTCCGGCTGTCTTTCTGGTGACGCCCGGATGAACTGTGCAGGGATCGGGGGAACCGCACGTGAACGGAACCTGACGTTCTCCCGTGCAAATCGGACGCCGGTGGCGGTGTGCTCGATACGGCCGCGCCGGCGGCTTAGTGTGTGCGCGCACCGACAAACGGAGGACCTCCCCCGGCCATGGCCACCGCAACCACCCCGCCGGACGCGCCGGTCCGGCGGGTCGGGACGCACCGGGCACCGCGTTCCCGGCCGCGTTCCCGCCGCCGCAACCAGCTGCGGAACTGGCTGCTCTTCGCCGTTCTCGCCGGCCCGAACATCGCATTGCTCGTGGTGTTCACCTATCGGCCGCTGCTGCAGTCCTTCTTCCTCTCGACGTTGCAGTGGAACCTCGGTTCGCCGACGGCGATCCCGGTGGGCCTCGCCAACTACGCCGACTTCTTCTCCGACCCCGGCACCGCGCGAATGCTCGCCATCACGGCGATCTTCACGCTCACCACGGTGGGCGGGGGGATGGTGCTCGGCCTGCTGCTCGCGGTCCTGCTGAACCGGAAGCTGCGCTTCCGAGGCGCGGCCCGCACGATCGTCGTGGCCCCCTACGTGCTCTCCGGTGTGGCGGTCGGTCTGCTGTGGCTGTTCGTGTTCGACCCGAACTTCGGCGTGCTGTCGGCGCTCCTGAACGCCGTCGGCATCGGCTCGCCGGATTGGTACACCGACCCGCAGTGGGCATTGGTGATGATCATCATCGTGTACCTGTGGAAGAACGTCGGGTACGTGGCGCTCATCTACCTCGCGGGATTGCAGGCGGTGCCCCGGGATCTGCTCGAAGCGGCCGCCCTGGACGGTGCCTCACCGATCCGGTCGTTCCTTTCCGTGGTGCTCCCACTGCTCGGGCCCACCACTTTCTTCCTCAGCATCACCACATTGCTGACGTCGTTGCAGTCCTTCGACATCATCCGTGCGATGACGGACGGCGGGCCGCTCGAGGGAACGACCACGATGATGTACTCGATCTACCTCGAGGGGTTCGCGAACGGGCGGGCCGGCTATTCGTCGGCGATCGCCACGATCCTGTTCCTGGTGCTCTTCGCCATCACCGTGGTGCAGCTGCGCTTCGTGGAGCGGAAGGTGCACTACTCATGATCGTCGACTCGCCGCGCCGCCCGCGGCCCGCCGTCGGCGGCTACCTCACGATGGCGATCGCGGTGGCCGTGATGATCCTGCCGCTGGTCTGGATGACGCTCGCCAGCTTCAAGGGCATGGACGAGCTCTACCGCCTGCCGATCCAGTGGCTGCCGGACTCCCTCGCCCCCACCAACTACGGCACGGCCACGCAGACGGTGCCGTTCGGCGCGTTCTTCGTCAACAGCACGATCGCCACCGTGTTCGGTGCCGGGCTCAAGATGCTGCTGGGCCTCATGACGGCGTACGCGCTGGTGTTCGTGGACATCCCGTTCCGCCGGTTCTTCTTCTACGTGGTGGTGTGCGCGCTGCTCGTGCCGCAGCAGATCGTGCTCATCCCGAACTACGCGCTGGTGGCCCAGCTCGGCTGGCTCAACACCTACCAGGGCCTGATCATGCCCGGCCTGGCGAGCGCGTTCGGCACGTTCCTGTTCCGCCAGCACTTCCTGACCCTGCCGCGCTCCATCCTCGAGGCGGCCGAGATCGACGGTGCCGGGCACTGGCGGCGGCTGTGGCGGTTCGTCGTACCGCTCTCCGGCCCCACGATCGCGGCCGTCGGGCTCGTCTCGATCGTCACCGAGTGGAACGACTACCTCTGGCCGCTGCTGGTGATCGACCGGCCGGAGATGATGACGCTCCCGGTCGGGCTGACCCTGCTGATGAACTTCGACGGCGTCCCCGACTGGGGCGTGATCATGGCCGGCACCGTCCTGGTCACCGTGCCCGTGCTCGCCGTCTTCTTCCTCCTCCAGCGCCGGATCGTCGCCGGGCTGGTCGCCGGCGCCGTCACCGGCTGAACCCCACTCTCCCGGAAGGCTGGACATGACCAGACCCGAACTGTCCCGGCGCGGGCTGCTGCGCCTGGGCGCCCTGCTGGGCGGCTCGGCCGCGTTGGCGGCGTGCGGCGGCCCGACGATCTCCGAGTCGGGCGGCGCGGCACAGGCCGACATCGACTGGTCCGGCGTGCAGCCGGCCCCCCAGATCACCTGGTGGAGCAACCACCCGGGCACCTCGATCGAGCTGGAGAAGGAGTACATCCGCCGGTTCCAGGAGCAGAACCCGGGGATCACCGTCAACCTGGTCACCGCGGGCAAGAACTACGACGAGGTCGCCCAGCGGTTCCAGGCCGCCGCCGGCACGGACAACACCCCCGACCTGGTGGGCGCCAGCGACGTCTGGTGGTTCCGCTACATGATCAACGGCCAGATCATCCCGCTCGAGGGGCTGGCGCAGCACCTGCAGATCGACACGGCCGACTTCAACCGGACGCTCTACGACGACTACGCGTTCAACGGCCGGCACTGGGCGCTGCCCTACGCCCGGTCCACGCCGCTCTTCTACTACAACCGCGACGTCTGGCAGCGCGCCGGCCTGCCCGACCGCGCCCCGGAGACCTGGGACGAGTTCGAGCAGTGGGCGCCCGCGCTCGCGCAGGCCGTCGGCAGGCCGCCGCTGGGGCTCGGCCCGGGCACGTCGTGGACGGCCTGGTGGTTCTGCAACTTCATGTGGGGCCGGGGCGGGGCGTACTCGCAGGAGTGGACGCTCACCCTCGACAAGCCGGAGACCCTGGACGCGGGGGAGTACCTGCGCTCCATGGTCAACGACAAGAAGTTCGCAGCCGTGTCCGTCGGTGGCGACGACGGGTACGTCGCGGACTTCTCGGCGGGCGTCACCGCCTGCACGATGGCCTCCACGGGCTCGCTGCGCGGCATCTTGGCGCAGGCGCAGTTCGAGGTCGGCACCGGCTTCCTGCCGAAGGGCCCGGCCGGGCCCGGCTGCCCGACGGGCGGCACCGGGATGGCGATCGCCTCGGCCAAGTCGCCCGAGCAGCAGCTCGCGGCCGGCATGTTCCTGAAGTTCCTCACCGACGCCGAGCAGACCGCGAACTTCTCGGCAGGCACCGGCTACATGCCGGTCCGCACCTCCGCGATCGACCGCCCGGACATGCAGGCCGTGTTCGCCAAGACCCCGCAGGCCCGCACCGCCGTCGACCAGCTCGCGACCACCCGCGTGCAGGACTGGGCCCGCGCGTTCGTACCGTCGGGCGACCAGTACCTCACCACCGCCATCGAACGGATCATGTTGCAGAACGAGAACCCGGCCACCGCGTTCTCCGCCGCCGCCGCGGAGATCAAGACCTCGTACGAGCAGAACGTTGCCCGCTACATCTAGGCCGAGCGACCGGCTCCCCGAGTCCCTGCGCCCCGAACCGGGCCGCATCCGCACCATCGCCCACCGCGGCGACTCGTCGAAGGCCCCGGAGAACACGTTCGCGGCCTTCGACGCCGCCGTCGCCGCCGGGAGCGATCTCATCGAGATCGACGTGCGGATCACCTCCGACGGCGTGCCCGTGATCATCCACGACGCGTCGACGCTCCGGACCACCGGCATCGACGCGGACGTGGCCCTCACCAGCTCCGACGCGCTCGGGGCCGCCGATGCCGGCAGCTGGTTCGGGTCCGGGTTCGCCGGTGCCCGGGTGCCGACGTTCGACGAGGCCGCCGAGTGGGGTGCCGCCCACCCGGGCGTCGGCTGGCTCGTGGAGTTCAAGGGCAGCTGGACCGCCGCGCAGATGGACGGGCCGGTGGCCACCCTGCGCCGGTACGGGCTCGCTGACCGGACGATCCTGCAGGGCTTCGAGGAGGAGACGGTCGCGGCGGCCCGGGACGTCGCCCCCGACCTGCCGCGGGCGCTGCTCGTGATCGGGCGCAGGGGCCTCGACGGCCTGATGGAGCGGCTGGTGGAGCTCGAGGTCGCGGGCTGCAACCCGATCGGCAGGCTCCCCATCGAGATGCCCGGCCTCGCGGCCCGGCTCCGCGAGGCCGGCTACAGCGTCTACCCGTGGACGCTCGACGAGCCCGACGAGTGGGGCGCGGCCGGTGTCGCGGGCGTGGACGGGGTCATCACCAACCGTCCCGGGGCGTTCCGAACCTGGCACAACCTCCGCTGGAGCCCGGCGCAGAACGAGCTGGCGTCCTAGTGTCCCGAGTCGCGGTACGAGGCCGGCTCGCCGGCGCACTCAGCGAGAACCTGGATCCGCCGATATACGCACCGAACTTCCGACTCGGGACACTAGTAGTACTTTGTTAGGTGTGTCGTTCCCGCTGATCCTGCCCGTT